>NZ_MDGN01000039.1:0-124535 GCF_002742365.1 Maribacter sp. 4U21
GATACCTTTGAGATAGGGTCAATTGTTTGTAATGTTTCATGCAAGATCAATATAAATATTGAACCTAAAATACTTGGGGCTAGCCCCAAGTATTTTAAATATGCATGTTGCACTTATGACTTGAACTTAGAGATATCTTAAATCCACTACCTCGGAACAAGCAAATTTTATAAATTCGATTTAAGGTAGTGTAAACTTCACTGAAAGGATTTGTCAAATGCTTTTTATAATGCGTTAACCTTTATAATAGGAACAATGTAAAAAAGCAAGGATTTGGCTTTATAGTAATTATCCAGACGATGTAGCTGATAAGAAAGTACACTAGTTCTTGCTCTTTTCAAAAAAACAAAACCACGTTAAAAATGACGTGGTTCTCCGCTTGTAGTGACCCTGGAGGGATTACCTTCGCTAAAGCTCGTTTTTCCCTCAAAGCTCCACCCGAAAGTTCTGGATTGAAAATAAAAAACTTTGTTTTCAAATTAAAGTGAGAATCTTTTCAATGAACTGTAGTCTTTACTTAGGGATTGGCTGCGCATTTCCCTCAAAGCTCCGCTTTGAAAATAGTTCAAACAAAAAAACGCTCAAGCAAGCTTGGCGTTTTTTCTTATCGAACTATTTATTCGTGACCCCGGAGGGATTCAAACCCCCAACCCTCAGAGCCGAAATCTGATGCGCTATTCAGTTGCGCCACGAGGCCAATTATTTTATAGTAAGCACTAGCTTACAAAGATAATTTATTCTTTACAATTGTGGATATTGTTTTACCATCCGCTTGGCCGGCAAGTTCCTTTGAAACCATGCCCATAACCTTACCCATGTCTTTCATCCCAGAAGCACTAGTAGCGTCAATGGTTTGCACTACCACCTTTTCTATTTCTTCTTCTGTTAGCTGCTCTGGTAAAAATTTTTCTATTACGGCTACCTGTGCTAACTCCAGTTCTGCGAGGTCGTCTCTCCCTTGCTCCGTAAAAATAGCAGCACTATCTTTTCTTTGCTTTACGAGTTTTTGGACCAACTTTATTTCATCGTCCTCGGACAGATCACCATTGCCACTCGTCTGTGCCAACAATAACGCCGATTTAATGGCCCTTAACGATTCCAAGGCAACGGTATCCTTAGCTTTCATGGCCATTTTCATTTGCTCCATTACCTTTTGTTGTAGTCCCATGGTATATTATTTTAGCGGCACGAAGATAAAAAATAAACCCGAAAACAGCTTTTGTTTTCGGGTTTAAACTTCTTTAAAAGGTATTACCTAATCTACATTGTCATGCAGAAAAGAATTGTTGGACCTTAACTGAATCTCATCGTTACTGTCATCACTTAAACTTGTTCTGGAGATTTTATTCTCTCTAGGAGTATCGTTTAAATGAACACCTTGTCTTTTGTAAGCGGGTTCCTTTTCAATTTCATCGATATTACTAAGACTGTTCTTGAACTTATAGTTGAAATCTTTTAATTTTCTTCTGCGTTCGTCCGCCCTTTCTTTTAAAAGCTCCTCAATAGGAGTTTCCATAGGATCCACTTCACGATTCGTATGTGTAGTGGCATTATCATCTACTATGGTTTTCTTCTCAAAAACGAGCTCATCCTCGATAATTTTTGGCTCAAACTCCTCTGCTTTTGATTTAGCTCCTGTCAATTGATTCTCCAATTGCATGTAATCGTCCAGACTATAGCGTGTTTCCCCGGTCTTGTTGTACTCCAACACTGGTATGATTTCAACACTGTCCTTTACATCCATGTCCTTTACATCATCATCCAAACTAAAGGTAATGACGTTCTCCTTCTCCTCTTCATCCTTTAAAGGCATATCAAAACTCATCGCAAATTGATCGTCCTCTTCTTCGACCTTTAATATTTCCGGCTCTACCACCTCTATATTCCTGAGCGCGTCGGAAGACTCGATGATAATAAAATCATCTTCGGAAACATTCTCTGCAACCACTTCTTCATAAAAAACATTGAAATTCTTAATGTAGCTGGTCGTAGGTATCAAGTCAAAATCGTCATCGTCCAAAAGCTCATAGCGAGTTTCTGGTTCCGGAGCTGCCTTTTCTTCTTCGTCCTCAACAACCAGCGTATGCACCGTAGTATTATTGGACAACAGCTCTTTCTCTGCGCGCTGACCATCCTCAAGCGTGTGGATTATTTTTTTTGTCTCTGTATTTACGATATCGTCCTGTTGTTCAATATTAAAACCCGTGGCGATCACCGTTACCGCAATTGCTTCTCCTAAAGTTTCGTCCTCACCTACACCCATGATGATATTGGCACCATAACCAGCCTCTACTTGGATATGGTCATTTATTTCGCCTATCTCATCAATAGTAATTTCTTGCGCACCGGATACGATCAGCAATAATACATTTTTAGCACCTTGTATCTTGTTATCATTTAATAACGGCGAATCCAAAGCTTTCATGATGGCCTCGTTAGCCCTTGAAGAACCAGAAGCTATTGCCGAGCCCATTATGGCCGTCCCACTATTGGAAAGTACTGTTTTGGCATCACGTAAATCGATATTCTGCGTGTAATGATGCGTTATTACTTCTGCAATACCACGCGCTGCCGTAGCTAAGACTTCATCCGCTTTTGAAAACCCGGCCTTAAAGCCTAGGTTACCGTAAACTTCCCTTAGTTTATTGTTATTGATGACAATCAACGAATCTACGTTTCTCCTTAATTTCTCAATTCCCAATTGGGCTTGATCGCATCTCATTTTTCCTTCAAACTGAAATGGCATGGTCACGATACCAACGGTAAGGACATCCATCTCCTTTGCAAATTTGGCAATAACGGGAGCAGCACCAGTTCCTGTTCCCCCACCCATACCAGCAGTGATGAATATCATTTTTGTCGTATTATCCAGCATTTGCTTGATATCTTCCATACTCTCCATAGCGGCTTCCTCACCTACTTCAGGGTTGGCACCAGCCCCCAATCCTTCTGTTAAAGAAACGCCCAGTTGAATTTTGTTAGGAACCGGACTATTATCCAATGCCTGTGAATCTGTATTACAAATAACAAAGTCAACACCATTGATGCCTGCTTGGAACATGTGGTTTATGGCATTACTACCACCGCCACCTACACCAATGACCTTTATGACGTTGCTCTGATTCTTTGGAAGATCAAAAGAGATATTATCAAATTCGCTGTTCTTACTCATATTACTTTTATTACTGGTTATTGTATTCGTTGTATGCTTTATTATTTACTCTGCGTTGTCCAAAAACTCCTTTAGCTTTTCAGACCACTTGTCAAAAACTGATTTTCTTTCCCTTCTTTCTCCGTTAGTGGAAATTTTAGTGTCCCCACTTTCCGCATAGACCAGTTCACCTTCTCCCGTTTCTTCATTACCCTCCGTAGCCTCTGTAGCCGGGGCCATCCTTGCCTCGTTCTTAATGGCATTCATTAATAATCCTACAGCTGTAGCGTATAAAGGACTCGCTATTTCTTCTTCTGAATCCCCGGCTAAATGCTCGTTTGGATAGCCTATTCTGGTATCCATACCGGTGATATACTCCACTAGCTGTTTCAAGTGTTTTAATTGGCTTCCGCCTCCTGTTAGCACTATACCCGCAATAAGCTTTTTCTTTTGCTCATCATGGCCGTAGTTCTTAATCTCTACGTAAACTTGTTCTATAATCTCCACTACACGGGCATGGATTATTTTGGACAAATTCTTTAAGGTAATTTCCTTTGGTTCCCTACCTCTTAGTCCCGGAATGGAAACAATTTCATTGTCCTTGTTCTCGCCAGGCCAAGCGGAACCAAATTTGATCTTAAGCAACTCCGCCTGCTTCTCTATAATAGAACATCCCTCTTTTATGTCTTCCGTAATGACACCACCACCAAATGGAATTACTGCCGTATGCCTAATGATACCATCCTTGAAGATGGCCAAATCAGTTGTACCACCTCCTATATCAATCAAAGCAACACCTGCTTCTTTCTCTTCCTGACTAAGTACCGCATCCGAAGAAGCCAATGGTTCCAAGGTGATATTCCCCAAGTCCAACCCGGCACTTTTAATACAGCGGCCTACATTTTTGATGGAAGTAACCTGACCAACAACAACATGAAAATTAGCCTCTAAACGACCTCCGTACATACCAATGGGCTGCTTAATCTCGGCCTGTCCGTCCACTTTATATTCTTGCGGCAATACATGGATAATTTCCTCTCCAGGGAGCATAATCAGTTTATAAACCTGGTTGCAAAGGGTATCCAAATCCTCATCGTTGATTACCTCTTCAGAGTCTCTACGAGTGATATAGTCACTATGCTGTAAACTTCGTATGTGTTGGCCGGCAATACCAACAACTACAGAACCGATTTTAAGACCAGAGTTGCTCTCCGCCTCTTCAACGGCCTGCTGAATAGATTGTATCGTTTGCGTAATATTATTAACAACACCTCTGTGAACACCTAAACTCTTGGATTTTCCTATACCCAAAATTTCAATCTTCCCATACTCATTTTCCTTCCCAATAATGGCAACGATTTTTGTTGTTCCTATGTCTAGGCCTACTGAATATTTAGTTTGTTCCATTTCTATTATATTTTAGTGCACACCACTTGGTTATTGAATTCTAAACTGACAATCGCAAAATTTTCCAAAGTTTTATCCTTGTTCGCCTTTGCATAAAAAGCTTTAAAATTGCTGAACTTTTCCTCTAGATTATCAATACCCCCTAAATTCACCACAAAGCGGTTCAGCCTAAATTTTAATTGATAGTTATCCTCTGCCTTAACATGAATACCAATTATGTTTTTTCGTAAAAAATCGTCCTTATTTATAAATTCCAAAATTTCATACACATCCTTAAGGCTTTCCCCTGTTACATTACCTGTAATTATGGGAACTCTAGCTGAATAATTGGACGAAAACGGCATGCGTTTTCCTTCGTCATCCAAATAGAATTTTGAATTACCTTCTATGCGTCCGATTGGTTTACGTTGAACAATTTTAGACGTAAGCTCACCATCTATAGTAAGATAGACTTGGGCACTTTTCACCATTTCATTGGCCGCAATGACCTTCTCTACAGTATTCAAAACTAATTTTTCTTTAGGCACATTTTCTAGCCGCCCGTATTTTTGTATTAACAATTTATTAACCGTCCCTTCTGTGAGGTATAAATTTTGGTCTCCTACAAATTCTACATTTATTTTAGCGATATTCTTCCTATTACTCCTTTGGTTAGAAAATGCGTAAAGCCCCATTACTACTAGCATTAGAGAAATAAACTTTAAAATGTTCCAATTAATACGCATAAGACAGTTCCTTTTGTATTTTATTTATTTCGAGTCCGATATCTCCTGCACCCATAGTCACGAGAACATCAGGATTTTGAGCTTTTATTTCGGATATAATTTGTTCCTTTTGAATTAATTTTTTAGAGGGATTTGTTATTTTATCCAACAACCAATTCGAAGTAATCCCTGGAATGGCCTTTTCCCTTGCCGGATAAATTTCCAGCAGGCAAATACTATCGAATCTTGAAAGACTTGTCGCAAAATCATCGCCAAAATCCTTAGTTCTTGAAAACAGATGTGGCTGAAAAATCGCCAATGCTTTTTTCTGAGGATGCATCTCCGTAATTGCTTCAAAAACAGCATTGATTTCTGTAGGATGATGCGCGTAATCGTCTATAAATACCAATTCATCGTTCTTTATCCTGTAAGAGAATCTTCGTTGCACCCCCTTGAAAGTGGCCAAAGCTTCAGCTAGGCGATACGGTGGGGAACCGGCCTCTATCGCCATAGCAAAAGCAACTAAACCGTTAAGCAGGTTATGCCTTCCTGGTTTATTGAACTTAACCCCTTCCAAAACTGAATTCGGGGTTCCCAAATCAAATATGTAGGTACCTTGTTCTATTCTTATGTTTCGGATACAGTAGTCCGAATTATCCTCAATACCATAGGTTATACCCGCTACAGGCAGACCACTCTTTACAAATAACTTTCCGTTAGGCTTTAGCCGCTTTGTAAAATCCAGAAACGATTTTTTCAATTCGTCCGAATCTCCATAAATATCCAAGTGATCCGCATCCATTGAGGTAATACAGGCTACATTAGGCGTTAACCTTAAAAAGGAACGATCAAACTCGTCTGCCTCCACCACCGAATACTCCGTACCTTCCAATAAGAAATTACTATTAAAATCCTCGGAAATACCACCGAGAAAAGCGGTTAGAGGAGTGCCCGTTTCTTTTAACAAATGTGCGAGAATACTAGAGGTAGTTGTTTTACCGTGCGTACCGGCAACGGCAAAACAAAAAGAATCTTTTGTAACCATCCCCAACACTTCAGACCGCTTTTTGATATGAAAACCGCGCTCGAAAAAATATTGATATTCGGAATGTGTTTTGGCAACCGCTGGTGTGTAGACGACCAAAGTATCCTCAACATTTTTGAATGTTGACGGAATACGGTCCACGTCATCTTCATAATGTATAGCTATAGCATTAGACGTAAGTTCTCGTGTTAAAGGGGTTTCTGTTTTATCATAGCCCGCAACATGCTTATTAATAAAACGAAAATATCGGGCAAGGGCGGACATACCAATGCCACCTATCCCGATGAAGTACACATTACGTATGTCTTTTAAATTCATTCTATCAGTTCAATAATTTTACGATTTCATCACATATTTCAATCGTGGCGTTGGGCAATGCCAATGCCTTACTATTTTTCGATAGTTCTTGCTGTTTTTCTTCCGAATTAAAAACGGAACCAAACTCCTGTTCAAAATCCCGCTCCAAATCCTCTTCTTTAATCATGATGGCGGCATCCTCTTGTACCAATGCCAAAGCATTTTTAGTCTGATGATCCTCTGCCACCGTCGGGGACGGGATGAAAATCGTGGGCTTACCCACCAGACATAGTTCGGAAACCGCGCCTGCTCCAGATCTAGAAATGATGAAATCCGCAGCGGCGTAGGCCTTGTCCATCTGGTTTAAAAAAGCACGTACCTTCACCTCTTTGGAATCATATTTTTCGTATTCCGCTATATATCCTTTTCCACATTGCCATAACACCTGAATCCCAAGGCTTTTAAAATAACCCAGCTTCTCCGCTATTAAAGTGTTAATTCTTCTCGCACCAAGACTACCACCTAAAACCAATAGCGTTTTCTTGTTGACATCCATTTGGTAGAAAGCAATTGCCTCTGCTTTGGATACGCGAAGCGCAACCAAGTCCTCTCGTACGGGATTACCCGTTTTTACGATTTTTTCCTTTGGAAAAAACTTTTCCATACCATCATAAGCAACACAAATCTTTGCCACCTTATCTTTTAATAGTTTATTGGTAATCCCGGCATAGGAATTCTGTTCTTGTAACACACATGGTATTCCCCTTCCTGAGGCAACTTTCAGTAACGGTCCGCTGGCGAAACCACCAGTGCCGATAACCGCAGCCGGTTTAAACCTTGTTACTATGTTGCCTGCTTTGATCAAACTACTTATCAATTTTATGGGAAACATTAAATTTTTAAGGGTGAGTTTCCTTTGCAACCCCGTAATCCATAATCCTTCAATCTTATAACCTGCCTGCGGCACTTTTTCCATCTCCATTCTATCCTTGGCCCCAACAAATAAAAATTGGGCCTTGGGGAACCTTCTCTTTAGTTCATTGGCTATGGCAATCGCCGGATATATATGTCCGCCTGTTCCACCACCGGAAACAATAAATTTATAATTGCCCACTTAATACTTCTAAGGGATTACTTTCATCAAAATGCTTGTTACTATTGTTATCCTGAACTATACTTTTATTGCTTGCACTAAGAATAATTCCAATGGCCAAACAGGTCATCCAGCTAGAGGTACCCCCGCTACTTATCAATGGTAAATTCTGTCCCGTAACGGGAAATAATTCTACCGCCACCGCCATATTTATAAGCGCCTGAAAAACAATGGGCAAACCAACTCCTAAAACCAAAAGTTTACTGAATACGGTGCCGGCCCCATTCGCAACGACCACAATCCGAAACAATAGAAACAGGTAAAAAAACATTAAAGCGAAACCTCCGACCAAACCATATTCCTCTACAATAATGGCATATATAAAATCTGACGAGCTTTGGGGCAAAAAGTTCTTCTGCACACTTTTCCCAGCTCCTTTACCAACGATACCCCCCGTGGCGATGGCTATTTTAGCTTTTTCAATCTGGTAGTTTGCCTGGACATCATCTGGATTGGAAAAACTATCTATTCTGCTCATCCAGGTATCCACCCTATTGGGAAATAAATCTGGTGCCGCCTTTGCGGTAAGGATAAATAGCGTTAAGCATAAAAGACCCGTACCTACTATTCCCAATAAATATTTTACGGGATATCCGCCTAAAAAGCACAACATCAAAACCATGGAAAATATGATGCCCGCGGTCGAAAAATTCGCAGGTAAAATCAGTAAAACCACTAAGAATACCGGAACCCACAAGGGTAAAATGCTTTCCGTAAAACCTATTTTAATATCCCTGATCTTAGACAGATAGCGGGCCACATAAACCATTACCACTACCGCTGCCAAATTTGAAGGCTGAAAACCAAAGCCCACGAAAGGAATCCTTATCCACCGACTGGCATTAGCTCCGCCGATAGAGGTTCCCTGCGCTAGAACAAAGATTAAGAGCACCAGTACAATGGGCAGCGCAATGAGCGATAGTCCCTTAAAAAAATGGGTAGGAATCTTATGTACACCGTATATAATACCAAAGCCAAGAAATAGTAGCAAAGCGTGTTTAACCAAATGGCCTACCGTAGTGCCATTACCTACCACGTACACCAAATTGCTACTGGCACTATACACCGGCAGAAAAGAAAACAAGGCCAAAAGTGCCGCAACGGCCCAAATAGCTTTATCTCCATTTATGTTTCTTAATACGCTTAACACTTATAGATTTTTTACGCAATTCTTAAATTGATTTCCCCTGTCCTCGTAATTTTTGAACAAATCAAAACTGGCACATGCCGGAGAAAGCAAAACACTATCCCCTCTTTCCGCAATTTTATACGCTACTTTTACCGCTTCTTCCATGGCAAAGGTCTCCACGATCAAATCCACGACATTGCCAAACGTTTCCTTTATCTTTTCATTATCCATACCCAAACAGACGATTGCTTTCACTTTTTCCCGCACCAACGGCATCAGTTCTTTGTATTCATTTCCTTTATCCACGCCGCCCACGATCCAAACGGTGGGGGTCTTTAAACTATCCAACGCGTAATATGTAGCATTCACGTTCGTTGCCTTGGAATCGTTGATGTACTGTACATGATGAATTTTAAGGACCTTCTCTAGCCTATGCGGTGCGCCTTGAAAATTAGAAATACATTCTCGTATGGTTTCTTTACGAATTCCTACCAATTTGGCAATCGTAGCTGCCGCCATGGAATTTTTTAAATTGTGCTGCCCTTCCAGTGCCAATGCGTCTGTCATAATCGTTATAGTGTCAGTATCTGTTGTTATTCTTATTTGTTCGTTCTCTAAAAATGCGCCCTCCTTTACCCTTTTTTTCAATGAAAAAGGGATTAGTTTTGATTTGATCGGGTTGTCTTTTAACCAGTTGGTAATTACTTCGTCATCTGCATCATAAATGAGACAATCCTCCTCCGTTTGATTCTTGGTTATCCTAAATTTAGAGGCGATATAGTTTTCAAACTTATAGTCATACCGGTCCAAATGGTCTGGCGTTATGTTCGTAATTACTGCGATATGCGGTCTAAAACGTACTACGCCGTCTAACTGAAAACTGCTGATTTCCAACACGTAATAGTCAAAATCATTTTCAGCGACCATTTTGGCATAACTATCGCCAATGTTTCCCGCCATGCCCACGTTTAAGTTCCCACCTTTTAAGAGATGGTTGGTCAACATGGTCGTAGTGGTCTTCCCGTTACTGCCCGTAATTCCTATAATCGTAGCATCCGTATACTGTGAAGCGAACTCTATCTCAGAAATAACCGGTATGTTATGGCTTAACAGGTTCTGCACCAAAGGAACACTATCCGGAATACCAGGGCTTTTCATGACCACGTCGGCCTTAAGGATTAGCGCTTCGGTATGTTGCTCTTCCTCCCAATCAATTTCAAAATGTTCAAGAACGTCTTTATATTTTTTTTGAATTGTTCCCTTATCGGAGACAAAAACCTTGAATCCCTTTTTCTTTCCTAAAATGGCGGTCCCTACACCACTTTCTCCGCCTCCCAGGATTACCAAAAATTTCATTTAGCGCACTTTTAAAGTCACAATGGTAACAATGGCCAACATAATTCCCACAATCCAAAATCGTGTTACAATCTTACTCTCGTGATATCCCTTCTTTTGGTAATGGTGATGTAATGGCGACATCAAAAAAATTCTTTTCCCCTCTCCTAATTTTTTCTTGGTATACTTGAAATATCCCACCTGAAGCATTACCGATAAAGACTCCGCGAAGAAGATTCCGCACAATAGTGGAATCAACAGCTCTTTCCTCACGATAATGGCTATGACCGCGATAACGCCGCCAATGGTTAGACTTCCTGTATCTCCCATAAATACCTGGGCAGGAAAGGTATTGTACCAAAGAAATCCTACCAAGGCCCCAACGAATGCCGTTATAAATATTAATAGCTCTCCCACTCTGGGGATGTACATAATATCCAGATAATCGGAAAAAATAATATTACCGGATACGAGCGCAAAAACACCTAATGTGAATACGATAATGGCCGAGGTCCCAGCTGCCAAACCATCAATACCGTCCGTAAGGTTAGCTCCATTAGACACTGCCGTTACGATTAAGATGATGATAGGAATAAAAACCAGCCAAGCGTAATCCTTGGCACCATCTCCGGCCCAGCCAATGAAATTGGTATAATCAAACTCATTATTCTTAAAGAATGGAACTGTTGTCATGGTAGACTTGACCTCTTCTCCCCTCACTTCCTCCACCGTATATTGGTCGGTAATCATCGTTTTACTATGCTCTCTCATGGTCACTTCCGGATGAAAGTACAATACCGCGCCTACAATTAAGCCCAGTACCAGTTGACCCAGAACTTTGAACCTTCCTTTTAAACCCTCCTTGTTTTTCTTGAATACTTTTATATAGTCATCCACAAAGCCGATAACACCCATCCACAACATGGTAAAAATCAAAAGGATGATGTATATATTCTCCAGCCTGGCGAATAATAAAACAGGAATTAAAGTGGCTAGAATTATAATGACACCTCCCATAGTCGGCGTACCTGCTTTTTGTTTTTGACCTTCTAAGCCCAAATCCCTTATCGTTTCCCCTACTTGTTTTCTTTGCAGAAAAAGAATGATGCGTTTACCAAATGCCGTTGCGATGATTAAAGAGAATAAGATCGCCATTGCCGCACGAAACGTACTGAACTGAAACAGACTTGCTCCCGGCAGTTGGTATTCTTTTTCTAAATATTCGAACAAATAGGTTAACATTTCTTATTTCAATTCTGGTTCAATCACCGAGTCCAAATCAAAAAGATGGACTTTCCTGTATTTTTGAATTCTACAATTATCTTTTACTACTTTATTACTTCTAAAAACGCTGTCACAGCATTACTTATCCATCTGATTCAATAAGTTTTTGACCATTTTAAAATCATCGAAATCCACTCTTTCCCCGTTAGTTTCCTGATAGGTCTCATGACCTTTGCCGGCAACAAGAATAATATCGTTATCCACAGCAAGCTGGCAAGCTGTTTTTATGGCCTGCTCCCTATTTTCTATGGAAAGAATCTTTTTAGTGTTTTGCGGCTCCACTCCTGCCTCCATCTCCGATATAATAGCTTTAGGTGATTCGGTTCTTGGGTTGTCCGATGTAAAGATGATTTTGTTACTCATCTCGGAAGCGATATTGCCCATTACCGGACGCTTAGATCTGTCTCTGTCGCCACCACACCCCACAACGGTGATGACGTTTTCATTTCCAGTCCTCAATGTGTTGATTGTCTCAAGCACATTTTTTAAAGCATCCGGCGTATGGGCATAATCAACAATAGCCGTAATTTTCTTTTTCGATATATAATATTGGAATCGGCCATCTACATTGTCCAATTCACTCAATAAGCGTAGCGTTTCCAACCTTTCCAGGCCTAACAAATCTGCCGCTGCGTAAATGGCCAGGATATTATAAGCATTAAAATGACCGATTAGCTTGGTCCACAACTCATTATCATCCACTTTAAGCAACTGCCCATCAAATTGGTTCTCCAAAATTTGAGCCCTGTAATCCGCATAGTTCTTTAAAGCATAGGTGTTTTTTCTTGCTCTTGTATTCTGCAACATGACCAAGCCGTTCTTATCATCGATATTGGTCAGGGCGAAAGCTTTCTTAGGCAGATTATCGAACAGTATTTTCTTGGTGTCCCGATATTCTGCAAAGGTTTTGTGATAATCGAGATGGTCATGGGATAGGTTCGTAAAAATAGCACCCTCAAAGACCAAACCTTCCGTTCTTTTCTGATGTATTCCGTGGGAACTCACTTCCATAAAGCAAAATTCCACTCCAAAACTGTTCATAAGGTGAAGGTGATAGTTTATCGTCAATGCATCGGGAGTGGTGTGACTTGTATCGTACTCCTTATCATCGACCATGATTTTTATGGTAGACAACAAGCCCACCTTGTATCCTGCTTTTTTGAACAGCTGATATAGGAGACTAGAAACGGTTGTTTTTCCGTTGGTACCCGTAACACCGATCAACTTCAAATTTTTGGAAGGGTTATCATAGTAATTGGAAGCCATAATGGCCAAGGCACTGTTTCCGTTAGCTACTTCTACATAGGTTACTTCATTTACCAAATCGTCGGGAAGCGACTCACAGATAATAGCTTTTGCACCTAAATCAATGGCTTTTCTAATATACTTATGTCCGTCCGTGATGGTTCCTTTAATAGCCACGAAGACATCGTCCATTTGGACCTTGCGCGAATCAAAACAAACGGCATTGACACTACAATTCGTAGTGCCACTGACCGCTGTTAGGCTAACTCCAAATAATATGTCTTTTAGTAGCTTCATGAAAGTTGCAACACTATTTTTTTAACTTTTTTAATATCCGTTCCCTGGGATATGGATTGATGCCTTACCCTTCCATTACCGATAACCTCTACTTTAATGCCTAGGTTTTCCAATATTGAAACGGCGTCCATACCACTCATCCCCTTAAGGTTTGGTATTTCATTATATTCTTTTTGGGCGTTCGCGAAATAGGATTGATACGCTTTATCCAAATCCGTGTTGAATTCTTCTTCAACATTGACCTCATCAATAAGTGGCGATGTGGCATACACCTTTTGCGCTACTGACTTAAACACGGGGCCGGAAACATCCGCACCATAATACCCTACGCTTTTATCCGGTTTATGTATAACTACAATACATGAGTACTTTGGATTGTCCGCAGGAAAATATCCCGCAAAAGATGAGATATACTCATATTTATCCTTGTCCTTAGATACATAATTGGTCTGCGTTGTACCTGTTTTACCGGCCATCGAGAAATTAGAGGAATACATTCCGTGACCAGTACCGTGTTCCTTCTCGACTACGTTCTTCAAAATTTGCTGTACTTTACGTACGGTTTCCTGAGAACAGATAGCCGGGTTCAACACCTCTTTATCGAATTTTTCAATGGTCTTGTTCCACTCTTTAACCTCTTTAAGAAGTCTTGGCTTAATAAGCTCTCCATTATTGGCAATGGCGTTATAAAAAGCTAGTGTTTGTAAGGGCGTTAACGACACCTCATAACCATAGGCCATTTGCGCCAAGGAAAGACCGGACCAACCTTTATCTCCCGGATATCGAAGAACCGGAGTGCCCTCTCCCTTTACGGGAAGTCCCAATTCTTTATGAATACCCATGCTCATTAGCCTGTTCACATATTTCTCGGGGTCATCCTTATACCCGTTATGAATCATCTTAGCGAAAGCCACATTAGAAGAAACCTCAAATGCCTCGGCAATGGAAAGCTCTCCATGACCACCGCGCTTGGTATCCCTTACCCGATGCCTGTAAATTTTCCAAGAACCTTTTTCGGTATCTATGACAGTACTGGTATCAACAACTTTGTCCTCTAGGGCTGCGACTAAATTCATGAGTTTAAACGTGGAACCTGGCTCGTGAGATTCCCCAATGGCATAATTGAGACGTTCATAGTACTTGCCCTCTTTGGTTTGTCCTAAATTGGAAATTGCCTTGACCTCACCCGTTTTGGTTTCCATGACGATGACCGTTCCATGGTCTGCCTTGTATTTCTCCAATTGCCCTAATAAGGCATGGTGGGCAATGTCCTGTATATTAATGTCGATAGTGGAATACACATCATAACCATCTTTTGGCTCAATGATATTATCCGTACCTGTTGGCTTCCATTGGTTTTTAGCAATCTTTTGCTTCCATCTTTTTCCGGCAACACCACTTAAATACTCACTAAAGGCACCCTCCATACCTACGCGGGTACGGTAACCATTCTCATCTACACGCTCATAGCCAACACTACGCTCGGCAATTTTACCTAAGGGATGTTCTCTTTTGGATTTTTGTTCTATAATGAGTCCGCCTTTGAAAGCACCCTTATTGAACAACGGAAAATCCTTAACGGCCATGTAGTCGGAATAATCCAAGTTTCTAGCAATTAGCGCATACCTGTTCTTGTTCTGTTTAGCTTTGCGTAACATCTGCTGGTAATGGGAGGAAGTCTTTCCGAATAGCTTTACCAAGGCATCCGACAGCGGTTTTACGTTCTCCCTAAAATCTTCATCACTTACCGTAACGGCGTCAAAACGTATGGTGTATTTGGAGACGGACGTTGCCAAAAGACTACCATCATCGGAATAAAGGTTACCGCGGTTGGGCTCAATGGTAAATAGTTTAGTGGTCCTGGTTTCGGCCAATGCTATATACTTTTGACCGTCAACAACCTGTATGGAAACCAATTTAAATAGCACGGCAGCAGCAAAAAGGACAAGGCCTCCTGCTACAAAATATAATCGCTTTAATATGCTTTTGTCCGTTGCTGGCATCTTTATTCAGAATCCTTTAATGATTTTACCCTAATTTTTTGTGGTGGCGTTTCTGACGGAAATAATCCTTTATCCTCTACCGTACTCGTTATCGTAGACTCTAACTTTAATTGTTGCAAGTCTGAACGCGCATCTACAAATTCATTCTTCAACTCCTTTACTTCTTCATTTAAAGCCGCTATTCGATGCACTTTTTTATCGGCACTGTGCGAACTACTGATCATTACCGCAGCTAAAAAAGAAGCGAAAATGATAAACAGCCAATTCTTTGGAGCGTCACCGCTGACCAAAAACTTACCTTTTAAAATGTCCAGTATACCTTTCTTAACCATGTTGTACTATTCTAGTTACTTTATAAGAGCGATACTTTTTAAATGCGCTCTGCAATTCTGAGCTTTGCACTTCTCGCCCTATTGTTATTTTTTATTTCTTCTTTCGACGGAACCACCAAGGGACCCACTTTCTTTAGGGGGACGTTAATGTTTCCATAAAAATCCTTTTCCGGCTCTCCTTCAAACTGTCCGGCCCTGATAAATCGTTTTACCAAACGGTCTTCTAAAGAGTGATAACTGATAACACTTAATCTTCCTCCTTTTTCCAAAAGACCGGGGACTTGCTTCAAAAACTCCTTGATCACAACGATCTCCTGATTTACCTCAATACGTATCGCCTGATAGATCTGAGCCAAAATCTTATGCTTCTTATGCTCTGGCAAAAATGACTTAAGCACTGATTTCAGCTCCTCTGTGGTATTGATCTCCGCGAACGACCTGCTGTCTATGATTACTTTGGCCATCGCGTTTGCGTTACGCAAATCTCCATAGGTGAACAACACATCACGTAAATCGTCATAACCATAGGTGTTCACCACATCATGAGCGGACAAATTGTTACGCTTGCTCATACGCATATCTAACTCAGCATCAAAACGTGTTGAAAAACCGCGTTCCGCCTTATCGAACTGATGGGACGAAACACCAAAATCCGCCAAGATTCCATCTACTTTCCGAATGCCATAGAACTTTAAAAATTGGGTGATATACCTAAAATTCTCCCCAATCAAAACAAACCTCTTATCGCCAAGCGCATTGGACTGCGCGTCCTCGTCCTGGTCAAAAGCGAATAACTTTCCGTCTTCGCCCAATCTTTTCAATATCTCCTTGGAATGGCCTCCCCCACCAAAAGTTACATCAACATACACTCCATTTTCCTTCACCGCCAACCCATCTACAGACTGCTTCAACAGCACTGCATTATGATACATTGCCACCTGGTTTTTCAGCATACTTTACATCATACGCCAATTGCTCCCTATCATCTGCCGTAGAATCTACCTCACGATTATACGTAGCCTTGTCCCATATTTCCAAGTGGTTGTCCATGGGAGAAAGGGTTACTTCTTTCTTTATATCCACTAGGCCAATAATATCCTTAGGTATCAACAATCTGCCCGTGGCATCAATCTCTACCTTGCGAAGACCCGCAGTAAATTTTCTTTTAAAATCCCTATCCTTTCTACTATCCCCTAAGCGTTCATTGAGTTTTTTTACTTCTGCCTTCCAAACTTCGGTGGGATAAAACTCCAGACATTCATCGTAGTAGGATTTCTTAATAAAGAAGCCATCATTAAGCATGGGCGCCATTTGATTCCTTAAGGAAACCGGCAACATTACCCGTCCCTTAGCATCAGCTTTGCAGTTGAAAACGCCTGAAAAATAGATTTCCAAAATTGTTGGTCTTTATTATATAACCCAAATATATAAATATTATTACCACATTTTACCACAAAATTCCACTTTGTTAATAAAATAAGCAATTTTTGACAAATTTCAGACCTCAACTCACTAATTATGCCCTTGCATACCACTTTCCACTGAAATTCAAAGTGAGGTGTCCATGAAAAAAAGCTTTGCCTTAGCAGATAAAGCCCTATTATTGTATTGCATTGAAATGCCTATATTTGCGCAAATATCAGCACCATCTTGAATGGAATACGAAATTATTAAGGACGGAAAATTCAGGTATATTGAGAAGGGCGAAGGTACCCCGATCATTATCCTGCATGGTTTAATGGGCGGATTGAGTAATTTTCACGGCGTTACCGACTATTTCCCCAAAAAAGGCTACAAAGTACTGGTTCCTGAACTCCCCATCTACGATATGCCGATGATCAAGACCAACGTAAAAAACTTTGCGAAATATCTTGAGCGCTTTATTGAGTACAAAGGACTAAAGGACGTTATTCTCTTGGGCAACTCCCTGGGTGGCCACATTGGACTCTTGCACACCAAATTATTCCCAGAAATGGTGAAAGCTTTGGTAATCACTGGAAGTTCCGGACTTTACGAAAGTGCTATGGGAGACGGTTATCCCAAACGTGGCGACTACGAATTTATTAAGAAAAAAGCACAAGATGTTTTTTACGACCCCGCCGTTGCCACCAAAGAAATCGTGGACGAGGTATTTGAAACGGTCAACGACCGCATGAAGCTGGTTAAAACCTTGGCCATCGCCAAAAGTGCCATACGGCATAATATGAGCAAGGACTTGCCAAAAATGCACACACCTACCTGTATAATTTGGGGAGAAAACGACTCAGTTACACCGCCAAAAGTGGCAAAAGAGTTTCATGAGTTACTACCGGACTCTGAACTTTATTGGATCAACGAATGTGGCCACGCCCCAATGATGGAGCATCCCAAAGAATTCAATGCCATTCTTGATGCTTGGCTGGAAAAAAGAAAATTCTAAAACTCCCTTAGATGAAAATAAAGTCGGCAGACTTTGTCATGAGCAACAGCGATGTTGCCAAGTGCCCCAACGAGCCCATTCCGGAGTATGCCTTCATTGGACGGTCTAATGTGGGGAAATCTTCCCTCATAAACATGCTCACCGAGAAAAAAAGTCTGGCCAAGACTTCGGGCAGACCGGGCAAGACCCAGCTTATCAATCATTTTAAAATCAACGGGAATTGGTTTTTGGTAGATTTACCGGGCTACGGATATGCAAGGGTATCCAAAAGGGATAAGAACATTTTTCAAAAATACATTACCAACTACTTTTTACAGCGGCAACAACTGGTCTGCTCTTTTGTATTGATAGATATTAGGCATGAACCACAGAAAGTGGACATGGAGTTTATGCAATGGTTGGGAGAGCACGCCATTCCGTTCGCTATTATCTTCACCAAGGCCGATAAGCTGAAGACCCAAGCCATAGAAAGACAGGTGGACCATTACATTAAGGAATTACTTAGCGGTGCTTGGGAAGAAGCTCCGCAACACTTCGTCACCTCGTCTAGCAAGCGCATAGGTCGCGATGAAGTTCTTGGCTATATCGATGCCATTAACCTCGATTTTTTTGAGGCCAATAAGAAATAATACTATCGGCGCTGCATCTCTCTAAAGTCGCGCCTTCAACAGCACAATCAATGCCGTTGCATCCTCTAATTGGCTTAACTCCTGCGTTTGTACAAAAATTTCTAGGTCGGTCGTGGTTTCCATCAACACAATGGGAAAAGTAAACTTATAGCCGAACTTAGAACGGTAGGCCTTGGTAAATTCATCCTTATGAAGAAACTCCATTTGTACCGTATCCGCAAGTTGCAATCTAAACTTCTTCCAAACCGTATTTTCCGTAAAGGCACCAAAAGTTATATCGCATAGGTTGCAGACATAGGTAGACGGACTCAAAATTTTATGTGCACCATCCAGTAATAAATTCCGAAGACCAGAATCGATATTATAGATGAAGATTAGTTTTTGTAGCGTATCTTTTTTCATAACAGCTTTTGAAAATAGTATATTTAAGGGAGTCATTTGTCCTATCCGGACACCAATACTAACAAAACCATCCCATGAAAAAAATTATCCTGCTCGTTATCGTTTGCCTTAGCTTTTTTAGCTGCGCCAAAAAAAGAAAGAACAAGCACCCCCTGCAAAAGCAACCTTCTCCAATGTAGACACCTTGGCCATAAATGACTGGTGGAACAGAGCGGACAATCCTATCATTAACTTAAAAGTGAATCGGGACAGCGTTATCGCCTTTGGTATCCATACCGTTTCCGGCACCACATTAAAACTGAGCGCACAATGCTATCCACTCTACCCAGAAGAGACCAGAACCGTACGTCTGGAAATACAAGAGAACGGTACCTGGACGGAGGTACAGTCCCAACAACTAAACGATCTGGGGTGGTCCGCTTTTTTTCGCGTAGAAAATTGGGACAGTTCCCGAGACCACAAATACCGACTTCGACACGGAGAAAAGGCAAGGTATGAAGGCACCATTCGCAAAAATCCGATGCACAAAACGGAAATCAGTCTGGCCGCACTCTCCTGCAACAGCAATCAAGATAGGGGTATGCGAGAGAATTATGTTCGCAATATTAATCATCAGGACCCGGACCTTATTTTCTTTGCGGGAGACCAGTCCTACGACCATACGGAACATACCGCGGCCTGGCTCAAATTTGGGCTGCAATTCAGGGAAACCTTCCGCCATAGACCCTGCATTACCATCCCGGACGACCACGATATAGGACAGGGAAATCTCTGGGGCGAGAACGGAAAAGTTTCCATGACCAAAGGCAGCCCGGACGGTGGTTACCGCTATCATCCGGAATATGTAAAAATGGTGGAGCGCTGCCAAACGGCACACCTCCCCGACCCTTTTGACCCTACTCCTATTCAACAAGGTATTGGAGTTTACTACATCAACCTTCTTTGTGGCGGAGTTGACTTTGCCATTCTGGAGGACCGAAAGTTTAAATCCGGGCCTGAGGGTAAAATACCGCAACAAGGCCCACGCCCGGACCATATCCAGAATCCGGAGTATGACCCCGCATCGATTGATTTGCCCGAACTAAAGTTGCTGGGCGACCGCCAACTGCACTTCTTAAAAACATGGGGACAAACCAATACGGATGCCACCAAAGTAGTACTTTCCCAAACCGGTTTTTGTGGTGGGGCACATATTCACGGTACTATGGACAACCGCCTGCACGCGGATTTGGATAGTAACGGATGGCCGCAAACGGGGCGTAAAAAAGCACTGGAACTTATACAACAAGCGAACGCCGTACATATTGTGGGAGACCAACATTTGGCCACCGTAATTAAACCGGGCATTGACGAATTCGGGGACGGCCCTTGGGCCTTTGTTGTCCCTGCCATTGTTAATGACTATTATAGCCGTTGGTGGTGGCCCGAAGATAAAAAAGCCGGAAACAATCCCAACCCTAACACTCCCTTACCTTGGACCGGAGATTACCTCGACGGGTTTCATAATAAGATTTCAATGAAAGCCTATGTAAACCCAGAAAGTCCCTCGCATGGTAGTGGCTATGGATTGATACATTTTAATACCCAAACCCAGGACGTTACCTTTGAATGTTGGCCTAGAAATGCCGATGTTACCCAACCTGATGCCCAACAATTTGAGGGCTGGCCCATGACGGTGCGTTTAAAAAACAACTAATAGTTCCACAAGCCAAGGTGCTTATCTTCCTATTTTGTAAGTAACTACGAATAACTTATGGTCAGATTTTTTGATTCTTAGGTTCTTTTAGGCGAAATTTAGGGATACAGACTTATATACGAGTTGTAGATAAGCTAAAAAAATGAAATTCAATAGCAGAAAAGACATATTATTTAGTTTCATAATCCTCAGAATAAGTATATTTCTGACTGGAATTATGATTTTAGATATTGTTAATGGCAAAATGGAAAAAGAAGGGTATTGGCCTCTATTGCTAGTATTCGGCGTAGTCGGACTTTTACTTTGGCTATTTTTCGGAACCAATTATGAATTATCAGAAAAAGACGGGTTGATTTACAGAAGTGGACCTTTTAATGGAAAAATAAATACGGATAGAATAATTGAGATAATAAAAGGAAAAACTCTTTGGGTCGGATTCAGACCCGCAACCGTAAGAAAAGGGCTAATTATAAAATATGACAATAGAGGTCAGTAGATAAATTCATACTTTTGAATTCAATAAATATAGGGTTTATATGGATATTTTCAAGGGTCAAAACCTTCTAGAGTTCTCCGATCGCTTCAAAACGGATCTGGACTGCAAGGAGTATCTCGCCGGGATCAAATGGAAAGAGGGTTTCAAATGCGTCAAATGTAACCATGTCGCAGCGCAGGTAAGAAAAGACTTTTCGAGGACGTGCAACATCTGCGGCCATACCGATTCGGCCACTGCCAACACGCTTTTCCATAAGGTCAAGTTCGGTCTTCGAAAGGCCTTTTTCATCTGTTTCGAGATGTCGACCAGTACAAAGAGCCTGTCGGCCAGTTACATGGGCGTGCGCTACGGTGTCACCGAAAAGACCGCCCGCCTGTTCATGCTCAAGGTAAGGGAGGCCATGGCGTCCAGCGGGAACCACCCGATGGACGGCACGGTGCACGTCGACGAGTTCGTGCTCGGCGGGGTCGAGAAGGGAAAGATAGGGCGCAGCTACGATGCCAAGAAAAAGAAGGCGGTCACGGCCGTGCAGCTTACCCCGGAAGGTAAGGTCAGGCGCATGTACGCCATGCGCATCGAGGACTTCTCGGCAAGGTCGCTGCAATATATCTTCATCGACCATATCAGCAGGGAGGCCAAGGTGACCACGGACAAATGGAAGGGGTACAGGCCCATCGCAAAGGTCTACGATATAAACCAGATAGAAAGTGCGAAGGGGGCCAACTTCAAGGCGCTGCATACCATGATACACCAGATAAAGTCATGGATTAGAACGACCTATTCATGGGTGAGCGACTTTCATATCAACAGGTATTTCAACGAGTTCTGCTTCAGGATAAACCGCTCCCAAAGCAAGGCGACCGTATTCAACAACCTGATAACTAAAATGGTCGGAAAAGAAAAAGTATACCGGTCCAAACTAATATGCAGTTAACTACTGACCTCTATATGACAAATACAACGAACTGTACATAAGTCCAAAAACTAATGAAACGTTCATCAATAAAATATTAGAATTGAAGAGTGGAATAAAAATATCGGACGGACACAAGGAATTGAAATAACGCGCGGAAAAGCCTACCTACAACAATGGTAACCGTTGCACAAGCCCGTGATTTTCAAAATACAGATTGAATACAACCCCTTAAAGGGGCTTTTTACTTGTCGGCACAGAAACGGAAGTTCAAATTCCGATGCGCCATGAAAGATTGAAACAGGTTTTGGAGCACACTTTTGGCCAATACCATCAAAGCAAGCTGTCCCGCACCGCTTTTTACCCGTTTTTGTTCGAATTTCAGGCACTTTTTCAGGTTGTAGGCGATGGCCGAGAGGTGCACCACCTTGTTGGCCTGTGCAAGGCCGATGATTTATCTTGGGTCTTCCTATGAACTTGTAAACGATCGGGATTATTTAAAAACGATTAGTAGCCGGATTTGTTGGTCAACAGCTACTCTTAGCCGAAATTTAAGGATAGAGACTCATATACAAGTTAGCAACATTTGCACAAAACAAATTTTTTACTTACCTTTAACGTTAGTAACGTAAAACGAAAGTATGATTGTTTCTTTTGGCTCGAAAGAAACCGAAATGATTTGGAACGGTATTCGAGTTAAAAAACTGCCGATTGAAATTCAGAACGTTGGACGTCGGAAATTGAGAATGCTAAACAACTCACAGGACATTAAGGACTTAAGAGTTCCGCCATCAAACCGACTTGAAAAACTCTCTGGAAATCTAAAGGACTTTTACAGTATTCGGATTAACAAACAATGGCGAATCATTTTTGAATGGAATAACGGAAACGCAAGCGAAGTGGAAATAATCGACTATCATTAAAAAAGGACAAAATGGAAAAATTGGCAAATATACATCCTGGCGAAGTCTTGAATTTGGAATTCCTTGAACCACTTGAAATTTCGGCTTACCGACTTTCAAAGGACTTGAAAATCCCTCAAACAAGAATTTCTGAAATTATAAAAGGTCGGCGCAGAATAACTGCGGACACAGCATTGAGATTGAGTAAATATTTTGGAAACTCAGCCAAGTTCTGGCTCGGACTTCAAGATGATTACGACATCGAAGAAGAACGAGATGAAAAACAAGTGGAATTGGACAAAATAAAAAAATACGAAAACAAAAACGTTGCCTAACATTAATAACCGTTGCACAAGCCTGTGATTTTCAAAATACAGGTTGAATACAAGCCCCTTTTAAGAGGCTTTTTTGGCTGAATGCCTATTGGAGATGTACTTATAAGCGTTTGTATTTATTTAAAAACGATTATTAGCCTGGATTTGTTGGCCAACAGCTACTTTTAGCCGAAATTTAGGGATATAGACTTATATAGAAGTTGTGCTTCATACTGAAAAATCAGACCAGAAAGGGAATTTTCAGTAAATTTGAAAAAAGGGAATTGAAATGGACATCAAAACATCAAAAATAGAGCTCGTAAAATTGATATTGAATATCGACAACGATAAGTTCATCAAGAAAGTGACGGATTTCATAAACAATGAGAAATCGGACTTTTGGAACGAGTTGACCAAATCAGAGCAGGCCGAAATCAAAAAAGGAATTGAACAATTGAACAAAGGCAAGCGGACTTCTTACGAGGAAGTTCTCAAAAGGATTTCTTGATGGAGGTCTTCATTTCCGAACTTGCCGAGTACAAACTCAAAAAACTTACCGAATACTTGTTGGAACAATGGAATTTTAAGGTCAAAAAAGATTTTTTGGCCAAATTGACCAAGAAAATCCAACAAATACAATCCCAACCTGAAAGTTGCCCGAAATCAAATGAATTTGGGGGAATATATAAGTGTGTAGTTACAAAACAGACGACTTTTTTCTATCGCGTCAATTTCGAGCGGGAAGAAATAGAAATAATTACTTTGTTCGACACGAGACAAGACCCTGAAAGACTCAAGCAGCAATTGGATTAGCTTCAAAAACCGATAGTGAATGTTTGACGAATTAGATAAATATAAATCAAATGGACATTTCTTTTTTTCAGCCGATGATGAAATATTAACGGTCTGTAACGCTCCGAAAAACGGAGTTGGAACTTATATCGTTTACGCACTCAAAGGCGGTAAAATTGAATTGATTTACATTGGTTCTTCTGGAAAAATATTACAAAGCGGGCATAAAAAAGTTCGGATTGGCGAAATGTGCGACAGATTGGTAAACGGAAAACAATATGGAATTAAAAGTTCAAAAATCTAAACACAGAACAGATAAAATTCTGAACTTTAAGTGTTAAAACATTAATTGTCGTTAGATTGGTTGTTTGTCCGATTTAAAGAAATCGAGAAATTTAAAAAAGTGAACCAATAATCAATTTTAAACTATCTTGATATAAACTTAGATTAATAGGCAAATAGATATTTATTGATATATAATTTTTTCGGGATTATGGGTCGGATATTTTTAACGGTTATCGGATATATAACAAGACTATTCACTGGGGATTTAAAAAACAATTCCAAAAAAGACACGCTCATAGATTTCCAAGAAAATATCAACATTGCACTGCTACTATTAGCTCGTATTGGAATTTTAATAATTATAGGAATTGTTATAGTTAAAATTATTCAGAGTATCGCATAAAAAAGCAAGCGCATAACAACGGTAACCGTTGCACAAGCCTGTGATTTTCAAAATACAGATTGAATACAAGCCCCTTAAAGGGGCTTTTTTTGCTGAATGCCTATTGGAGATGTACTGTATAAGCGTTTGTAATTAGTTAAAAACGATTATTAGCCTGGATTTTTTGGCCAACAGCTACTTTTAGCCGTAATTTAGGATATAGACTTATATAGAAGTTAGCAAAAACGGCTTTTAAAAAAATAATATGTTAGATAGTATATATGAAAATTTCTCAGAAAAAAGTTTAAAACAAGATCTAGCGATATACGGTGGACTCCTTATTTCAGCTATTGTTTTACTGATTGTAATTTTGGTAGTCGAATATTTTGTATACGGTAAGATTTCTCTCAATAAATTAATGATTATTTTCCTAATCATTCTTTTATGGAGCCTATTTAATATTGACTATTTAAAGAAAAGATTGAGAACCAAAGGAAAATCTGAATAGACTTATGGAACTAATATCTGATGGACTTTACACCAACACGACTGCTGCGTGATAATTTTTACTCCAACAGATTTAAAACCAAATTGTGGAAAGACTTAACTCAATTTAAACTGTTGCGCAGATTGACTTTACTCTGACGGAAAAAATTCAAAATGGAATAGTTCGTAATTACTCGCGCGTGTCGCCGCATTTTACTTACAAGAGTAACCGCGGCGCGATTCTTTAATTCTTAAAAACATAACAACATTTAAGCTTTCAAAGAGGCTTTTCTTTTGCTGAATGCCTATTGGAGATGTACTGTATAAGCGTTTGTAATTAGTCAAAAACGATTAGTAGCCTGATTTGTTGGTCAACAGCTACTTTTAGCCGAAATTTAGGGATCTAGACTTAGATAGCATTTAGAAATAATCAATATCAACAAATGAAACTTTGGTTCTTTATATTAGGTTTTCTAACCTTAACAACGCATAATTATGGACAGAAAATTGAAAAATACATTGCTGATGTTAATGTAGATAGAGTAAATAGTTCAATTAAAGCAGATTTTCAAATCAAGTTCAGTGAACTGACCGAAAATGATACTATCAAATTTTTTCTTCACGAAAGCTCAACAATTCATTCAATTCTATCCTTTAATAAACCAATCGAATTTAAGTTTACTGATGAGAAATTAATTGGTGAAGACAAAGCAATTCTTATACCTACAAATGCCGTATCTGAAAATATGGTAGAGATAAGTTACTCAATTGACTTAAGCTTAATCAAAAATCCTAATTTTAAATATAATCCTCATTGGATGGAATTCAACATTTACATCTCTTGGTTTCCCTTAAATATCGAATATGGTTTGTTTGATTATGAGATACGATTAGACACCGACAGTACAATCGTAGGCACGATGCTAACTAATGATAGTATCTTAAAAAGCACTACCCGAACATTTGACATTCCCTTCGTTATTTCAGATGAAATTTTGAAGACTAATGCAGATAACGGTAAAATAACTTTGTATCATCAAAATGTGAGCGATACTATCATTCAGAATATCAAAAAGAAATCTGAACAGTATTTCAATGCTTACAATAGTATGTTCGGCGTAACCAACGCCGATAATCTATCAATAACTATAAATAGCTTCAGTAGAACCATAGTATATGCTCGACCACAGTTCATTTCCTTGAGCATTGACGACAAATTTACTAAGAACAATGGAAAGACCTTGGCTCACGAAATAGGTCATTTGTGGTGGAATAAAGCGAATGTAGGAAATTGGGAAGATTGGTTGAATGAGGCATTTGCGGAATATAGCTCTTTAGTGTTGTATAGAAATGAAAACGGAGCAGCGGATTTTGAAGCTAAAATTAAAAATATTGAGAAAAGGATAGAAAACCTTAAACCGATTTGGAATATTGATAAGCTAGACCCGAACAGTAATACAATACTGACCTATAAAGGCGCATATTTATTATATCAACTTGAGAATAGAATTGGAACCAATAGATTTATTGAGCTAATGAAAGAAACACATCAATTAGAAATTTTTACAACAAAGGATTTTTTGGGATTAGTGGCTGTAAATATTGATAAAAAGACGAAAGATTGGTTTAAAACGAAGCTGAGAAAATGACTATTGCTAACAACGGCAACAGCTGCACAAGCCTGTGATTTTCAAAATACATTACCATTTAAGCCCCTTTGAGGGGCTTTTTTTCTCTTAGGTTCAGATGTGCAAAGACGATTTTTGATGCTTCATGAAGCGACTGGCCAAGTAACCCAGGATACTTTTGACTTATGCTACCTAAGCAAGTTTGTTCCAATCACTTTTAATTCTATCCACGATGATTTGGCATAGGCGTCCTGACAAAAGATTAGTTCATCAGACCTGCATGTACCATTCGGGCTGCTTGCTTGTTCATTGCTAATCCTAAAATTTATTATATTTAAAAGCATACAAGAAAAAAGAACCCTTAATAGACTACTAATACTTCAAAAAATTAAGCAATAGCATTTCTTAAATAGTCCGTAAAAATTAAATAAAACATCATGAAAGTTACCTCTGAAAAAAATGAGAAAGTGGCCCAAATGATATTTGCCTCCATTTATCCACTTTACCTGAGTAGGTTGGAAAAAAATGGAAGAACAAAAGAAGAACTGGACCAAGTCCTGACCTGGTTAACCGGTTTTGACCAAGATACTTTGCAAGCGCTCATTAACGACAAAGTAACCTTTAGAACCTTTTTTGAAAAAGCCAATATGCATCCGAACGCACACCTCATTAAAGGTGTGGTCTGCGGCTATCGCATTGAAGAAATAGCCGATGAGTTTGAAGTATATAAGAATTGTAGGCGCATGGAAAAACTAATCGATGAACTGGCCAAAGGTCGGAAAATGGAAAAAATTCTCAGAAAAACCTGATACCCATATACTGCTCCAAGCAATCCATAGAAGAAAATTGATATAACCCTTACGAACTTTATTTTACAGAAAGCATTATGAGAATACTAGTGCTCCTTTGCATTTTCTTTTCCTTAACCGCATTACAAGCGCAGACCTATAAGGATAGTATTATTGCCTTCCAAGTCCATCTCAATGAAGAGTACCGTGACACTATTAAATCACCACTATCCCACGAGGATATTGAGAAATTTCAAGGACATACGTTTTTCGCCGTAGACGAGAACTTTAAGGTCACCGCGAATTTTCAGAGAGCCTTAAACCCTATACCCTACCAAATGAAAACAACTACCGATAGAGTGCCGGTGTACGATATTTACGGCATAGCTACTTTTACCATCAATGGAAAGGAAATGAAGTTAAACATCTATCAGAGTCATTACCTTAGAACAAAGGAAAAATATAAAAACCGCTTATTTCTACCTTTTACGGACCTCACGAATGGTATCGATACCTATACCGGTGGTAGGTATGTAGATTTTAAAATACCTGCTGGCGACACCATTTTAATAGATTTCAGTAAAGCGTACAATCCATACTTTGCCTATAATATAGATTATTCTTGTCCTATACCTCCTAAGGAAAACGACATGCCCATTGCCATCCGGGCTGGAATACTTATGCAACCAGAGCCCGAATAAAAAGATAAGCTTACTTGCCCAATTCTAGCTTCTCGGCAAAATAATCACAGAAATCCTTCATGGTGGCGGTCATCTTTTCGTCTTGCGTGGCCTTCATAAAAGTATCGGTCAAAGAAACTAAGGTCTGATGAAAAAAAGTTTTCATTTCATCCACGGGCATATCCTTGGTCCATAAATCTATTTTAAGCGATTCTTGGTTCTTACTATCCCAAACGGAGAGTAACATCGCCTTTGCTTCCTCATTATCAATGCCACCATCTTGTGCGGACCAAGATAATTTCTCGGGTACCCGGTTATCATCTAATCCTACGCGCAATGTTATTTCCGATACATGTAAATCTGCCATCTAATTTCTTGGTTTGTAGTTCGATCTTTTGAATAGTTCCTCCGCTGGCATCGCCAATAGTTGTTTGAGTTCTATGTCATTGGTTTCCATAAAAGCCCTCACAATTTGCCATCCAATGTAACGACCTAGCCTGCCCGGGGATTCATTATCCAGTTCTAATCCAAATTTTGAAAAAGGCGCTTGGTCCAAAAACCTTGGATTTAAACCATTGTCCGTGCTGTACAGGTGCTCCTGCTCAATAAAGTTCCTCCAAATAGGCTCCTCATTGGCCATGGCCCAGTTAAGTTCCTCTTCCGTATACCCAATTTTTACGGTATCGTCCGCATTTGGGAGCAACTTATCCTTTAGGTATAGCTCTTTCCCAAAATAAATCATTCGCGCCAAAAAGGTTCTGTCCCTTGGCCGTGGCACCACTTTCTTGGCAAACGAACTTATGATATCACTGGCCAAATAGGCCCTATCAAGACTTTTAGCGATATAGCGCTGAAAACCGCCGTAGTATTTATGCGCTGGCCCTAGATAGTTGTCCAAACCTATGAGCAACAAGGTATCCGCTAGGATTATCCTGTTGTTGTAGTCTACATCGTTGGTAACGGTAATTATATGTGGGGTGGGCTGTTCTGGAAAATAGTATTTTACATGTTTGAACAATTGCTCCAGTGCCGCCCTTTCATCTTCAAAACTGTTAAAGGTGTTCCCTACTTGTTGCAAAAGCTCTATTTGTAGTGAATCTTGCATTTTAGCAATCCAGACACTATCCGGAGCAGGAAAAAAATAGGGATAGGTACTTCTGAGTTCTGACAAATTTTCCGGGGTTGCGGCCGCAAACTCCCGATCAAATCTGGTAATCTTCAGGTCCAGTGGAATCTTGGCTACCTCAGCAGCAACCTTATCGCCATCATTACAGGAAAAAAGAAGCACTGAAACTAACAATCCGCTAAAAATGAGTTTTTTCATACCAAGTATTTTGGAATACATTTTCTTATTCTCCAAGGACAACTTATTTTTATAGCAAAGTTAATCGATTTATATAAATATTGATAGCCTTATGCAAACTGAAAAAGTGATAGACCACATCGTTAATTGGTTAAAAGATTATGCGACCAATGCAAAACAGAAAGGTTTTGTAATAGGAGTTTCTGGCGGTATAGACTCCGCCGTGACCTCTACTTTATGTGCCAAGACGGGCTTGGATTTGCTTTGCCTTGAAATGCCCATTCACCAAGCACCCAATCAGTCGGACATGGCATCTAGACATATTGCCTGGCTACAGGAAAATTTCCCGAACGTAAAACGCCAGCCGGTAAACCTGACCCCTGTTTTTGACAGCTTGGTAGCTGCGTTCCCAAAGGTTGAAAACGAAGAAGAACGTTTTATGTCACTTGCCAATACCCGGGCGCGTCTGCGGATGACCAGCTTGTATTACTTTGCTGCGTTGAACCGATACCTGGTGGCAGGAACAGGAAACAAAGTTGAGGATTTTGGCGTAGGGTTCTATACAAAATATGGTGATGGTGGGGTTGATTTAAGTCCGATAGCAGATTTACTAAAGACCGAGGTTTACGCTATATCAAAAGTCCTTGGGGTTAACGAGGAGATTATTAAAGCGGCTCCTACGGATGGTCTTTGGGGAGATGACAGAACCGATGAGGACCAAATCGGGGCATCCTACCCAGAGTTGGAATGGGCCATGAAAATGAAGGATGAAGGCCGAACAATTGAGGAATTCACAGGCAGGGAGAAGGAAGTCTTCAAGATTTTCAGTAGATTCAACTCGATGAACCAACACAAAATGCTGCCGATTCCCGTCTGCATTATTCCAGAAACGTTAAAATAAACCACTCACCTAACAATCAGGTAGATAAATCGAATATTTTCTGACAAATTTTAAGAGTAAGAAAAAATAGTACACCTTTGCCTTCTAATTTAGATTATTTAGTCTTACATTGCATGTACGTCTTTTTGGACAATAAAATGCAAGTAAAGACGGTCTAGAAAAATCAACATAATGATCAAAGTTTTAATCGCGGACAATCATCCCATCATAAGAATGGGAGTACGAAACGTTCTTGAATCCGCAGCTGGTTTTGAATTAGTAGACGACGTAGCTACTACTGAAGAACTTTTTGAAAAACTGGAAAAAGTTACCCCCGATGTTGTCATGTTAGAGATGGATATTCCGGAAATTAATGGAATAGCAGCGCTACGAAAGATTAAAAAAGAATACCCTGATGTAAAGGTTCTTATGTACAGCGGACAATCTGAGGATGTCTATGCTCTAAGTGCTATCAGAGCAGGTGCTTTTGGATACCTATCCAAATCTTCTGACATTGATTACATCATTGCGGCGGTAAGAAAAGTCAGTGAAGGTAGTATGTTCATCACCAACGAGCTAGCGCAACGCTTAGCATTTGATGAAGGAACTAAGAAACCAAGAAGGTTCTTCCGTAAATTATCCACTAGAGAAGTTGAAGTTTTAAAACTTTTGGCTAGCGGAAAACGTAACAAGGAAGTAGCTCAAGGGCTAAACCTTAATGAAAAAACAGTAAGCACCTATAAGGCACGTTTGATGAAAAAGTTAAACGTTGACAATATGGTAGATTTACTACAACAAGCAAAAGCGCTAGAATTGTACTAAGCCCCTTATGCTAAAAAAAATTAAAGTCCGCTAATGCGGGCTTTTTTCATTTTCATGGCTATCCCAATTATGATAGCACCCTATTCAATTTTTTATTCAGAAGCTTGTTGAGCTGTATATAATTCATAATTTCCTCCAATGTTTCCCTATGGTCTCTAGCCATGTCCTCGGTTTTACTTTGTAATGATTCCATTCGTTTTTTGATTAGGAAACAACGCAGGGTCAAAATTGTTTCGCTTACCAATTGGGCTACACTCTTTTCCTTGGGCTTCGGGTAAATATCCTTTCGTTCCCACGCATGTAAGGTATAACGCTCCTCCTCCATTAAGATTGAAGAAATATCGTTTGCGGCGTCCTGTTCCAGTCCCGCGATAAAAGTATTGATAGTGAATTCTTCCGTTTGGTTCAAAGCTTCAATAAGTTGATAATAGATATTTCTAAACTGCGGATTTGCCAATTCTATTTCATCCTCCTGTAAATCCAAATAAACTTTTTCATAGACTTTGACCTCTAAGGATTCTGGCTCCAGAATTAAATCACCCGCCTCGTTTTCCTTTAAAATGAGGTCTTCAAACTCTTCTTTACGGTCTCCATAGACCAACAGAAGCTCTATTATTTTTTGCTCTAGAACAAACTGTACATCTACCTTTTCTTGAACCGTTTCATTACGTACAACGTTAAAGGCCTTTTGTTCCTCGCGTTCTTGTTTTTTGGCATCGGCAACATCCTTTTTACCAATCTGCGCCAAAGTATTGAACAAGACCGCTTCGGAAATATTCATAATTTGGGCACATTCCTGAATGTAGATTTCCTTTTTTATACGGTCCGGAATTTTAGCGATACTGTTGACGATATCCCTGACCGTATCCGCCCTCTTAATAGGGTCATCCGATGCCTCCTTGACCAACAGCGAAGCTTTGAACTGAATAAAATCCTTCGCATTTTCCTTAAGATAACGCTCCACCTCTTCCAGCTCGTTATTCTTAGAAAAACTGTCCGGGTCCTCTCCCTCTGGAAACGTGCATATTTTAACGTTCATCCCCTGTTCCAAAATAAGGTCTATCCCTCTTAAAGAAGCTCTGAGTCCGGCCGCATCGCCATCGAACAGAACGGTAATATTTTTTGTAAGCCGGTTTATGAGGCGTATTTGTTCCGGAGTCAGGGCCGTACCACTCGAAGATACGACGTTATCAATGCCCCTCTGGTGAAATTGAATAACATCGGTATATCCTTCCACCAAGTAACAATTGTCCTCTTTTGCTATAGCCTGCTTGGCATAATAAATGCCGTATAGCACCTTGCTCTTGTGGTAAATTTCACTCTCGGGAGAATTAAGGTACTTTGCAGCCTTCTTATCATTGGTCAATATTCTACCTCCAAAGCCCAATACTCGTCCACTAAGCGAGTGAATAGGGAACATGACCCTTCCCTTAAAACGATCGAACTTTCTAGGGTTGTTCGGGTTGTTCGAATCTTCCTTTACGATGGTAAGCCCCGTTTTCTGAAGATAATCCAGTTGATAACCCTTGTCCAATGCCGCGCTCGTAAAACCGTCCCATTGGTCCAAGCAATACCCCAACTCAAACTTTCTAATAGTCTCTTCCGTAAATCCGCGTTCCTTAAAATAGCTTAAGCCTATAGCTTTCCCCAGTTCCGTATCCCATAACATTTGCTTAAAATGTTGCTGGGCAAACTCTGAGACCAAATACATGCTTTCTCGTTCGTTGGCCTGCTCTTTTTGTTCATCTGACTGCTCGGTTTCCTCTATTTCAATATTGTACTTTTTAGCCAGATATTTGATGGCCTCGGGATAGGTAAAGTGCTCGTGCTCCATTAAAAATGCTACCACATTACCTCCTTTACCACTACTAAAATCTTTCCAAATCTGTTTTACCGGCGATACCATAAAACTTGGTGTGCGCTCATCTGAAAATGGACTAAGTCCCTTGAAATTTGAACCCGATTTTTTTAACTGTACAAAATCACCGATGACCTCCTCTAAACGGGCGGTTTCATAAACTTGGTCTACGGTGGTTTTAGCAATCAATTTTTTGTCTTAAGAAGTCGATAAAGGTACTAAAAAAGGGAAAATTTAAGATACTAAAACTTTTGATTAGAACTAAAGAAACACATAGCGTTATGAACTACTCCTTTAATAATCGCTAACTTTAAGATTCATATTCCTAAAATAAAGCTATTAAACAGCCCTAGCTTGACGAAAAAAATTGGATTTTGGCCCTCTATGGCACTTGTAACTGGAAACATGATAGGGGCCGGAGTCTTTCTACTGCCCGCTACCATGTCAGTTTATCAAGGTATCGGTATTACAAAAAGCCTCACCTACTTGAGAAAAAGGAGTACATCATTTTCATTCCCTGCTCGCTGAACATCTAAACATGTAAGGTATAAAAAAGAGGTGAGCATTATGAATGTCACCTCTTTAAATCAAGTAGGCAAAAGACCGGATTTACAAATCGAACCTAAGGCCAAGTGATATATTTCTTTGCTCTACTAACGCGTCCTTAAATATGGGATTCAAATCGTATTTCGCATATAACAAAACTCCATCAAAACCGGCATATGCACTAAGACCGTACACGAATTCGGACGTGTTGTATCCTCTTTTCAATTTATCCTTGACACGTTCACCGTTCCTATTATACTTTAATTTTTGACGTGTGCCTAGATTAAAACCACCATACCCTCCAATTCCGAACCGGAATTGATTATGTAAGGAATAGCGTATTTTATTCTCGGAACCCGTGAATTTCGAAGGTCCAAATTCAAAATGCAGTGGAAAAACCAAATTATCCATCCTCAGTTTAGACTTCCTAAGGTCAAACTCAAACTCTTGCAATTCCGTTTGTCCGTCGTCGCCTACTACAAAATATTGATTGCCCTTAGGTTTTAAACCGTTAAATTGAAATGAGACCCCGTAGTTAAGTCTTAAAAAATTGGTGCTCTTAAAAACCCGTGTTCTCCATTGCCAACCCAGTTCAAAAAAACGACTCCCACCTATTCTATATGGCGTATCTTCTAAAGATTCCCCATCTACAATAGCGTTGTTTAAACCCACTGCTAAGAAGAAATCCGAGTATGTCCTTCTGTCGTATTTTATTCTTCTTACTCTTGGGTTTTCTTTAAATCTTATTCCAAAAATACGCTCTTCGTCCCCATCTCTTCCACCAAAACCTATTTCAATTTGAGAAGGATAATTAAGCGTGTCCAGTTCTAGAACATTATCCCCGTTACGTTCTGCCAACTTCATCTTGTTATCGATAATAGCAATTCTATTTTCAATATTCAAAGCGCGTTTCTTTGCGGCTTCTTCCTTTAAGACGGTGGCTTCGTCTTCATTGATGTCACCATTACGTAAACGCTCATTGATGCGCTCCACTTCCTTTTTCAAGGCCTCCTTCTCTTGATCTTTGATCTTCTCTTTGGCGCCCTCCAACATCTTAAGCGTTGTTTGACTTTCCTTAGTTGTTTCTTGCGCTTCCATATTCTGAACATAAAGCACCAAGAAGATAGCCATTAAATACATTACAGTTTTTCTCATAATAGTTTGATTTTTGATTGACCGTCCTAGACGGATAAAATTGATGAATAAACTCCTCCCTGTCCCTCTTCTATCTTAGATAGGGAAATACACTCGTTAAAAAGAAATTAGGTTAATTATTACGGTCTGCGACAGCAGTCCTTACCTTTAGAAAACCGGTTTTCAATGACTCAAAAATTTGGTCTCGGAAGGATTGATCAAGTTCATCTTCGACCTCGGTCAGTAATGCCATTGCATTGACCGAATTATCTGAATTAAAAAGGTTCTCTTTTACAATAGCTTCCTGCGCCTGGAGCAGTAATGAATCTACCTCAGCATCCGTTACCGTATTCGATAGCGCTAAGGCATCTACTTTTGCCACAACTTCAGCGATTTTACTATTAAGTATATCTTCTGGCACCGTAATAGTTTTAGCACCATCTCGTATTTCTTTTTTAGGAGTATCCAGAACAATTTCATCCTTAATAACCGGCCTTTTATTCTCCTCAATGGCCACCGTTGTTACAGCTATGCCTTTTTTGTTGTCGCTACTTTCTTGAAAACCATCCTCCGAGACAATAGACGTACGCTCGTCGCTAACTACGATATTCGATTGCTCCACAGTTGCCCCTTCCTTTGCTTTTTCGGCAGGTTGTGTATCCACCACCACTTCTACATCACTCTTGATTTCAATTGGGGCCGAATTAAAATAGAATACAGCGATTCCGATGAGTACTAGCATGCTTGCAGCGATACCCATCCAAAGGTAATTTGGTCTTTTCGAAGGTGTATTTACTACTAATTCTTTAGAGATTTTATTCCAAGCATCTGCCGATGGTTTTATTTCGCGCTCGCTCAGTTTTGATTTAATATGTGCTTCAAATTTATCGGTTTCCATAATCTACGATATTTTGTTGTTGTAATTTTTCCTGTAATATCTTACGTGCCTTGAACAATTGTGATTTTGAGGTACTCTCACTTATATCTAGCATCTCCGCAATTTCTTGATGTTTATACCCTTCAATAGTGTACAGCACAAATACCATTTTATAACCTTGCGGCAAACCATCGATCAATTGCTGAATATGCTCCGTATCCAAATCCATGCTTTGCGATACTTCTTGGGTCTGATTTTGTTCATAAACCTCATCATCGTATACTACGAACTGTTGCTTTCTCAAATACGAAATACTCTCGCGTATCATTATTCTCCTTAGCCATCCTTCAAAACTACCCTGAAACTTAAACGTATCCAGTTTAAGGAACATCTTTAAAAAGCCCTGAACCATTACATCTTCCGCAAAATGAACATCCTTGATATACTGCCTACAGACTCCTAGCATTTTAGGCGCATGTTTGGCATACAATCGCTGTTGCGCATCTGTATGACCAGCAATCGCCTTTTTAATGAGCTGTTTCTCGTTTTTATATAGTGGTATAATTTTCAAAATTGTGTTTGGTCTTCTATGTATAGAGACGCAAAAACCATGACCAAGGTTGCCTGCGCACGAAAAAAAAAGTAAAATTAATTTACAAATAGTTGATTATAAATGTTTTAAAAAACAATACTATCGAAATTACGGGCATCTATGAAGTGCTATTGATGCATGAAACTCAAGAAGTAGAACTCAGGATACTACTTCTCGCGATCTACCACGTAGTTTACCATGAGCTTTAGAGCACTTCTATATTCTGATTCTGGATAGGCCGTTAAAAGTTCAAGTGCTTCGTCTTTAAAGGCCAACATTTTTTCTACGGCATACTCCAAACCACCTTTTTCCTTTACAAATGAAATGAGTTCTTTTACCCGTTTTTTATTCTTGTTATGGTTTTTTATAGAATTGATGACCCAGCTTTTTTCCTTTTTAGAGCATTTGTTCAACGCATAAATTAACGGAAGCGTCATTTTCTGCTCTTTGATGTCAATACCAGTTGGTTTACCGATACGCTCATTTCCATAATCAAAAAGGTCGTCCTTTATTTGAAACGCCATCCCACATAGTTCTCCAAATTTTCGAAATACTTCTACATCCTCGCTTTCCGGCTTTACGGAACACGCTCCCAGACTACAACAAGCAGCAATTAAGGTAGCTGTTTTTTGCCGGATAATATCGTAATAAACATCTTCTGTGATATCCAATCTCCTTGCCTTTTCAATTTGCAGGAGTTCGCCCTCGCTCATTTCCCTTACAGCTACGGAAATGATGCGAAGCAGGTCAAAATCACCATGATCTATAGATAACAACAGTCCTTTGGACAACAAGTAATCCCCGACCAAAACAGCAATTTTATTTTTCCAAAGGGCATTAATGGAGAAAAAACCACGGCGTTTATTACTCTCATCCACTACATCGTCGTGTACCAATGTGGCGGTATGTATTAGCTCTATAACCGAAGCACCTCTGTAAGTCCGCTCGTTGATTTCACCGTTGTGAAGAAGTTTTGCAGTTAGAAAAACGAACATGGGTCGCATCTGTTTTCCTTTCCGGTTTACAATGTAGTGGGTAATCCTATTGAGCAGGGCAACTTTAGAACTCATCGCGTCTCGGAATTTGGATTCAAACAGATCCATTTCCTTGCGTACCGGTTCTTTTATTTGTTCTACTATTTTCAACCGTGAAAATTTAGGGCCCGAAGCGGACACACTGTGTAAATTTACGTAAAAGACCTAAGCCATAATCGCTTCACTCCACGTATTACCCGTAATAATCGACGGGTTATGATTTATTTGCCAATTGACCACAAGCGGCATCTATATCCTTACCTCTAGAACGCCGGACGGTTACTACGATTCCATTTTCTTCGAGCAAGTCCACGTACAGGTCTATTGCTTTGTTGGAAGCTTGTTGAAATACCCCATCATCGATGGGATTATACTCTATAAGATTTACTTTAGACGGCGCAAACCTGCAAAAATCTATTAGGGCATCTATATCCTTGCGCTTATCATTAATTCCCTCCCAAACCACGTACTCATAGGTAATACGGCTTTTGGTTTTTTCATACCAGTAGACCAATGCCGCTCGTAAATCGCTAAGCGTAAACGTTGCGTTGAACGGCATGATGGACGTTCTAATCTCATCTATTGCCGAATGTAGTGATACCGCCAATTTGAACTTTACACCATCATCTGCCATTTTTCTAATGAGCTTTGGCACACCTGATGTAGAAACGGTTATTCTTTTGGGAGACATCCCTAAACCCTCAGGGGAGGTTATCTTGTCAATTGCCTTTAGTACGTTGTTATAGTTCATCAACGGCTCTCCCATACCCATGAATACGATATTACTCAAAGGCCTATCAAAATAGAGGCGACTCTCGTTATCAATGGCCACCACTTGATCGTAAATTTCATCAGGATTTAAATTTCGCATTCGCTTTAATCGGGACGTGGCACAAAACAAACAATCTAAACTACACCCCACCTGACTGGATACACAGGCCGTAGTTCTGGTCTTTGTAGGTATCAGGACAGATTCTACTACCAAATCATCGTGTAGACGTACCGCGTTTTTAATGGTGCCGTCGGAACTGCGCTGCATCTGGTCCACCTTAATATGATTGATCACGAAGTTGGCCTCTAGCATTTCGCGAGTGTCCTTCGATAGGTTGGTCATACCCTCAAAAGAATGGGCAGCTTTTTGCCATAACCATTCGTACACCTGGTTGCCCCTAAAGGCCTTATCGCCATTTTTAACGAAAAAGTCCCTTAACTGGTCTCTGGTTAACGCTCGTATGTCCTTTCTTTTTGCCTGCACCTTCTTTTAACTAGAAAGCCCTGCTTTATATTACAAAGTGATAAAGCAGGACTTTTATTTTAGGTATCCATCCGTTTTTACGGAACATCAATTATTTCTTATAAAATCAACATGGCATCACCATAAGAATAAAACTTATAGCTTTCCAAGATTGCCTCTTTGTAGGATTTTTTCATTAAATCATGACCCATGAAGGCAGATACCATCATCAATAAGGTAGATTTCGGCAAATGAAAATTGGTGATCATGCTCGTAGCAATACTAAATTCATATGGAGGGAAAACAAATTTATTGGTCCATCCCTCATAAGTATTTAACGTATTATTGGAGGAAACTGCACTTTCTAAACCTCTCATGGCCGTAGTACCAATGGCACAGACCTGTCTTTTGTTTTTCTTCGCATTATTTACGATTTCCGTAGCTTTCTCGTCAATGAACAGTTCTTCACTATCCATCTTGTGCTTGGAAAGGTCTTCTACTTCCACCGGATTAAAGGTGCCCAGACCAACATGCAAGGTTAGTTCCGCAAAATCCACACCTTTTATTTCTAAACGTTTTAAAAGATGTTTGGAAAAATGAAGTCCTGCCGTTGGTGCAGCTACCGCCCCCTCATGCTTTGCATATATGGTTTGGTACCGCTGTTCATCTTCTGGCTCAACTTCTCTCTTTATATACTTTGGAAGCGGTGTTTCTCCTAGTTCCCTTAATTTTCTTCTGAAATCTAAATAAGCGCCATCGTATAAAAATCGTAACGTACGCCCTCTAGAAGTGGTGTTGTCAATGACTTCCGCCACTAGTGTCTCATCATCTCCAAAGTATAACTTGTTACCAATACGAATCTTACGTGCAGGGTCTACCAAAACGTCCCATAATCGTTGCTCTTCGTTTAACTCGCGTAGAAGAAACACCTCAATACGGGCACCTGTCTTCTCCTTGTTTCCATAAAGTCTGGCCGGGAAGACCTTGGTGTTGTTCAATACCATGACATCACCTTCATCAAAGTAGTCGATCATGTCCTTGAACATCTTATGCTCTATCTTTCCGGTTTCCCGGTGTATGACCATTAATCTGGACTCGTCCCTGTTTTCTGAGGGATGTTCTGCCAATAATTCCTTTGGAAGTTCAAAATTGAAGTGTGATAATTTCATGTATTCTGTATATGTTTAGCGGCTGCAAATATACAATCTGGGAAGGGGGGTTGTCAAGTAAATAGGGAATTATAATTCCGTCACCTCTATTTGAAGTAATTCCATATCGTTCCAAAAATCGGGATATGACTTGGACACCACCTCCGCATCATTCACGCACAGTCTTGTCTTGAGCGCTAGAGGAGCAAAAGCCATTGCCATTCTATGGTCATTATACGTGTCAATTGCAACGTTCTCCTTTATAGTAGTACTGGATTTTAAGGTAAGTGACTTATCTGTAACGGATATGGACCCACCTAGTTTTGAAAGCTCCGTATACAAGGCTTCCAACCTGTCTGTTTCTTTTATTTTTAAAGTGTGTAACCCATCTAAATGACAACCTATCCCCAATCCAAAACAGGTAACGACAATAGTCTGTGCAATATCCGGTGCATTGGACAGATCTGCCCTAAACTGATTCGGGTACGAAGTGGAATTTTTTTTCAGGGTGATATTATTGGCGTTAAACGTTGTAGAAACCCCGAGCTCCTGATACAATTTTGCCAAAACACTGTCTCCTTGCAAACTATTTTCTTTATAGGACGACAAGGTAATTTCCGTTCCGAGTTCTGCCAAAGCTGCAATACTATAAAAGTATGATGCGGAACTCCAGTCCGATTCTACCACTAAATTAACAGGGGCAACCTCTTTTTTAGGATTAACTTTGATCGTATTCCCCTCAAAAGAGGTAATTACACCAATTTCATTGAGTAAACTTAAGGTCATTTTAATATAAGGAACCGAAGTAATTTTACCCACGAGTTGCAACTTCAGACCATTTTCTAAACTTGGCGCGATCAATAACAGGGAAGAAATATACTGACTGCTAATATCGGCCGGCAGACTTACTTTATCCTTGGTTAGCTTACCACCCTTTATTTTCAAGGGAGGATAACCCTCGTTCTTTACATAGGAAATATCGGCACCTAAACTCCGTAACGCCTCCACAAGAATTTTTATAGGTCTTTCCGTCATTCGCTGAGAACCGGTCAGCACTACCTCTTTTCCTTCTTGAGAGGCAAAATATCCGGTAAGAAAACGCATTGCCGTTCCTGCATGATGGATATTCACAACACCGTTGGATTTCTGCAATCCCGCTGTCATTACCTGAGCATCGTCCGAGTTAGAGATATTATCGATTGTAATCCCAGGATATAGCGATGCTAATAAGAGCGACCGATTGGATTCACTTTTTGAACCAGTAATCTCAATGGTTTTTCGTAGTAATCTATCTGATGGACCGGAAAGACGTATTTTCAAAAGTGTATGTTTTTAAGACGTGCCAAAACTACAAAAACACCCCTAAAAACTAGTATTGCTATGCTCTTATTTTGGCTTATTTAAGTTTTTCGTTGTTATGATGACGGTCATGATCACGCTTGGTTTTTAAATCTAACTTCTGATCAAAGGATTGTTGTAAATCCACACCCGTTTGGTTGGCCAAGCACAATACCACGAACAACACATCTGCTAATTCTTCTCCTAAATCCTTAGATTTATCAGATTCCTTTTCGCTTTGCTCGCCATATCTTCTTGCGATAATGCGCGCTACTTCGCCCACTTCCTCGGTAAGCTGTGCCATATTGGTGAGCTCATTGAAATAGCGAACACCGTGTTCCTTAATCCAATTATCTACAGCTTTCTGTGCGTTTTGTATATTCATTATTCTTTATTTTTAGAATCGATAGTTATCGTCACGGGACCATCATTTACCAAAGCAACTTTCATATCTCCACCGAAAATGCCCGTTCCAACCTTTTTGCCTAAGGCGTTCTCTATTTCTGAGATAAAGGACTCGTATAAAGGAATTGCAATAGTCGGCTTAGCTGCCTTGATATAAGAGGGCCTATTTCCTTTTTTAGTGGAGGCGAACAGCGTAAACTGACTTACTACAATGACGTCTCCCTCGACATCAACTATGGATTTATTCATGACACCTGCATCATCATTAAAAATTCGCAGATTGGCTATCTTGTTTACAAGCCATTTGATATCTTCCAAACCATCGCCCTCAGTTATTCCAAGTAATATCAGAATACCATTTCCTATGGAGGAGATGGTCTTCTTATCTACCGTTACACTAGCTTCGGAAACACGTTGTAGAACTACTCTCATTTCTTTTCATCATAAATATCTACCCTGTAGTTTTCATCCTCTCCCTTTATCATCTGCAAGTAACTATTGTACCTACTCCATGCAATTGCTTCTTCTTCCAAGGCTTCTTTAACGGCACATTTGGGTTCATCCGTATGTATGCAATTATTGAACTTGCAGTGCTGCTTTAATTCGAAGAATTCTGGGAAATAATCTCCTATCTCCTCCGGCTCCATATCCACGATTCCAAAACCTTTGATACCGGGGGTATCTATAATACGGGAGTCAAAAGTTAAGTCGTACATCTCTGCGAAGGTTGTGGTATGTTGGCCTTGCAAATGTTGGTCCGATATTTTTTTGGTCTTTATGTCTAGATTCGGCTCAATAGCGTTGACCAAGGTAGATTTCCCCACACCGGAATGACCCGAAAACATAGAAGTCTTTCCTTTCATCATCGCCTTTACCTTACCAATATTCTTACCGGTCAAAGCAGAGATACCAATGCAGTCATACCCAATTTTTCGGTATAAGGCTGCTAAATACTTCACCTCACCTAGCTCATCGTCATTATAGGTATCCACTTTATTGAAAAGGAGCGTAACCGGTATATCATATGCCTCTGCAGTGACTAAAAAACGATCTATAAAAACAGGATAGGTAGTAGGATTATTCAATGTTACCAATAAAAAAACCTGATCTAGATTAGAGGCAATGATATGTGTCTGCTTGGATAGATTTACAGACTTCCTGATGATATAATTCTTTCGGTCCTCTATTTTGTGGATAATACCGATGGTGTCATCTCCAATAGTTTCTACCTCAAAGTGTACTTTGTCCCCTACCGCAATAGGATTGGTACTTTTTATTCCCTTTATTCTAAACTTACCTTTGATCCTACATTCGTAAAAATCTCCCTTTTCAGATTTTACAAAATACCAACTCCCCGTAGATTTATATACTGTTCCCTCCATGTAATTTTCTAGGTTTTTAGTGCTAGAGTAACAAAGAAACAATTTAATACTTATAACTCCCATTCTTTTGGAATCCTTACTAATATTATTCCCCAATATGACAAGATTTTCATTATAACTTCGTTACCCAATTAAGAATACTAATTAACCTAAACCATAACACATGAAATTTGTTTTATTTTTATTATTTCCTATCTCCATCCTAGCACAAACCAGTCTCTATGAAAATCCTGATTTTGACGACATTGCAAAATCACATAAAATTATAGCGATGGTGCCTTTTAAAACTCAAGTAAAATTACGTCCCAAACAAATGAAAGACATGACAGACGAACAACTGGATAGATTAGAAAAATCTGAAGGAGAGAGTATTCAATCCGCAATGTACTCTTGGTTTTTGAAGCGAAAAAAAAGAGGGAAACTATTAAATTTAGAAATTCAAGACCCTAGAACTACAAATGCGATACTTTTTAAAAAAGATATCAGTTACGAGAATATCCTTGAGTATACCCCTGCAGAATTGGCCAAATTACTCGAAGTAGACGCTATCATTTCTGGAGATTTCGAAACGGACAAACCTATGTCAGAGGGTGCATCCCTTGCCTTAGGGCTTTTGGTAGGGTTTTGGGGCTCAACTAACAATGCAGTAATAAACATGAGTGTTCATAATGCAGCGGATGGGATTTTACTTTGGAACTACAACAAAAAGGTAAGAGGGAGTTTAGGTAGTAGCTCGGAAGACCTGATTAATATTCTAATGAGAAAAGCGTCCAGAAGATTAGCCTACACAAAACAATAAAATACATAAAACCCCAACTTTTTAAGTTGGGGTTTTATGTATTTAAGCTTTTACTATTTTCTCTTGATGGTTTATGGATTCTTGGTGAATAGCTTTGAACATTCGCAGCACAAACTCTTCACTTAATCCTTTAGATTCACCCTCGAGAATCATTTTACCTAAAATCTCGTTCCAACGATTAGATTGTAGAACGGCGACATTTCTCGACTTTTTTAAGGTTCCGATACCATCGGAAATCTTCATGCGCTTTCCTAGAGTTTCTATCAATTGATTGTCGATAACATCTATTTGCGCCCTTAGATTGCTTAATTGACTGTTATACTCCGCCTCCGGGTCGGATTCTTTTCTAATTTTTAAATCCTTCATGATTTGCACCAACCTATCTGGGGTTACTTGCTGCGCGGCATCACTCCACGCATTATCAGGGTCATGATGCGTCTCTATCATCAATCCATCAAAGTTTAAATCCAAAGCGGTCTGTGATACATCAAAAATCATATCCCGTTTACCCGTAATGTGCGACGGATCGTTTATCAATGGTAGATCAGGGAATTTATTTTGAAATTCTATCGCTAGCTGCCACTCTGGAATATTCCTGTATTTTGATTTCTCATAAGTTGAAAAACCTCTGTGAATAGCTCCCAGTTTGTTAATCCCAGCCGTATGCAAACGCTCAATACCGCCCAACCATAATGCTAAATCAGGATTTACCGGGTTTTTCACTAAAACAATTTTATCCGTCCCTTCAAGGGCGTCGGCCAATTCTTGCATTATAAAAGGGCTAACGGTAGAGCGTGCTCCAATCCATAATAAATCTACATCATGCTCAAGCGCTAGCTCTACGTGTGCCCTGTTCGCCACCTCAGTGGCCGTTTTTAAGCCTGTTTCGGCTTTAACTTTTTGCAGCCATTTTAGCCCCAAAGCTCCCACTCCCTCAAAATTACCGGGACGTGTTCTAGGCTTCCAGATTCCCGCACGGTAATAATTAACATCGGTATCTTTAAGGCTATGCGCAATACGCAATACTTGTTCCTCGGTTTCCGCACTACATGGCCCTGCTATTACTAGTGGATGATCTAAACCCATATCATTCAACCATGTTCTCATTTCTTTTGTATTCTCCATTACTTTGTTTTTGGGCGAAGGGCAAAAAGCTGAAGGGTAAAGGTTTTCAACATCTCGCTTCTTCTTCTATTTAAATATTAATTGTTTATTTTAAGTACACCTTAATAATTCTGTTGTCTCTCTATAAAATCACTTTTTATTCAGCGGAATTCCCTGTAATATTTCTTTAATCTTGTTCGTGCTGTTCATTTCATTGTAAATACCTTCAAAATCGTTTTCCACCAATAATTTCTTAAAAGCGGATAGGTTCTGAATATACTCGTCCAAGGTTTCTATTACATTATCTTTATTCTGCTCAAAAATAGGAGTCCACATGGCCGGGGAACTTTTTGCCAAACGCACCGTGCTTTCAAATCCACTGCCCGCCATGTCAAAAATATCACGTTCATTTTTTTCCTTCTCAATAACTGTCTTTCCTAACATAAAGGAGCTAATGTGTGACAAATGGGATACGTACGCAATGTGCTTATCATGCGCTTTAGGATTCATATAGCGAATTCTCATTCCCAATAGCTGAAATATTCCCAAGGCCTTTTCCTGTAATTTAAACGCCGTTTTTTCTACCTCACAGATAATATTCGTTTTACCATCGTACAGACCATTAATAGCTGCAGACGGACCGGAGAATTCAGTACCTGCAATGGGATGACAAGCCAAAAAATTTCTTCTTTTAGGATGATTTTCCAAGGCCTCGCAGATCAGCTCCTTTGTAGAACCGGCATCGCACACCACGCATTCCTCATTTACTTTATCTAGAATTCTAGGAAGTTCTTCCACAGCAACATCAACGGGAATACTCACGATTACAAAATCTGCAAGGTGCAAGGCGTCGTAACTAGATTTCACATCAATAAGATGTAGCGCAAAAGCCTCTTCTAGATTGGCTTCACTGGCGTCTATCCCGTAAATGGTAACCTCTGGCACTTGGGCCTTGATATCTTTGACGAACGACCCCCCTATTAAACCGATTCCTATTACAAATACGTTCATATATTTTTCAGATAATGGATATTTGATTTGAGATTTTAGACAGATTGCCTTTATCTCTTTTCTTATATCCTACTACTCAAATCTATTAATCGCCTCTTTAATTTTTTCTTCTGTTACACAAAGCGAAAACCGTATATACCCTTCCCCATTACTACCAAAAATAGTCCCTGGAGTTATGAATATATCTTTCTCATACAGTATATCATCTATAAAGTTTTCTGCGGATGCAACTCCGTCCGGCAATTTTGCCCAAACAAACATTCCCACTGCTTTAGCATCGTAAGTACAACCTAATTTTTCCGCCAACTGCCAGATAAAGTCCCTTCGTTTTCTATATATGTCATTTAAATTATGATACCAATCGTCTGTACTCTGCAACGCTTTTATCGCTCCTTTTTGAATGCCATAGAACATGCCAGAATCCATATTGCTCTTTACTTTTAGTATCGCATTAATATGGTCTGTACTACCTAATACGAACCCAACACGCCAACCGGCCATATTAAACGTTTTACTGAGCGAATTCAATTCTAGACACACATCCTTTGCTCCCTTTATACCCAGCATACTTGTGGGCGTTTCATTAAGCACAAAACTGTACGGATTATCGTTTATTAAAAGAATGTTATGACGCTTTGCAAAGGCCACCAGTTTAGAAAACTGTTCCTTGGTAGCGACCGCCCCCGTAGGCATGTGTGGGTAACTCACCCACATTAACTTTACTTTGGATAAATCTTCTCTTTCAAGAACTTCCAAATCAGGGAACCAACACGTGGGTTCCGTTAAGTCATAATATTTTGGAACCGCTCCAACTAATTTCGTAACCGAAGTATACGTTGGATATCCGGGGTTAGGAATCAACACTTCATCTCCTACATTCAAGAATGCTAGGCTTATATGCATTATCCCCTCCTTTGAGCCCATTAACGGAAGTATTTCACTGGCAGGGTCGCTGATCACGTTAAATTTCCTTTCATAAAAAGAAGCTATGGCATTACGCAATTCCGGTAAGCCTTGATAACTTTGATATTGGTGAGCACCATTGTCCAGTACCGCCTGTTGAATGCTTTCTACCACCACCGGTGAGGGCGCTAAATCCGGACTTCCTATACCCATATTGATAATGGGTCTACCTTTGGCTAAAAGCGCTCGAACTTCCCTTAATTTCTTTGAAAAGTAATACTCCTGTACCGTCTGCAACCTATCCGCCGTCTGTATCATAACATGGCATTTTTATATTCCCCTAAAACTTTAAATTCCTCCGTCATAATATCCAATAATGCCTTTGCCTTACTAAAATCCTCATAGGCCGTAAAGGTCACATCCACAAAGAACGCATACTTCCAAGGTGTCTCGATTACGGGCAATGACTGTATTTTGGTTAAATTCAATTTACAATCGCTCATCACATTCAATACAGTGGCTAAACTACCTCTCTTATGGTCGGTTATAAAGCGTAGGGATGCCTTATTTATATGGGCTTTTGACAACTCATTTTCAGCCTCTCCGTCACTCTGGTTTTTAGTCTTCACGATAATGAACCTCGTAGAATTATTAGGAATGGTCTGTATTTCGGAAGCAATAATATCCAAGCCATATAATTCTGCCGCCGCTTTTGGAGCAATGGCCGCAATACGCTTTAACTGATATTTTTGAATTCGTTCGGCGGTTTCGGCCGTATCAACAGCCTCTACCAATTTAATCTTAGGATAAGACCTTAAAAATTCCTTACACTGTAGCAATGCCATTGGATGCGAATGTACTTCCTCAACGTTTTCTATAGCCTGCCCTTTGTAAACGATTAAATTGTGATGAATACTAAGATAATATTCACCGATAATGGCCAAGTCGTTCTTAAAGACTAAAGCGTAGTTGGGTATGATAGAACCTGCAATTGAATTCTCAATGGCCATTACTGCCTTGTCCGCCGTATTATCCAGCAACTGGTCCACCAAACTATCAAAAGAAAGACATTCCACTAAGTCGATATCTTCTCCAAAATAATCTAAGGCCACCTGATGGTGATTAGAACCTTTTACTCCCTGTATGGCTATTTTTAAACTCATTAACCGCTATCTAAATCTTGTTCCCATTACCCCCTCGATTCCTCTCGGGGCAAATTCTTTCTAAACCCCGTAATGGGATTTGAATTGATTTCAAAAAAAAAGCCCCGTTTTTCACGAGACTTCAATTGTTTATATCTTAACATATACTACAACAGTCTCGTACCTCTCTTAAAAAAGAAGTAAAAGGTAAAACCGTTCCAGAAATATTGTTTTGTCATTTTTCTTATAAAACTTCGGCTAATGTACTAATTAAATTTAAAAATCAGGGTTTGATAGAATTTTTTTATGATTTATTAGACTTCTGGTGATTTCACTAACAATTACAAACACAAATGAAAATCTTATTGCGAAAATCTTAAAATTATAACGCTATACCAAACCCGCCCGGCCTGTTAGTTAGCATCGTGAGAAGTTCTCTCCTTAAAAATCACAACTTCTCCATAAGAATGGCAATCATAGTCTTTACACCCTCCCTGTAGTTGCCAATCCTTAAATTTTCATTTGGACTATGTTGATTATTATCTCTATTGACCGTTGGCACGGTTACCGCAGGAATGCCCAGGGTGGTCACAAAAGGAGCTATGGGAATGGAACCCCCGCTCATACGAATACGTATAGGGTTCTCTCCGAATGCATTTTTTAGGGCGCTTGTCAACCATTTTCCCACTTCCGAATCAAAGTCGGTCCTAAAGGATTGATATGATATTTCCGAGGTAAAGGTAGCTATCTTATGATGAGCTAGTCGCTCTTCTGCTGTAGGAACCGTATCCGTAACATAATATCCTTGGGAAGCGATGTGCTTTTTCACCAATTGTATTAAACGTTCTGGATTTGACTCTAATATTAACCTAACATCGAGCTCCGCTCTAGCCCAACCTGGGATAATCGTACGTACTTTTTCATCTATCCAGCCAGACTGCATTCCCCTGATATTCAAAGAAGGATACTGAATGGCCTCCTGATAGTATGACCCCACTTTATCCGAAGAAACAATCTGCAGTCTTTTCTTTATTTCGCCCTCGTTATCAGGTACATTTTTCAAAATACGCTCTGTGGCTTTATCTATCTCTACACCATCGTAAAAGCCCGGGATAACAACACGCCCATCATCATCCTTCATTGATGCCAATAGCTTGGACAAGCGTAATGCGGGATTAGGAGCGTAATTGCCAAAATGACCACTATGCTGTGGAACTACAGGACCATAAGTGGTTAAGGTTATCGTTGCTATTCCCCTAGCCCCAAAGGTTAAGGTGGGTTTATTGCTAATATGACGTGGACCATCAAAAATAATCAACATATCCGCTTTTAATAATTCAGCGTTCCGAGTAACGGCTTTAGGCAATCTAGGTGAACCAAGTTCCTCCTCAAAGTCCATAATCGCCTTTATATTGTAGTTCGGAACTATATCCTTGGAAGCGGCCGCATCAAGAGCTGCAAGGAACATGGCAACGGGACCCTTTGCATCGCTAGCAGAACGGGCGAATATGCGCCAGTCATCCTCCTTTGGTTCCTCAGAATCCCACGATACTGCTACCCATTCATCATTACTGTTCTTTTTTTTGATAACAGGTTGATATGGATTCTCTTGAAACCAACGCGTACTATCTACAGGTTGCCCATCTAGCTGAAGATAAATTAACACTGTTTTCTTGGCTTTTGGGTGTTCGCGTTCCGCTAGAAGAAGAGGCGCATGGGAAGTGCTTATACGCTGTGTCGCAAAGCCCCTACTTGAAAATTCTCTTTCACACCACAGCACGTTTTCTTCGATATCCTCTGGATAGAACGCATCATTAGGTATGCTCAAAAGCGCTTTTAACAAAGGGAGACTCGCATCTGCGTAGGCATCGGATAATTCATCCAATACTATACCCTGTTGAGCAACACCGATAAAAGAAATAAATAAAAATAAGTAAGGGATATGCTTTATCATGATAAGGAGATTTTATTACGCTCCTTAAAAATAAAACATATCCCTTTAACCTTCTGAAGGGTTATTAAATAATTAAAACTCCAGCGCCAAACCAACCCCTTGTTGCGATGGTACAAGCCTATATGTTGTCTTACCTAGACTATCGTTAAATTCTAGAATAGCGTTCTTTTTATTTTTGCTCGCCAAACAATAAAATATAGAACCAACTACGGCCGTACCAGCAAAACCAACTATTGGCGCCGTGGTACTCTTATCGGCATTATCATTCACTAAATACCATATACCGAAACCTAGATTGGCCGTGGCCGCAGCAAAGGTTACGCCATATTGCTTTTTAGATTTTGACCAGTATACTTCCGAAGCGGGATTGGAATCCATAGCCATACCAAATTCCTTCCAAGAGATTTTTTCCTTATCCTTATAAAACTCATCGCCCCACATTCCCTGGAAAACAGTTATTTCCTGTGCTGTAATGTTCGATGAACAAAACGCGATTAAAACTAATACTAAAAGTGGCTTACCTATTTTCATATTTTAATTTTTGTTCATAGTTAAAATATTTTGATTAAACAAAAATGAAATAAGGCCAGTTTAATAAATTTTTAGGATTTTAAAAAAGACGCGCTATTACTATTCGCAGCATTATGCAGAACTAGCATCTCTTGAGACCAATGTTTCTATTACCTCGTCTAACTGCTCTTGAACTTTAGGGTCGGTACAATTTATTAAAATGGCGAATACCATCTGCTCTTCCGGGTACACATAGAAATTAGCGTAGCCGCCCACTCCATTTCCTACATGGCCGAAGTAAGGCCTGCCCTTTTTATCTTGACTTACCTGCCAGCCCAACCCGTAAAAAGTGGGTGTTCCGTTAATCGTTTCCATGGTAGTAAATTGAGATAAAATTTCACTATCCATAACCGTGCCTTCCAAATACGCTTGCCCCAATTTTGCTATATCCTCCACAGTGGACAAATAACCGCCTCCGGCCAGTTTATAGAAATTATTTACTTCTACAGCTTTTCGAAAGCCAAATCGGTTCTTGGAATAAAAGGAAGTTACCCGCGCCTCGTCCGGAACAGTTAAAACCTTGTTATTTGATACATGATCTCTTGTATGATTTTCCCCTTGCTGCCGTTCTGGAATATAGGTATTGGTCATTCCTAAGGGACCCAAAACCTTTTCTTGCACGTAATTCTCAAAAGGAATGCCACTGGCCTCTTGTATTGTAAGGGAAATCAACACCCAGTCAAAACTATTATAATGATAGGCCGTTCCCGGTTTAAACTGTAATGCATCATTCTTGAAAATCTCCAGGCTCTCTTTTATGGTATAGGGTTTATTCAGTGCATATTCCATGCCCCGATAAGAACGTAACCCAGCGGTATGTCCCGCCAATTGCCTTATGGTAAAGTCCCATTCTTTTTTAGGAAAATAGGGTGCATAATGGTAAAACGACTGGTCCAAATCTATGTGTCCGTCCTTGACCATGTGCGCAAGAGCTGTTGCAGCAATTGGTTTTGAGACACTTGCAATTCGGAAAATTGTCGCCCTGGGGTCAACATAAACTTTGTTATCCAAGTCCGAATAGCCATAGCCTTTTTGTAGTATTGGTTGTCCTTCTTTGTGCACCGAAATTGCTAAACCGGGGATCTTTTTATCGTCAATTAAATCCTGCAGTAGACCGTCCGCTTTTACCAGACCATTGAGCGCGGATTCATTGCCTAATATGCGTTGGCCAGCAAAAAGATGCTTCAGGTATTTGAGGACAGGATTCATTCCCTAAATACTAATCGTCCATTAAAAATCTCTTCTACAGCAACTGTAGCCGGCCTGTTAAAACTAATGACATCACCCGTGCCACGGATGATTCCACGTAGCGCCAATTGCGGATTTACCAACATATCGTTGGTACCCCTATGATTAACATTTACAATTTGGGTAACTAAGTTTTCTGCCTCTATTCTAGAATCTCCCGCAGCTATATTGAGGTTTAAATTTTCTGCCGTACCACTTAATTTGAAATAGGCAATTCCGTTGACCACCACACTAACGCTTGTAGCGTTCAAGTCCAAATCAAAAGAACCATCTGTAGTTTCCGTTTCAGGATTTAGAAAGCTTTCGGACAACAAATTCAGATTTGGATAGCTCAGGGTACCATCGCTACTGATCAATAAACCGGTACTACTCCGTATCTCTGTAATGTTGGGTGCCGTAACATAAACCGTAGTTAGGCCATACTCGCGAAATAGGTTGCATCCATTATCATTTCTCACTATTAATCTATCTCCTTCTACCCTTGCGCTAACTTCGTCTAAAAGAAATTCCCCCGTTTCTATCTCCACCTTCTGTTCTGTACCTTGTTTCAATACCAAAGCCACCTTTTCAAAAACCGTTATTTTATCAAATTCTGGAAGTGAGACTTCTACCCGAACCAAATCTCCCGAATTTTGCAAGCAATCCGGAGCATTTTCAGTATTACATGAAAATAATAAAATCATAAAACTGAAAAACAGCACATTAAACTTCCAATTAAAGCTTAACACCTTTCTAAATAAGATTATGTTCTTGTTTAGCATCTAAAATTCTTATCGCTATTCCTAAAATCTAATTCCCAAACCAAACTCCACCGCTTCCGCTGCGGCTCCGTGCGACTTTAAAGTTACGGCTCCAAATACCTTGTCTCCAAAATACCTCTGTAGCCCTATTCTATTGTACACCCGTCCTTCGAAATCAAAAGGATAATACACGTAGTAACCTAACTGGGCTACAATACTCATACTATTAATGAATAGCTCATGGCCTACGAACAGCCCTACGCGTTTATAGTCATCATCCAAATTTACATCCATCTCCGGAAAAGAGGTCGCCTGAAAGCGAATCAACTCCTTCAAGAAATTTGAGAAAAAAATATCTGCCCCGAATTGCACAGCACTTTTTCTACCCAGCCTTTTATCTGCGTATCCGGATAGTATTAAAAATCCGTATTGCCCAGAGCCTATGACATCGCTTTCGTTAAGTCCACCACGTAAAACCAAATTATATTTAACAGGCTCCTTGATTTTTGGTTTATCTTCACTTTTCAAATAGGTTATTTCCTTTCCACCGTCCAAATCATAAGTAACACCTGCGTTCAAAGCAAACGTATTGGTAGAGGTATTAGGTGCCCTAAAATTAGCATTGGAATAATGGATTACAGCAAGTCCCGCCTTAAAACCAAGACCTTTGAACACGTTTTCTTTATGATAGTTCAGCATTAAATAGGTGGAGCTTAAGAAGTCCGAACCATAGGCATTATTTCTAAAATTCGTTTCTCTATCGTAAGGATTTGTCGTGTAAGCAATGCCCTGACCCACTCTAAACTGCACATTGCGTTTTAAGAAATAAAAGTTATAGTGCGCATAAATACCATAGTTTTCTCCCAAGGTCTCATCGTTCATATCCTGATATATAAACGAAGCGCCATAATCGGGATAATTATATAACCCCTCCCACTCTTTAGCACCATAGGTCTTCCTATTATAACTTAAAATGACCCCTCCAGGGTGGTTGTTAATGAGGTGAGAAATATCTGGGTTGTGTAATAATATGGAACCATAGAATTGATTGGCATCTAAGGTGTATTTCTTTAACTCCTTGTTATCCTGAGAAGAACAAAGAATGACACATAAAAGTAGGCAGCTAAAGAGTTTAGACTTCATGGGATGTAAAAGTAGAAAAAAGAAGGCATTAGCGGTCAGGAGTTTCCATTTTAAGTTAGCAATATCAACAACATACATCCAACCCCTTAAGGAATTTTACCATTATCGTGCTAAAGCCTATTAAAATATGGTCTTAGCTATTGCCTTAATATTATCCGATTTACCCATCGAATAGTAATGCAATACCGGCACCCCAGCTTCCTTAAGTTCCTTAGACTGCTGTATGGCCCATTCAATCCCTACCTGCCGTACTTCTTTATTCGTACCACAATCTTCAACGGCATCTATTAAATCTTGCGGCAGGTCTATACGGAAAACCTGGGGCAATAGCTGTAAATGCCGCTTTACGGCAATAGGCTTTATCCCTGGAACAATAGGCACATCAATACCCATATTCTTTGCCGCCGCTACAAATTCAAAGTACTTCTTGTTATCAAAAAACATTTGGGTAACCACATAATCCGCGCCAGCATCAACCTTTTCCTTTAGCCGTTTTAAATCCGTTTTTAACGACGGTGCTTCTAGGTGTTTTTCCGGGTACCCCGCTACACCTATACAAAAGTCGGCACAGTCGTCCGTTTCTATGACCTCGTGTAAATACTTTCCACAATTCAAATCCTGAATCTGCTTAACTAAACTGGTTGCGTACGGATGTCCCCCTTTTGTTGCCTCGAAATACTTTTCCTCGCGCATGGCATCACCCCTTAACGCCATAACATTATCAATACCTAAATAGTGACAGTCCACCAATAAATATTCCGTTTCTTCCTTTGTAAAACCTCCGCAAAGCACATGGGGTACAGTATCCACATCGTACTTATGTTTAATGGATGCACAAATACCAACTGTACCCGGGCGCATACGTGTCAATTTTTTATCCAAAAGACCATCCCTGTCGATGTACACATACTCTTCCCTAGAAGTAGTAACATCAATAAAAGGTGGCTTAAACTCCATTAACGGGTCTATATTATTATACAACTCTTGTATATTTCGCCCTTTGACAGGTGGAATAATTTCAAAACTGAAAAGCGTCTCTCCTGCCGCTTTTTTTATATGGTCTGTTACTTTCATAGGCCTTGCCCCCTATCCCCAAAAGGGGGAACTTTAACACGGGCGGTTTTATATGATGTTATTTCTTTTATTTATTTGGGCGTTACCTAAAGGTCGGGCTTTCGGTAGTCGCTTTTCAGTTGTTCACTTCCGCTTTGCTCAGCGAGCCACTAAAAGAGCTCCAACAATACCTCAATCCCTAACGCAAGTCTTTTTCTCATTTTTAAATCTATTCAAAAACTTCCTTTTAACAGAAAGTACTTCCCCCTTTGGGGACTAAGATGCGTCATCTGCTATATTCGGAGCCAACCATTTTGTAGCTTCCTCGATAGACATCCCCTTTCTAGTTGCAAAATCTGCCACTTGGTCTTCTTTTATTTTTCCCAGTCCGAAATAACGAGCCTCTGCATTCCCAAAATAATATCCGCTTACCGACGCTGCAGGCCACATGGCTAAACTTTCAGTTAATGCAACACCTATCTTTTCTTCTACTTTGAGAATTTCCCAAATGGTCAACTTTTCTAGATGGTCTGGACAAGCAGGATACCCTGGCGCAGGGCGAATTCCTTTATAAGATTCTTTTATTAAATCTTCATTACTTAAATCTTCATTTGCCGCATAGCCCCAATGTTTGGTTCTAACTTCTTTATGCAAATATTCTGCAAAGGCTTCTGCCAAACGGTCGGCTAAAGCTTTAATCATAATTGAACTATAATCGTCTAAATCTTTCTCATATGCTGTAGCCAGTTCGGCCGTTCCAAATCCGGTGGAAACACAAAAACAGCCCATATAATCTTGCTTACCACTTTCTTTTGGCGCAATAAAATCTGCCAGGGCAAAATCTGGAACACCTTCTCTTTTTTGGAGTTGTTGGCGTAGGGTTCTAAAAGTCCCCTCTCTCGCTTCGGCTCCGCTCAGCGACCCATCGCTATTTTCATCGAACCCTGAGCGTAGTCGAATGGCAATGTCATCGTCATTTATAGTATTTGCTTCGAACAAACCAAAAATGGCCTTTGCCTTCAGTTTCTTTTCTAAAACTATTTCTTTTAAAATCTTTTGAGCATCAGCGAATAAGTCAGTGGCCTGAACGCCTACCAACTCATCCATTAAAATTGCCGGGTACTTTCCATGGAGCTCCCAACTTCTAAAAAAAGGTGTCCAATCTATAAACGGGACCAATTTTTCCAAATCCATATCTGCTATGATTTGAATTCCCAATTCATTAGGTTTTACAATTTCAGTGGTATTCCAATCTATTTGAAACTTATTGGCTCTAGCCTTTTGTATCGATTTGTATTCTTTCTTTTTAGTTCGCGCTAAGAACTTCTCCCGGAATACATCGTAATCTTCTTTGATGGTCTTTTTATAATCGTCAGATGTTTCTTTTTGCAGCAAATCACCCACCACAGTTACCGCTCTAGAGGCATCATTTACATGCACTACCGCTTGGCTATATTGGGGGTCAATCTTAACAGCAGTGTGCGCTTTACTAGTTGTAGCACCTCCTATTAATAAAGGCACTTTAAAATTTTTGCGTTCCATTTCTTTCGCCAAATGCACCATCTCATCTAAAGACGGTGTAATTAATCCGCTTAAGCCTATGACATCTACATTATGTTCAATAGCTGCTGTAATTATTTTTTCGGGCGGCACCATAACCCCTAAATCTACAATTTCATAGTTGTTACAAGCCAAGACAACACTTACAATATTTTTACCAATATCATGAACATCTCCCTTAACAGTCGCCATTAGTATTTTTCCTGCAGCCCCCCCCGCCCCCAAAGGGGGAGCCGACAATTGTTCGTGTATCTTTTGTAATACCAAATCGAGATTTGTTAAAACTTCATTGTTGGTAAATCGAATTACACGATAGCCTTCATTTTCTAGCCAAGCCGTTCGTTCTTTATCGCTAATCTTATTTTCGGGCAACTGATGTATCAAACCATCAACCTCAATAATTAAATTCTGTTTAAGACAAATAAAATCTGTGATAAAATTTCCTATTATATGTTGTCTCCTAAACTTGAAGCCATCTAGGTTCTTTCCACCAAGCGCATTCCAAAGCATAGCCTCTGCTTTGGTTGGCTTATTACGCATTTGTTTAGCATACGCCTTAAGTAATCCGTACGCAACAGGGTTTGCAGTTTTCCAATGTTGCTCCCCCTTTGGGGGTTGGGGGGCTGATTTCAACTTTTCTTCCTCGATGTAAGGCAGTAAATAAGCAACCGCTTTTTTCATCACACGTGCGGACTTCACAACTTGCGGTAAGAACATTTTCCCGCTACCGAAAAGGTCTCCTACCACATTCATACCAGTCATTAAATTGCCCTCGATAACCTCAATAGGTTTGTTAGCAGCCTGCCGCGCTTCTTCAACATCTTCGGTAATATATTGGTCAATACCTTTGACCAAGGCTCTTGTAATTCTATTTTGTAAAGGCTCTTCACGCCAAGATAAATCAACCTTACTCTCCTTTGCTTTTCCCACTACGGACTCAGCAAAGTCTAATAGTCGTTCTGTAGCATCATCACGTCTATTGAGCATTACATCTTCAACGTGTTCTAGTAAATCTTTAGGAATATCATCATAAACTTCTAACATAGTCGGGTTAACGATACCCATATTCATTCCCGCTTTTATAGCATGATATAAGAATACCGAATGCATGGCTTCTCGTACTGGGTTATTCCCTCTAAATGAAAACGAAACATTACTTACCCCACCACTTACACTACAATGTGGTAAGTTTTCGCGAACCCATTTGGTGGCGTTTATAAAATCGAGCGCATTCAGTTTATGCTCGTCCATTCCTGTAGCTACCGGAAAAATATTTAAGTCGAAAATAATATCCTCTGGAGGTAAACCAACTTTGTTTACCAAAATATCATAAGAGCGCTTAGCGATTTCTATACGTCGTTCATAATTATCTGCCTGACCCACCTCATCAAAAGCCATAACAATGACTGCCGCGCCGTACCTTTTAATCAGTTTTGCATGATGAATAAATTCTTGTTCTCCTTCTTTTAAACTGATTGAATTTACCACGCACTTACCCTGTACCACTTGCAATCCCGCCTCAATGATTTCCCATTTAGAGCTATCAATCATAATAGGAACCCTAGCAATATCGGGTTCTGCAATGACTAGGTTTAAGAACTTGACCATAGCTTCTTTACCATCAATCAAACCATCATCCATATTAATATCGATGATTTGCGCTCCTCCTTCTACTTGATGTCGTGCCACATCTAGCGCCTCCTCGAACTTCTCTTCTTTGATAAGCCGTAGAAACTTTTTTGAACCCGCAACATTGGTACGCTCACCTACATTAATAAAATTTGTTTCAGGGGTAACCACAAGAGGTTCTAGGCCACTTAACTTCAAAATTTTAGTTGTTGGTTGTCGGTTGTCAGTTGATAGTATGTTCGTATTTCCTTCAGACATCAATTATTCTTATAATATTTAATAAACCCATTAATGAGTTTTTTACACTTCAAAATCTGATTCAACAAAGATTTAAATTCGTCTTTTTCTAAATAATTTTGATCAACAGCTAAATATAATTGTGTTTCTAGTTCATACAAAGAACCTCTGGCAATGTGCAAAAACTGTATGGTGTCAGATGATGTTCTGCGCCCGCAACCCTCCGCAATATTTGAAGGAACTGAAACCGCGCTGCGCCGTATTTGACTAGTCAATCCATACATTTCTTCTTTTGGAAAGAGCTTTGATATCTGATAAATTACATTTACCAAAATTCTAGCCTCTTTCCATACTTCCAATTCTGTATACTCCATTATCAATATATTACAAAAAACTGTCAACTGACCACTATCAACTATCAACCATCAACGTCCTTGGTTCATATTCTCTGACCAATTCAGCAATTGCAGCGATATGCTCCGGAGTGGTTCCGCAACAGCCACCAACGATATTTACCAATCCTTTTTCTACGTATTCTTTAATCTGTGCTGCCATCTGTTCGGGAGACTCATCATACTCGCCAAAAGCATTAGGTAATCCTGCATTTGGGTGTGCCGATACGGCATAATCAGACTTATTGGAAATGACCTCTAAATGTGGAACCAATTGACTAGCTCCTAAAGCGCAATTAAACCCGACAGATAAGATTGGAATGTGCGATATGGAAATCAGAAATGCCTCCGCAGTTTGCCCTGATAAGGTTCTGCCCGAAGCATCAGTTATCGTTCCGCTAACCATAATCGGTATAGCTATATTTCGTTCTTCTTTTACTTCCTCTATAGCGAACAAGGCTGCCTTTGCATTTAATGTATCGAAAATGGTTTCTACTAAAAGGATATCTGAACCTCCATCTAGCAATGCTTCTACCTGTTGTTTGTAGGCAATGCGTAAGTCATTGAAAGATACGGCTCTGAACCCTGGGTCGTTTACATCTGGTGACATGCTTGCCATTTTATTTGTGGGACCAATACTGCCCGCTACAAATCTCGGTTTATGCGGTTCTTTGGCAGTGAACTCATCTGCCACCCCTTTCGCTATTCTGGCAGATTCATAATTTAACTCGTACACCAATTCCTCCATATGGTAATCTGACATGGCAATGGTTGTACCTGAAAAGGTATTGGTTTCTACTATATCTGCGCCAGCGGCAAAATATTTTCGATGCACCTCGGCAATAGCCTCAGGTTGTGTTAAAGATAACAGGTCATTATTACCCTGCAGTGGATGTTGCCATTCTTTGAAACGTTCTCCGCGAAAATCATCCTCAGTAAACTTGTAGCGCTGAAGCATAGTGCCCATGGCCCCGTCTAGAACCAAAATTCTTTTATATAGTAAATCTTTAATCATAGTAAAAGTTTGCGCAATTGGCGCTGTTATATAGTTGTATGATCAAGCAAGGGAAAGAGGGAAAGTCTTTTTCGTTATCCTTCTCAAATAACCATTGATATAATTTCAATGGGCTCCACGCTTAGCTTTGGAGTGAGTAGAATGTAGCACCTTCTTTACAGATAAAGGGTTGCTAAGGCTTCATAGGGTCCATTCCCTCCGCCTTTCTTGATAACCATTTCAGTGTATTAATGAACGAATGACAAAGTAACATCAGAGTTACGGTTTTACCAAATTTAAACCACAATTTCTTACCCGATTTTTGATGCAAAAATCCTCTTAAATGTTTGAAAAATCAGAGGATTATTAGCTAATAAAAATATAAGGGGAAATTTTAAGAAATACTTTGTACTACTTCTTTTTTGGCTTCTTTTTTAGAACCATCAAAACCTTCTACTCCGCCAACTGTGGTATATTTCATTACAAAACGTTTGTTAGGATTAATGACCTTGTATGCATATTGGCACATTATCGCTGCCTCATGAAAACCGGATAAAATCAATTTTAGTTTGCCTTCATAGGTGTTTACGTCCCCGATAGCGAATACGCCAGGGATATTGGTCTGGTAATCTTTTGCGTTGTTTACTTTAATTGCGTTTTTTTCAATTTCCAGCCCCCAATTACCAATGGGTCCTAACTTTGGAGATAGACCGAACAGGGGAATAAAGTTATCGACCTCTAAATATGTTTCACCCTTATTCGCATCGTTATGCTTAATAACAACCGCTTCCAATTTTTCATCACCGTAGAGTTTTTTTACCTGTGCTTCGGTAAATAATTTTATCTTACCCCGCTTGGCCAATTCGGATGCTTTCTCCACAGAATCAAGAGCACCTCTAAATTCGTTCCTACGGTGCACCAATGATACCTCAGCGGCTACATCTGCCAAAAAGATGGCCCAGTCCAAAGCGGAATCACCGCCCCCTGCGATAACAACTTTTTTATTACGGTATATTTCTGGATCTTTGATAATATAAGCCACTCCTTTATCCTCGAAATCCTGTATATTTTCGATAGGTGGCTTTCTTGGTTCAAAAGAACCAAGTCCACCAGCGATTACAACAACTGGCGCATGATGTCGGGTGCCTTTATTGGTCGTAACAACATAGGAGCCATCATCTTGCTTGTCTAAAGTTTCCGCCCTTTCACCTAGCGTAAATCCTGGCTCAAAAGGTTTTATTTGTTCCATCAAATTATCGACCAAATCTCCTGCTAATATTTCTGGAAATGCAGGTATATCATAAATGGGCTTTTTAGGATAGATTTCCGAACATTGCCCTCCCGGTTGTGGCAGGGCATCAATTAAATGACACTTTAGTTTAAGTAATCCTGCTTCAAAAACGGTGAACAAACCCGTAGGTCCGGCACCAATGATAAGTATATCTGTTTTAATCATTTTTTTCTAGTATTTCAAATTCTTGATTTTGGGCTCTTGTTGTGATAACCGCTCTATGATTTACGACCGCTCCGATGATGATTATCGCCGGATTGGACAATTGTTGTTTCTTTACTTCTTTACTGATGGTAGCTATGGTCGCCACAGCAATTCTTTCATCTTCTCGTGTACCGTTTTGAATTATAGCTATAGGTATTTGGGCTTTTCCTTCGGCCAAGAACAAGGCTATAATCTCATCTAATTTGGACATTCCCATGAGAATGACGACCGTTGCACTAGACTTTGCCGCCAAGGTTACATCACTAGATAGTTTGTGCGCCTTAGTAGTGCCCGTAATCACCCAAAAACTCTCTGCAAACCCCCTTTTGGTAACCGGTATATTTTGTGATGCCGGTACAGATAAGGAAGAAGAAATACCCGGAACAACAGCAACGGCGATACCGTGTTGTGCAGCAAATTCCATTTCCTCCGCCCCTCGGCCGAAAACAAATGGGTCACCTCCTTTTAGGCGGACTACGTGACCATGGGTTTTGGCCCTACTTACAATCAGGTCGTTTATTTGTTCTTGCTGATACGCATAGCAACCCTTACGCTTCCCCACAAATATTGTTTCCGCGTTGGGGGCGTAGTTCAAAAGTTCTGGGTTGACCAAAGCATCGTAAAGTATAACATCCGCACTTTGCAAGACCTTAACTGCCTTTAAAGTGATGAGCTCCGTATCTCCAGGACCTGCACCAACTACAGTTAATTTTCCGGCTCTCGCTAGCTCCCCAAAAGGCAGGGAACTCTTTCTCTGATGGCTTCTTAAATTTGTCATGCTATGCTTCTTGAAGTTCTTGATTTCTAAAAGCTTCTATATTTTGAAGGAACGCTTTCGCATCTTCCAAATAGCTTTTGGCGAAAGTCTCGGTAGGTTCATTTTGATTTAATTGTAACACCAGATTTTCAAAACCTCCATCAAGTTTAAGACGACCCTCTTTCACAAACTTTTCGTCGAAATCTTTGATAATACTGGCATGGGTATTCACTTTTGTTTTTTCCGCTGTTAACATGGCTTTCGCTGTATTCACCATTGAGGTATAGGCATAATAAATGCTTGCTGCCCATTTTCCCTCTTCTAGGTTTTCCGTTGCTTTTTGTATTTTTTCTTCACTTTCATAAAGCAAGGTGGCGATCAAATCAATTACCACTCCCGCACATTCTCCAATACCAATGGCTTTTTCATAACGTTTATCACTACCCCAATCGATAAAATCTTCTTGCGTAAGGTGCGCTATATCCGTTAATGGTTTAAGAAAATCATAGAAATAATGTTCCCCTTTTTCCTGATAGTAGTCAGCATAGGACAATCCGTTGCCGTTCTTATCAAAATTGTCCAAAATTAAGCGCAAAGCTTGTGGGCCTCTTTTACTGGGTATCTTAACCACTTTATCGGCGAAACGGCCTTCGCCATTACCCATATTACCACCGCCCAACAATACTTGTAATGCCGGAGCAATTAATTTGTCCTTTGTTCGGATGGACATCCCTTGAAAGCCGATATTGGCCATATTATGTTGTCCACAGGCATTCATGCAACCACTGATTTTTATGACTACGTCCGAATTACTGATGTACTGTGGATAATCTGCCTTTATAATACGTTCTAATTCTTCAGCTATTCCTGTACTACTGGCAATACCTAAATTGCACGTGTCAGTTCCGGGACATGCGGTAATATCCAAAGCGGTGTTATAGCCTGCTTCCACAAAACCTAATTTTTCCAATTCCAAATAGAAAAATGGTACCAATTCTTCCTTTATATGAGGAATTAAAATGTTCTGCCGAAGCGATAGTCGTAACTCACCCGCAGCATATTTTTGGACTAAATCCGCAAGTGAACGTGCCTTATCCGTGTAGAAATCACCAAGAAGCACCTTTATGCCGATCGCTACAAAGCCAGCTTGTTTTTGGGGAACGATATTGGTACTCTTCCAAAGTTCAAAAGCTTTCTCATTAGACACCTGTGCATTGGGAACAGGAGCATCCGCTACCTTAATTTTAGGATATGCCTGTGCATCTATTACAACGGTAGCGTTAGGAACTGCCTTCTGTTCTTGAGCCAATAACGCTTTAAAGCCTTCTAAACCAACATCCTTTATCAAAAATTTCATCCTAGCCTTTGCCCTGCTCTTGCGTTCCCCATACCTATCAAATACCCGGACAACACCATCCATTAGGGGAATAATACAGTCAGAGGATAAGAATTCAAAAAGTACGTCCGCATGGCGCGGTTGTGAACCTAGACCACCACCGAGCATTACCTTAAAACCTTTTACGCCATCTTGTATTTTAGCGATAAAACCTAAATCGTGCATGTAAGACAATCCGGTATCGGCGTCACTGGCAGAAAAAGAAACTTTGAACTTTCTACCCATTTCCTGGCTAATAGGGTTCCTTAGAAAATAACGGAATAATGCATCTGCGTACGGAGAAACATCAAAAGGTTCGTTTACGTCTATACCGGCTGTTTCACTAGCTGTTACATTTCGTACCGTATTACCACAAGCCTCCCGTAGGGTAACATCATCCCTTTCTAATTCTGCCCATAACTCCGGGGTTCTGTTCAAATCCACATAATGAATCTGAATATCTTGGCGCGTCGTAATATGCAAGCGACCGGTTGAGTATTCGTCGGAAACATCGCATATACGTTTTAATTGTGTGGAAGTAACTTTTCCATAGGGTAATTTAATACGAATCATTTGAACGCCCTGTTGACGCTGACCATAAACGCCACGTGCCAAACGTAAACTTCGGAATTTCTCCTCATCTAATTTGCCATCCTTGAACTCATGGATTTTGCGTTCCAATTCTAGAATGTCTTTCTCAACAACGGGATTCTCTATTTCTGTTCTAAAACTTTGCATATGTTGCCCCTACTAACCTCCCCAAAGGGAAGGGACACTTTCTTGGGTATGAGAGTGTTTTTTATTAATATTTATCCTATAGATTTGCTAGATTTAAAATCTATTTCAATTCAATCTTTCTTTAAATGAACGTCAGTATTCTTTAACCTTTTAGAAACCAGGGATTATTTATAGTATAAACCCCGCCCCAACGGTACTATTCGTTTGGGTATCTATTAAAATAAAGGAACCATTTGTTCTATGGTCTTTAAATTTATCATAGAAAACAGGCTTGTTCAACCTGAAACTCACTTGTGCTATATCATTCATTCCCAAAGCATCTACCGTGGTATCCACTCCAGAATAATCCGGTGCAATTTTATGCTTCACAGCTTCTACTTTAGCCAAGACCTTATTTACGCCGTGCTGTACAATATACTTATTTCCGGCCGTTAGTTTTTGAGAATCCATCCATGAAATGGTTGCCGTAAACTGTTTTTCCACATTGGGCAAATCATCAACCTTTACCAACATGTCTCCCCTACTTAGATTAATTTCGTCCTCTAATGTTATGGTTACCGACGATCTTCTGGACGCCGTCTGACATTCTTTGTCGTAAAAATAAATTGCCTTGATTTTGGATTTTGTGCGCGACGGTAGTGCTACCACATCATCCCCTACGCTCAACTCGCCTCCATAAACCTTACCTGCAAAACCTCTGAAATCATGATGTTCTTCAGTTTTTGGACGAATTACATATTGTACGGGAAATCTAGGTGTTCCTACATTGGACACCGATTTTAAGTCTAAGCCCTCTAAATGTTCCAATAAGGTCTCTCCATCGTACCATGGAGTATTTTCAGATTTATGTACCACGTTATCACCTTTCAAAGCACTTACCGGAATAAAGGTTATTCGTTGTTCTGCATAATCACGCTTACCCATCAATTTCTGGAAATCTTCTTTAATTTCCTTGTACCGTGCTTCAGAAAAATCGACCAAATCCATTTTATTGATGGCCACTACAACCTCTTTTACCCGCAGTAGATTGTTGATGAAAAAGTGACGATTGGTCTGCTCGATAACCCCTTTTCTGGCATCGATGAGAATAATAGCCGCTTGCGATGTGGAGGCACCCGTTACCATGTTACGGGTATATTCTACATGACCCGGTGTATCCGCAATGATATAGCTTTTGTTTTGTGTAGAAAAATAGATATGAGCTACATCTATCGTAATTCCTTGCTCACGCTCCGCAACCAGACCATCTGTAGCTAGGGAAAAATCCAGATAATCATACCCTTTTTGCTTGCTGGTTTTTTCTATCGCCTCCAACTTATCCGTGGTCAACGATTTAGTGTCGTATAAAAGTCTTCCTATTAAGGTACTTTTACCGTCATCTACACTACCTGCTGTTGCTATTTTTAGTACTTCCATAAGTTCTTCCTAGCCTCCCCGAAGGGGAGAAACCCTTACTCGGAGTAATTTTAATTATTACTATTTTTTTAATTTAGATGCCACCTATTTTGTTCCCCTTTTTGGGGTTAGCGAACCTAAAAATATCCCTGTTGTTTCCTTTTTTCCATTGCCGCCTCTGAGCGTTTATCATCGATACGCGCACCTCTCTCCGATATGGTGGAGTCGCGAATTTCCTGAACCACGGCTTCAATATCCGTCGCTTCCGAATATACCGCAGCCGTGCAGCTCATATCCCCGACCGTTCTAAACCGGACCATTTTCTCTAACACCTCTTCATCTTCTTCTTGATACACGTAGTCAGAATGCGACCAGATAAGACCGTCTCGTAAAAAGACCTTTCGCTTATGTGCAAAATAAATGGATGGTATTTCTATATTTTCCTCTTTGATATAAGACCAAACATCTAACTCTGTCCAGTTAGAAATTGGAAAGACCCTAACGTTCTGTCCCAGTTCTATTTGCCCGTTCAGCATATCGAACAACTCGGGACGTTGATTACGTTCGTCCCATTGTCCAAAATCATCACGTACCGAAAAAATACGCTCCTTGGCCCTGGCCTTCTCTTCATCTCTACGAGCACCACCGATACAGGCATCAAACTTAAATTCCTCAATCGCATCCAATAACGTGGTCGTTTGCAAGGAATTTCTGCTGGAATACCTTCCAGATTCTTCCTTTACCTTTCCTTGGTCTATGGAATCCTGAACGTTTCTAACGATTAATTCCAAGCCCAATTCTGCAACGAGTTTGTCGCGAAAAGCGATTGTTTCGGGAAAATTATGCCCCGTATCTATATGCATTAGCGGAAAAGGAATCTTTGCCGGCCAAAAGGCTTTTTGAGCCAAACGGACCAAAGTAATGGAATCCTTACCTCCTGAAAACAACAACACCGGCTTTTCAAACTGCGCAGCCACCTCCCTAAAAATATAAATGGCTTCGTTCTCCAAGGCATTCACATGTGAGGTATCTTTCAGTAGCGCTGTTTTAGGTGCTAAAGGCAAATCCAATGCTGTACTACTTATTTCCATAATTATTTATCTATTATCTAAATTCTAACTTGTTACGTCTATTGCCTAATTACGTATGTAGGCCGCACTCTCTATTTTCCAAGACCTTTGTAGGGTCAAAATAGGTATGCTCGTTCGGTAAATCTCTCTCCTTTAAATAAGCGTCCAAGTGTGTATCGTTCCAATGATAGAACGGACTCACTTTAAGAACACCATCCTTGCTTAAGCTCAATATATCTAATGAATCTCTATGTGCAGTCTGTCCTTTTCTAAGGTTGGTAAACCACACATCGGGTCGGTGTGCCGCCATTGCCCTTCTAAACGGCTCTAGTTTTACCTGCTCGGTGAACAAGGCGTGCCTCTCATCATCTATCTGCGGAATACCCATTACGGCATCCCTGTGCGCAGTGGTTTGCTTGGGCACATATAAATCAATGTTCAAGTTTAATCGTGCAATAAGTTCTTCCGCGTGTTTATAGGTATTGGGCGTGTTGTAACCAGTATCGCACCACACCACAGGAATATTATCCTTTACTTGAGATACCGCATAAAGAATGGCTACCTCGTAAGGCCTAAAATTAGTCGTGACCAATGCCTTATTGGCATGTTCGATAGCCCATGATATAATTTCCTCTGGCGGAATTCCCTTGAACTGAACATTCAGATTTCTAATATCTTCTTGTGTAAACGCCATACTGTATATTATTTACCCCAGTTTATTTTATTCCATAAACGTTCATGGAAAAAGTATAAAAACATCTTTGTCACAAAATCTATGGAGGCTATGGAAGCCGCTATGGCAACCTCACCTGTTAGCAGGAACGAAATCAACAGGGTATCCAAAGTACCTATAATGCGCCAGCTAACAGCCTTGGCAACACTTCGTATAGGTCGTTCGGATTTTTTGTCCGAGCCAAACTTAGTTTTAGTCGTTTTTCTATCTAAAATCAATTCATCTACAATCATACCTCTTATACAACTTTTATTATCCTAGTGATTTAATAGGATAACAAAAATAGAATTATTATTTAGATAACAACTATAGTAATTTAGGAAAATTATAATTACCCTATAGATTTTATAGATTTTTAATAAAAAGAAAGGAATTTAAAGAATTGACAAGAATATCTACTGAAAACCGGCTGCTATTTAGGCCAGTAAATCTGCAAGGGTATTGTGGCGGTATACGGATAGGTTAGCATCGCGTACCTTTAGCATTAGCTTATGAACGGCACAGGCGGTTTCGTCCGGGCAATCATCGCACTGCTCGTAAAAATTGAGACTTACACAAGGCACCATGGATATAGGCCCTTCCAATACGCGCATAACATCTGTCATTAAAATTTCGTCCGGATTTTTAATTAGATAGTAACCTCCACCCTTTCCTTTCTTAGAACCCAGGAATCCGGTTTTTCGTAACGATAGTAAAATACTCTCCAAGAATTTTTGGGAAATGTTCTCCTGCTCGGCAATTTCCGCAATCTGAACGGGTTGCTTGTCCTTTCTGCCACCGAGATACGCCAATGCTTTTAAACCGTATTTTGTCTTTTTGGAGAGCATCAGGCTAATATAGGAAAATTAGGAGAGGGAATTCATTAACTAAAACGCTTTATTTATATCAACCATCGGACTTTATCCAAAAACCGAAACCTTTAACCATAGCAATATATCCGCTAGATAAAACAGTACCCGATAAGCCATGCACTTTTTGGCAACCAATCATTATTATTATAACTTACCCTTTTAAATTATAATTAGAATCTCATCAAACTACAAAATGACCCTATCTAAAACCACATTAAAACGCACCAGCATACTTGTCGTATCCTTTTTATTGTTAACAGTTGCGTCCTGTAAAGAAAAAACAAACACCTCAAAAGTTACCGATGATTCCTCTAGCGCTATCGAGAATACGACGGATACCAATGCACCCAAATTTGGTGGCCTAGCGCTGTACACCGTAAGGGATGCCATGGAGGTGGATACCAAAGCCACTTTAAAGACCATCGCCGAAACCGGATACGTAAATATTGAAGCTGCAGGTTATAAAGACGGTAAATATTACGACATGGCCCCCGAAGATTTTAAAGCGTTCTTGGCAGAAGAGGACCTGACCCCTATCAGCACGCATCAAAGCAGCGTAACGATTGATAATGCCGATGAGGAAATGGCTGCTGCCAAAGCCGCTGGTTTCGAATATTTTGTGGTTCCGATTCCGCCAATGGGCCTATTCAATTATGATGCGACTACCAATACCATGAGTATGACCGGCGGTGCCGAAAATTTAGCGAACATACTTGACGAACTTGGAAAAAAAGCCGCCGCTGCTGGACTCCAACTGTTATACCACAACCACGATTTTGAGTTCAAAACGGATGCGGACGGTATCGTACCCATTGACTATTTGTTGGAAAACTGCGACCCTGAATTCGTAAACTTTCAAATGGACTTATTCTGGGTGACCAAAGCAGGGGCCGACCCATTGGCCTATTTTGAAAAGTATCCGGGGCGTTTTAAAATGTGGCATGTAAAGGATATGGATACGGAAGGTAAGTTTGCTCCCGTAGGAAATGGTACTATTGATTTTTCTAGAATTTTAGCCAAAAAAGAGCAATCTGGCATGCGATACTATATGGTTGAGCAGGATAAAACGTTTACCATGAAACCTTTGGAGGCCATTAGAGTAAGTCACGAGGGGATTAAAAAAATCGGCTTTCAGTAACACTTGCCACATGACAATGTTATAGTACATGCCGGTATTCAGTTTAAATTAAAAATGAATATCTACGTTTTGTATCTAGTAATCTTTAGCTGATAAAAAGGGTGTCAAATAAATCAACTAGTCAATTACTAAGCCATAAAAGCTGATTTTCTTTTTTGAGATTGATATGAATTCGTTCCGTAAGGACTCCTTAGTACGCTTTATATCATATCGCTGCCCTAAATAGAACTTCACACTTTTTATACGCAGAAAGCAGTCGACTCAATACAACCCACTCATTATCAGTGCTTATTTTTCTTAGGCCCGTACATCCCTATACTAAATTTGTAATAATTAAAAGTAATACTATTGAATTATAATACTTTAACTATTATTTGTGATAAGTAATACTTTTATATCTGATGTGGTGACTTATATTTGTCTCGAATTTTAAATTAAGTATTATGAGAAGGAATATCATTGCTTTAGCCAGTGCAGTACTATTGACAACAACGATACAAGCACAAGAGCCACAAGAAGGGACCATTGAAATAGATAAGAGCCGTATTTTAGTTGAATCCGTATTATCTGCCGAAGAACAGGCGGCCCTTACGCCCCTAGATGTTTACCATAGCTTGGCCGCTGGAAATGAGCGCTTTGTAATGAGCGACCTTACCGCGCGTGACCACTCCATGCAGATTAGGGAAAGTGCAGATTCGCAATATCCAAAGGCCATTGTGCTTTCTTGTGTAGATAGCAGGGTACCCGTTGAAGATGTTTTTGACAAAGGTATTGGGGACATCTTCGTTGCACGTGTTGCAGGGAATTTCATTAACACCGATATTCTTGGCAGTATGGAATTTGCGACCAAAGTTGCCGGGGCCAAACTCATCTTAGTCTTAGGTCACGAGAACTGTGGAGCCATACATGCGGCCATTGATGGTGCAGAATTAGGAAATATCACCGCTATGCTAAAAAATATTGCTCCTGCAGTGGTCATGTCCACTAAGTCCGAAGGACCGAGAACTTCCAAGAACAGACTACTTGTTCACGAAGTAAGTGAGAATAATGTGCGTGTTGCCATGGACCGCATCGTAAAAGAAAGTACCATTCTCAAAACAATAAAGGACAATGGCGAAATAGATATTAAAGGTGCCGTATATGACATGGATACGGGAGTAGTAAACTTCCTTTAAGAGATTACCATATAAGCTATGCCCTTCCTTCCCAGGAAGGGCATTTTTCTGATACTTTACATACTTATTCTAAAACATTTTCCTGCTTACCCCAAGGCCTGCTCAATATCACGGATAATATCATCAATATGCTCTAAACCTACGGAGATGCGTACCATACCGTCCGTAATACCCGCTTCGGTTCGTTCCTTAACAGACAACTTTCTGTGGGTGGTAGATGCTGGATGGGTTACAATACTCCTAGAATCTCCCAGATTGGCGGAGAGCGACAAAAGCTTTATCCGGTCAAAGAATTGTTTCCCAGCTTCCAAGCCGCCTTTTAATTCAAAAGCCACCACGCACCCGCCGGCTTTCATCTGTTTTTTGGCGATTTCATATTTGGGATGCGATTTTAGGAACGGATATTTCACCCAATTCACATTATTATGCCTTTCTAAAAATTCCGCTAGTTTCAGCGCGTTCTCGCAATGCCTATCTACCCGTAACGCCAGGGTTTCTAAACTTTTGGAAAGCACCCACGCATTGAAAGGAGATAGCGCCGGCCCCGTGATTCTTGAAAAACGGTATACTTTATCAATTAAATTGGCCTTACCTACCGTAATACCGGCCAGAACCCTACCTTGACCGTCCATTAATTTAGTACCGGAATGTATGACCAAATCCGCTCCGAATTTTATGGGCTGTTGCAAATAGGGCGAAGCGAAACAATTGTCTATTACTAATATGAGCTTATGTTTCTCAGCAATTTTTCCCAAAGCTTCTAAATCTAGGATATCCACACCCGGATTGGTGGGGGATTCCGCATAAATAAGCTTGGTACTTGGTGTTATTAGGTGCTCAATACCATCCAAATCATCAATCTTAAAATAACTATGCCCTATATTCCATTTGGGAAAAAAGTTATTGAACAACGAGTGGGTAGAACCAAAAATACTCCGTGCGGAGAGGATATGGTCGCCACTATCCAGAAGTGCCGCCAAGGTAGAAAATACCGCCGCCATACCACTAGCAAAGGCAAAACCTGCCTCAGCACCTTCCATTTGGCAGACTTTCTCAATGAACTCCGAAGAATTTGGATTGGAGTAACGGGAATAGATATTGCGTTCTTTTTCTTCCGCAAAAGAGGCGCGCATATCCTCGGCGTCCTCAAATACAAAACTGGAGGTAAGGTATAGGGGCACTGAATGCTCTAAATGTTCCGTTCGTTTTACCTGCGTACGAATTGCGTTGGTCTCAAATTTGTTGTTCATTTATGCTATTATAATTTCATTTAAGTGACTTCGGCTGAGATTAACCACCTATGTTTCTAGGTCACTGCTGCCAGTCAATCAAAACTACCCTTTCTCCGCTATTCTTAAAATATCTCCAAAAACACCTCTGGCCGTTACGGCCGCACCAGCGCCTGCACCTTGTATCACTAACGGGTTTTCCCCGTAAGACTCCGTGTATATCTCAATAATGGAATCCGACCCTTTTACCTGACCCAATGCGCTGGACTTTGGAACGGAAACTAATTTTACGTCGAGTAGGCCCTTTTCCTTTTGCAGGTTACCATGCAAATCACCAACATACCGCAAAACATGATTCGGTTTTTGGTTCTTTTTTATTTCATTGAACTTTGCATCCAAAACCTCTAAGTTTTGCATAAAGAAATCGGTTTCTACAGTTTGCAAACTCTCAGGAATTAAATTTTTAATGGCAATGTCAGAGAACTCATTACTCAAATCTAGCTCGCGCGCCAAAATCAACAACTTGCGGCCCACATCGTTACCCGATAAATCTTCCCTTGGGTCGGGCTCGGTATAACCTCGCTGCATAGCATCCTTTAAAATAGTAGAAAACGGTGCATCTACCTCAGAAAAGGTATTGAAAATATAACTTAACGAACCGGAGAACACGCCATTTATACGGGTTATATTCTCACCCGAAAGATGTAATAGTTTTATGGTATCAATTAAAGGTAATCCAGCGCCTACGTTAGTTTCATACAGGTATTGTTTTTGATATTTTACGAGTTCTTCCCGTAGCAACTGGTAATAATCGAAGCCCAAGGTGTTGGCAATTTTATTGGAAGATACCATATCAAAACCGTTCTCAACAAAATCAAAATAATGCGCAACAAAATCATTACTGGCCGTATTATCCACGGCTATTAGATTCTCTAAGTGATGGGTTTGCGCAAAATCAAAAATATCCTGAACGGTATAGGACCTCCCTTTTCTCTTTAGTTCACTCTTCCATGTTGCTCCTAAACCCTCGGGATGCAGTACTACCTTTTTAGAGTTGGCGATGGCAAAGACCCGTAAATCGATTCCTTTTCTTTTTGCTATTTTCTTGGTGGATTTTAAAATCTGGTCAATAAGCGTACCACCAACATTTCCATGCCCAAAAATAGCCAAGTTCACTTTTTTACTTATCCCAAAAATCTGACCGTGCATCACATTCAAAGCCTTGGTCAAATCCGATTTTTTAACCACCAAACTAACGTTCTTTCCAGAGGCCGTATTATTAAAAAGCAACGGAATAATCTGGTTTTTTATAAGTGCATTGTATGGTTTGTGAAAGGTGCTTAAATCTTGCCCCACAATGGAAATGACGGATACCTCGTCCATGACCGTAATCATATTGATGTCTTTAGCCTGAAAGTCTTTGGAAAATTCATTTTCCATGGCCTGCTTGGCTTTTTGGGCCTTATTGCGCTTCACGACCAATCCAATACCACGTTCCGAAGAACCTTGGGAAATGATACTAACACTAATGTTATGGTTTTCTAGTGTTTTAAAAATACGGGCATCGATACCGACCTTACCTAGCAAGCCCCTACCCTCTAGATTTATAAGGGCAACGTCTTCAATGACGGATAAGCTCTTAATCCCCTCTTTACTAGATTGGGCGCTAATGAGCGTTCCTTCGTTATCGTTGTTGTAGGTGTTGAGTATTCGTAGCGGAATATTTTTCTCTATCAACGGAATTATGGTCTTTGCATGTAAAATAGTTGCCCCAAAATTAGCCAGCTCATTGGCCTCTGCATACGATAGGTGTGCAAGTCTTTTGGCTTCCTTAACGTAGTCTGGGTTAGCAGTAAAAATACCATCGACATGGGTATAGTTCTGGAGCTCCTCGGCATCTAGAAAATTTGCTATAAGGGCAGCGGAATAATTACTACCGTTTCTGCCTAGTGTCGTCGTTTCTCCATTCTCGGCCGCAGCAATAAAACCCGTAATTACGGGCACTGAACCATTGGGAAGTTTACTTAACAGCAGCGTTAATTTCTCTTTAGAAATTTTTTCTAAAATCTTTGCATCGCCAAAAGCAGCATCTGTGGTCAAAAAATCTCTTGAATCTATAAAAACTGCTTTGATTCCTTTACCGATAAGCAATTTGCTGACCAATTTACCAGAGATGAGTTCTCCATGGGCCAACACCTCGTCTTTTATCTTGGCGCTGTAATCCCCTAATAAGGATACACCTTCAAACAGTTGCGCCAGACTTTTAAACTCTTTGGATAAATCAATATTGGCAAAGGTGTGCTTCTGGTATTTCTCAAACGTCTCAAAATCCGAAAAATAATCTTTTCCCTGAGCGGCCTTCTCCAAGATATCCTCTAGTTGGTCCGTAGCTTTTTCTCTGGCGGACAGGACTACCGCAATATGTTCTCCCGATGACACCTTATGGGACACTATATCCAAAACTCGCTCTAGTCCTTCTCCATTACTTAACGACTTCCCGCCAAATTTCAGGACCTTTAATTTACCGGATTTTCCATTGGTATTGAAAACACCGTCCAGCAGTTTTTCCAACTGTTCAAATTCTATTAAAAAAGCATCATGACCGTGCAAAGACTGTATTTCGCCGTAAGTAACATTGCTATTGGCCTGTGCTATTTGTTTGAAAGTATCCTTGTTTTCTTTAGCCGTAAAGAACAGGTCAGAATCTACACCGACAATATGAATATTGGTATCGCTATTTTGTAATTCTAAGAATCGCTCATTTCCACCTCGGGTAACGTCGATAGTCTTTAGCAGCTGATTCATGAGTTTGTAAGCTGATAATTGAAAACGCTCCTGTAATTTTTTACCGTGATGGGTAAGCCAACTTTCTACATTGAAAACCTGAAGTTCTTCGTTGGTGCTCCTTTTAAACCGCTCCTTAAAGGATTCCGGAGTACGGTAGCACAACATCGCGTGCATACGTGCATCATGAACCGGTTGTTTTGAATTCACCAAGAACTGTTCCTGAATCTGACAGTTAGCAATGAGCCAATCGGTAGATTTCCAATCGGATGCCACAGGAATGAGATGTTCGGTGAGCTTTGGATTGAGCACAGCCATTTCCCAAGCAATACCGCCACCCAAAGAGCCACCGATTATTGCGAATAGCTTCTTTATGGACAGTTTCTCCAAGCCAAGTAAAAAGATTTTAGCCATATCACCGGCCACAAAATCCTTATAATTCTCTATGACGAATTTATCATGACCGTTCCCAGGAATATTGAAAGCGAGTATGGTATACTTTTGCGTATCGATACACTTTTTATCCCCAATTAAAGCAGACCACCAACCTTCTGGCCCGGTAACATTGGAATTGCCGGTTAAAGCATGATTGACCAAAACAAGGGGAGCCGAGTGTAACGCTCTTCCGAACAACTGATACGAAAGCTCAATATCCTGAGTTACTCCGCTGAGGGTGGTATAATTTTTAAGTTTTAATTGGTGTAGCATGATAAAAAATTACTCCCGGTTAAAGCATCTCGACTGCGTTGGTGATGCACCACCAATCAAAAATTGGCATAGCGCATCCCTAACACAGTCGAAAACCTTAATGTAAGAGAATGTTAGACAAGAATAGCCTTGTCAACTTTAGCAAAAGCGTTCTCTAAATCAGTTTTTAAATCTTCAATATCTTCCAGACCTACGGATAAACGAATTAGGTCTTGACCAACTCCCGCTGCAGTTTGTTGCTCAGCAGTAAGTTGTTGGTGGGTGGTACTGGCCGGGTGTATAATCAATGATTTGGTATCACCAATATTGGCCAACAGCGAAAAGACCTCGGTGGCATCCGTTACCTGTTTCGCTACTTCGAAACCTCCTTTGATACCAAAAGTTACCAAACCGCTTTGTCCTTTAGGAAGGTACTCTTGCGCTAAATCGTAGTATTTATTACTTTTTAATCCTGGATAGTTCACCCAGGCAACTTCTTCCCTAGCTTCCAACCAAGTAGCCAGTTCCAAGGCATTGGCACTATGCTGTTTTATACGTACCGGTAAGGTCTCTAATCCTTGTATAATCTGAAAAGCATTGAACGGGCTTAAAGCACCGCCAAAATCTCGTAACCCTTCTAAAATTAGTTTAAAGGTAAATGCCGCCGCTCCCAAGGCTTCGCTATACACCAACCCGTGATATCCCGCGGAAGGTTCGGTAAATTCCGGAAACTTTCCATTTGTCCAATCAAATGTGCCTGCATCTATAATGGCACCACCCAAAGAACTTCCTTGCCCACCAATATATTTAGTAAGTGAGTGTATCACTAGGTTTGCTCCATGCTCTATAGGATTCAACAAACCTGGCGTAGCCACGGTATTATCCACTATGAAAGGAACTTTTGCCGCTTTAGCTTCTTTAGAAATTGCTCTTAAATCGAGTACATCCAGCTTTGGATTCCCTAAAGACTCTACAAAAATAGCACGCGTATTTTCTTTAACCGCCTTACCAAAATTTGTTGGGTCCGATGCATCGACAAAGGTAGTAGTGATACCCAATCTTGGTAGGGTTACATTCAAGAGGTTAAAAGTACCTCCATAAAGACTGCTTGAGGCCACGATATGGTCTCCTGCCTTTAAGAGCGTTAACAGACCTGTAGAAATTGCAGCCGTTCCCGAAGCGAACACTACCGCACCTACACCGCCCTCTACAGCGGCCAAACGGTCTTGCAAAATTTGATTTGTCGGGTTGTTCAATCTCGTATAGATAAAGCCCAGTTCTCCCAAAGAGAAAAGATTGGCCGCATGGTCCGTATCATTGAATACGTAGGACGAGGTTTGATAAATAGGTACAGCTCTAGTTGCTCCCGTTTGTTTTGGGTCGTGACCTGCATGTAAAGCGTTCGTTGCTAATTTTTGATTACTCATGATTTTGTTTTTTAAATAATTAATAAATCGGTAAAAAAGCCAAACCCTAGCCAGCCGACATTGCGGATAGGTAAAATCAAAAAGTTATAAGAAAGTGACTCAATTGCGAAGGCAATTGGTTTTTGGTTATCTGCCAGATATTGTAACAACAATACTAGTAGAATTTAGCACCTTCTTTGTTTGGAACAAAGGGTTGCTAAGGCTTCAAAGGGTCTAATCCCTCCACCTTTCTTGATAACTATTCAATACGTGTTTGAACTTTGTAAAGCACAAATTAAGGTTAGAAACTTTTAATAACCTAATATTTTCGAAAATTTTCACAAAAACCTAGTACTATGATAGATTAATAGCTATTTCAGCGCAAAGTGTGCCTTAATCGTTCTTAAAATTAAAAACCGTATTTCTAATATAGAGCTTTGCCTTACCTCCTCTTACGCGGTACGCACCGTAACGGATGCCCGTTTCCGTTGCCCGTTGGGGGGTCTGGAATATCATAATCAAAACTTTCGCCGTTTATGATGGCATTGGAATAGTGCGACACCACCACGCCGTCCTCTTCCTCGAAACCTGTTTTTAAATAAAAGGTGAAATCTTCGTTCTTGGCCACACGAGTTAGATAAACGTTTTGTCTGCCGCCATCCTGCAGCGTGCCCCCACGTTCGGTTATTTCTTCCCGATAAATATCAAAATGGGTAACCTCCCCATCAGTGACAACGGATTGTGCTATAAATAAGCAAATAGCTGGATCTGGCGACCCTCCCCCGCCAGTGTGTTTCCCTTTGGTCTGGGCAAAATAAGAACCGGTATCACCTACTTCCGCTATACGGTAAATCGCGGAAAACTCGGAAAAATTACCGCCCGTAGGTTTTACTCGGGGTGTCAACGCCCGTTCCATTCTTGGTTGTAGTCCATTGGTGTCTTTATGATTGGAGCCGTCCGCTATTTCATATACACCGTAAACGTTACCGTCCATACTCAACTCCATATAATTGGCATAACAGGTGCGGTCATCCAACCTACCTACATTGACAGGATTTTCTGGCTCATCGTCCACTGCGCCGCCCTCGGTACAATTGAGTCCCGCTAAAGGGTCTGGAAGCGGATTGGGTTCTGCGGTGTCGTCCTCAACCATATCCACTATCTCTATTTCCGGCTCGTCCCTATTTTCGGCTTCATTTCCACAGGCCGTTACACAACATATAAAGAAGACCCAACCAAATGTTTTCGACATTAAAGCGTAAGAACTGATTTTCATTTTTTCTTTAAAATTAATTTTAAGAATCGACAACGTCATACTGGACTGTTATGGTCTGATTCTTCTACCATTAAAAATTTATGGGCTTATGAGGACTTATTTATGGTAAACGAATTCACTGGAATCCTTATCCTTAACTATATTTGAAATCTTAAACAAACGATTATGGCTTCAGGTTTTTTTGCGGTTTTAGATGACGTAGCGGCTTTGCTAGATGATGTTGCGGCAATGAGCAAAATTGCTACTAAGAAAACCGCAGGTATACTTGGTGACGATTTAGCGGTGAATGCGGAAAAAGCTTCTGGCTTTGTTTCCAAAAGAGAACTTCCGGTGCTCTGGGCTATCAGTAAAGGCTCCTTATTGAATAAAATTATTATTCTACCAATTGCCTTTTTACTAAGTGCTTTTTTACCCTGGGCAGTTACGGTGGTGCTTGTTTTGGGAGGTCTATACCTTGCTTTCGAGGGAGCCGAAAAAATTTATGAATTCTTTGTTCCACATGCCAAAGCCCACATTCCGACTCAAGCGGAAGCTCCTAGTAAAAGTGATATCCTTGAACTGGAAAAAGCGAAAATCAAGTCGGCCATTGTGACGGATTTTATTTTATCCGTGGAAATCGTCATCATAGCGCTAGGAACCGTTCTAGACCAACCTTTGGCAACACAAATTGCAGTAGTATCGGTAGTGGCCTTGATAGCCACCGTAGGCGTCTATGGCATCGTAGCACTTATTGTGCGTATGGACGAATTTGGCGCAAGCCTGATTAACCTCACTGAAAGTGACAACAGTATCTCGGATTACATAGGCCGGTTTTTTGTAAATGCCTTACCCAAGGTAATCAAAGCCCTGTCCGTTATTGGAACGATTGCACTGTTGCTCGTGGCTGGAGGTATCTTTGTGCATAACCTTGATTTTCTTCATGGGATATTTCCAACCATCCCCAGTATCATCGTAGAGTTTGTCATAGGATTGCTAGCGGGATTCCTAATGTTGCTTTTCTATAAAGGCGTTAAAAAAGTATTTAAAAAGAAATAGGCTTTTTATTTGAAAAGCATATCGCTTGACTTCATATTTTTTAAGGAGTTAACTATTGTGTTTCTTTTACCACCAAGACGGGTTTTTAAGGACTAAGATTTAATTCCCCTTCCCTGGAGGGTCTAGAGGTGGTTATTAACCTTTGATTTCCTCTAAAACATTACCCAGAATATTTTTTACGTCTGTATTAAAGAACCGAACACTGCTAGAATAATTCTTTCAATTCATTACGAAACTTAAAATTAGGAAAGACGGTTTAGATATGAATGGTAGAGGAGAAAACTGTGGTTCGCCTTCCACCTCACATGAAGCGAAATTTTTTTGTTTTGTTTTTTATTTGTCCTACCAAATAGCAACCCCGAAACTTTGGGGCTAAAAGATTTTGCGTAGATTATTAAAATACGCAAATCTTTAGATTAAACTCGCCCCCCATATTGCTGATAGGTTTTGCTGTTATTAGTTACGATACTTTAGAATAAGCACGTTTTTTGCTTAATATTGAAATCCGTTTTGAGTAATAGGTCCCTCTGTGCTGTCACGTTTGAGTAAGTTTAATGCTAAATTTGTACAGGAAGTAACCAATACTGTTTTAATTGTAACCAAGATGAACATAAAATATAATTTTTGACTTATATTTCTTATTTTGAAATTACAAAAAAGTATAGCTTTTGTCAATTAAGGAACTAAGACTTGTTGGGGTTAAAGAAATTTTGAAGGGAGGTAGCACAAGCCCCCTTTTGATAAATGCAATTGATTCTGATGAAAATGTTGACCCTTATGTATTAAAGTGTTACAAGAGTGATTATATAGAGCAGAATTTTACAGTTGCAAAGGAAATTTTCGTTACAATTATTGCACAAGAGCTTGATTTGCCTGTTCCTGGTTGGGCAATAATAAAATTTGATAATTCTGAATTAGTAGGGTTTTATTCTAAAGAAGGTATTGCACATCTACATAGCGGTTACAAGTTCTGTTCCAAGTATTTTGAAGGATATCAATTATACAACGATTTTATAAGCAATTCCTTTTTGAAGGATTATCATATGGAAAATGTTTTTGCTTTTGACAATATTATACTTAACGTTGACAGAGGTGGTTATAGAAATAAACCTAATTTATTAATAGGAAATTCAGATTTTTTATTAATCGACCATGAACTAACTTTTCCTTTTTTAAATAAATGGTCTGTTAATAACCATATTGATTTTAAATCTCACTTTGTTAGCTACGACCATACCAAGCATATATTTTATAAACGACTTAGAAAAGTTATAAAAAAAGAGAGCGTTTTTGATGAGTTTTATGAAGGGTTGAGAAGTCTAAATTTGGGTAAACTTCGTGCAATAATTGATTGTTTTGAAAGTTTTAACATCGAATGCGGAGAAAAAAAAGCTATTTTTGACTACTTAAATTGGGTGAAAGATAATAGAGATTTTGTTTGTAAAAAGCTAAAAGAGAGGCTTTTATGATAGAAAATAAATATACATATAGTTTACTTACATATAGGCATTCCGCATTGTTAGGAGAGTGCTTAAATATAGGTGTGCTTGTTTATTTTGCTCATGATAAGCGTTTTGTTTTCGAATTTTCCAAAAATTTGTTGAGAATCAAGTCGGTTTACTCAAATGTGTCTGAGAAAACTTTGAAGCACTTTTTAAGACAGATTGACTTAAAAATTGATAAGATTAATAAGAGGAATGATAGCTTCATATATAATGAAATAGAATCATCATTTGATGAATTTGTAAAGGAATATATCTTACCTATTGACGGAAGTGCCTTACAATTTGCAAAGAGTACTGCGAATTACCAATATGGAATATCGAACTTAGCTGTATTGAATTATTTGAACGATCTATTTTTATTTGAATTAACCAAACACGGTGAAAACAAGGAATATCTTCTAGGTAAAAAGTTTTATGATTTTGTAAGTCCTCACGTTAATGAGGTAGGTAAAAGCAATAATCCAAATTTCTATAAAGATTTTGCTATAACTAATACTACAGGTGTCGAATATAAATTCAGATTTGCTTGGTTAAACGGAAGTACAAATTTAGTTAAACCATTGAATTTTGATTTAAAACAACCAATTTCAATTGAAAAAAAGGCACATGAAAATTATGGTTTGTTTGTTGATTTAAGAGATGTTGCTAAAGATAAAAATTTGGAATATCATCTAATTGTGGGTAGACCAACAAAAAAACTATTGTTCAAACAATATGACCACTCTTTAAAAATACTCGGGGATTTACCTGAAACAAAAATTATTGAAGAGGGTGATTTGAAGAGTTATAGTAACAAGTTGATAAGTACTATCAGAAAATAAGTTCTCTTTTCTTTTTTGTTTTGCTATTTTTTGAAAAATCAAACACAACAATCCTATATAGTCAATACAATATCCTACTTTTAAAAAATTTACTCCAACACCGAAAACTCCACACTAGAATCGGTAAAAACAGTATGGGTCTGGGTTTTAAAATCGGCCTCATCGGCTTTAAAGATATTGTCCACATAAGTCTGTGGATTCAAGTCTATTAGAGGAAACCACGTGCTCTGAACCTGCACCTGTAGTTTGTGTCCTTTTTTTATGGTGTGAAACACGTCCTGTAGTTTAATGTTCACCTCCGTTTTCTCGTTAGGCAGAAAGGGCTCTGGATTAGAAAAACTATTCCTGAACCTACCACGAAGCACCTCGCTACGCACCATTAAGTGATAATTACTCATCTTTAAATGGTCTTGCATTTCCTCATTGGTCTCAACATCGGCCGGGTGCACATCTATAATCTTGACAATCCAGTCCGCAGCGTCTCCCGTAGTGGCTACTTTTAGTTTGGCCATTATGTCGCCCGCCAAGGTAAAATCTTCTTGCATCACCTCGGTTTCAAAAACCAGAACATCGGAACGACGTGCAGCAAAACGCTGATCGTCCGTCATATACTTACGTGGCGTAAATACCGATTTAATATCCTCCGAATACGGGACAGGTTTCTTGACATCACTAACGAATTTAATTTCGGAAGCACCTTTTAGCTCTGTGGTCAACTCTTGGTTTTCCGAAAGGAACATAGCTTTCTTTGTAGTGCCTTCAGGAGGCCAAGCATTGTACTCTTTCCATTCTTTTCTGCCAGAATCGTATACATAGGCTTCTGGTAGACCGCTATTAGCATCACCTTTTCCTTTAAGGAAATGATTAAAAAATTTAGTTTCTATTTTCTCTTGGAAAAATTCGGAGATAGAGTCCCCAAAATAATAGTTCCCTACCAAGTTCCTGCCATTTCTTCTTGCCCAGCGTCCATGGTCCCAAGGACCAAAAACCATAGTATTATAGCCATCGGAATTCTTCTCAATATTTTTATAGGTTTCTAAAGGGCCATACAGGTCCTCAGCATCAAACCAACCTCCAACAATCATGGTGGCTACATGGGATTTTGACTTGTCCAAGTGCTGTATTAGTCCGCGACTTTGCCATAACTCATCATAATTGGGGTGTTCCTTTAATTCGTTCCAAAAGTAATCGTCCGTCATACCATCTGGTGCTATGCTCATTTCATCCTTGATATCATATTCAAAGAAGGAATTCAGGTTCTTCAAAGGTCCCTTGTCCAAGAAAAACTGGTACTGGTCTTCGGTCTGCAAATCGGGTAGACTGTACCAGGCCGTATCTATAGGTTGGTCTCCATTTGGTCTTGGCGTACCGAATAAAGAGGTAGCTCTAAAATAGCTCAACAAATAGGCTCCGTTATGATGAAAATCATCGAAGAAAAAATCTCCGATACACGCTTGGGGTGATGATGCTTTTAAGGCCGGGTGCGCGTCTATAGTGGCATAGGTGGCATAATAACCTGGATACGAGATTCCCCACACGCCTACATTACCGTTATTATGCTCAACGTTCTTCACCAACCAGTCAATAGTGTCATAGGTATCCGTGCTCTCGTCTACATCCTTATCCGATGTCTTGTTCGGTATATAAGCCCGCATATTTTCATAGTGACCTTCGCTTAACCACCTACCGCGAACATCTTGATATACGATGATATTACCCTCCTTCATAAGATGAATATTTGGACCAATTTGTGTCTTAAATTCGCCTTCACCATACGGCCTTGAACTGTAGGGGGTGCGTTGCATAAGAATTGGATATTCTTTTGAAGTATCTTTTGGTGTGTATATGGTAGTATGCAAGGTGATGCCATCCCGCATCTCTATATCGACCTCCTTTTTAGTATAATTATCCGAAACGTAAGTTTCAGAAATTTCTGCTTCAGCGGTCTTATTTCTTTTAGTACAAGCAACCAATAAGAATAGGGAAATCAGGACAATACTATAACGGTAAGCGAATTTTGACATGGCTTTAAATTTTAAGTCTTAAAGCTACTAAATTTTATAGCTTTCAAAAGCGGAATGATATAAAATAGAGAAACTAAAACCTTGTCCGACACCTAAATTCCCTGATTCATCTTTCATTTTGTATGAACTATTCTAAAACAAAGAAAGAGGAGATTCTTACTTCGTTCTATTGATAGCAATTATTTATACATTTTTATGTCGGTTTCTTTGCCAATGTATCGGCGCTTAACCTTTAGGCAACCTGTTTTTATGGGCATTTTATTAAGGAATAACGAGCATATCTTACACAAAAAAGAGCGACTTGTAGGTGAGTCGCTCTTTTGATGTATTAAAACTAGTAGGTTTTTCTTTTTAAGCGTATATGCTCAAAAATCAATCAATCCGCACTTGAGACCTTTGGGCCCCAACACCACTTTAAGGTGTAACGTTATTCTCAATTTTAACGGTATGCGCCCCAGAAATGGGGGTTTGTTGTAACACATGATTATTTTCAACAGATTCTACATTTCTAATGACAAACTCGGATATGAGGTCAGTATCCTTCGCACAGGAATTAAAAACAATACAGATTAAAATAATCAAAGACAATTTGGGGAATCTTGGATAACGATACATAGTTGGGGTAGGTTAAGGTTTCAATGTATTTTTGATGAATTTTAAACATCCGTGGAGCAGGCCATCTAACCCTCCTTCAGGAGCTTCAACAATAATTTGTTTTTGTCCGTATTTGGTTTGTACTATTGCTATATATTTCATCATTTTATTTGATGGCGATTTGGGCATCACTCTAATTACACTTTAAATATATGTAGTATTTTTCTTACAAAAAATTTATTGTGGTGTATATAGCTAAATGTGTGGTGTAAACCTAACATTCATGCAATTGTGGTCCTTTTAGAGGTTTTAGGACCAATCGCCTTATGGGCTTGTAAATGCGCCGCATATGCAGCAATCAACTTTTTGATGTGCTATTCAACCAAATAAAAAAGCAACGCTGTAACGTTGCTCCTTAAACATTTTTCAGTACCATGACGGAATACTTCACAGGTTTCCTATAAGACCTTACGCATTTAAACGACCTGTGTAGTTAGGTTAATCAGATTCCAAAAACTTCTTTTACTTCCGCTACGCTATCCAGTTTCTCCCAAGTAAACAGTTCCACTTCTTTCTCTACCTTACCATTATAAGGAGATTCAAACACCTTGGTCACCGTAGTGGGTTCCTTGCCCATATGTCCATAGGCAGCTGTTTCCAGGTAAATAGGGTTTCTTAGTTTTAATCTTTCTTCTATGGCAAATGGACGCATATCGAACAGTTTAGCAACTTTCTCGGCTATAGCACCATCGCTTAGGCCAATATTAGAAGTGCCATAGGTGTCTACATAAATAGATGTTGGCTCTACTACACCAATGGCGTAACTAACCTGTACTAGAATCTCATCTGCAACGCCGGCAGCAACCAAATTTTTGGCCGCATGTCTAGCCGCATAAGCAGCACTACGGTCTACCTTGCTTGGGTCTTTTCCACTAAAGGCTCCGCCACCGTGCGCACCTTTACCACCATAGGTATCCACAATAATCTTACGACCGGTAAGTCCTGTATCTCCGTGAGGGCCTCCGATGACAAATTTACCAGTAGGGTTAATGTGGTAGGTAATCTGCTCGTCGAACAGCTCTTGGATACCTAAAGGCAACTGCGCTTTTACTCTAGGAACTAGAATAGAAACAATATCCGACTTTATCCGAGCTAGCATTTTTTCATCATCCCCATAAAAAGCATCATGTTGTGTAGAGACGACTATGGTATCTATACGTTGTGGCACGTTATCATCAGAATATTCAATGGTTACCTGGGCCTTGGCATCCGGTCTTAAATAGGTAATCTCTTTATTTTCCCTACGTAAATCCGCCAAAACCTGTAGCAGCTTATGTGAAATATCCAGTGCCAAAGGCATATAATTTTCCGTTTCCTTTGTAGCGTACCCGAACATCATCCCCTGGTCACCAGCACCTTGCTGCTCTTTAGCACCTCTATCTACACCTTGATTAATGTCTTGCGATTGTTCATGTATCAAAGAGATAACCCCACAAGAGTCGCCACTAAATTGATACTCCCCTTTGGTATACCCAATTTTATTGATGACCTCTCTGGCGATATTCTGAACGTCCAAATAGGTATCACTCTTCACTTCTCCCGCCAAGACCACCTGCCCCGTAGTTACCAAAGTTTCACAGGCCACTTTACTTTCTGGGTCAAAAGCTAAAAAATGATCGAGAAGTGCATCACTGATTTGGTCCGCTACTTTGTCCGGATGCCCTTCACTGACCGATTCCGAGGTAAATAAATATGCCATTGTATTTTTTAATTATTGGACGATTTGACGGGATGGTTCAACCTTGCTTACAGATCTAGCGAGAAGATTCCGGAGAATACCCGGAAAACTGCTTTAGCATTTTTAACGAGGTTGCAATCAGTCAAATCCTTCCTCCTTATTTATTGCGTAAAAGTATGAAAATTGTTAAGCTTCTAAAAACTATTGGCACTCATTTTGTACCGTTTTTGGATAACAAAACAAGCCCATGAAATATTCGTGTATTTCATCTACATTTTTTTCTAGTAGCTAATATACTTTGTATATTGTGCGGTACAACTTTTGTTTTAACTAACCATTAAAAAACTTCGAAATGCACATTGCCGTTGCCGGAAATATAGGAGCAGGAAAAACCACCCTGACAAAATTGTTGGCAAAACACTACAAATGGGAATCACATTTTGAAGACGTTGTGGACAATCCTTATTTGGACGATTTCTATAACCAAATGGAACGTTGGAGTTTTAATCTTCAGATTTATTTTTTGAATAGCCGGTACCGTCAAATTTTGCAAATACGGGAAAGTGGTAAAGACGTGATACAGGACCGCACCATTTATGAGGATGCACATATTTTTGCTCCTAACTTACATGCCATGGGCCTAATGACCAACAGGGATTTTCAGAACTATTCGGATTTATTCAATTTGATGGAAAGTTTGGTTGAGCCCCCTGAACTCTTAATCTACCTTAGGAGCTCTATTCCCAATCTGGTAAAACAAATTCATAAGCGAGGAAGGGAATACGAAAATACCATTTCCATCGATTATTTAAGTCGGCTTAACGAAAGGTACGAAGCTTGGGTACATGGTTACGAAAAAGGCAATCTTTTGGTTATTGATGTTGACCAACTGGATTTTGTTGACAATCCGGAAGATTTGGGAAGTATAATCAACAAGATTGATGCTGAAATCAACGGTTTGTTTTAATCGGCTTTAATAAAGCCATGCTTTTGAGCATGCACTATGGCATCTTCCGTTTCCTTAACCAATAGAAAGGGCACCTCTTTAAACTCCTTGAACAAGCTAGTTACCCGTTCTATTCTTTTTGTGTCATTGACACTTCTTAGATAGATAGCCTTTACCTGATTTGGATATCTTTTGGCTATTTCTATATAAATATCACCATCTTTTTCTCCACTATCCCCTATAAGCACAAAGGGTAATTCCGGGTACGTTTCTAGAATATTTACAATTTCATGCTGCTTTTGCGGCGCAGCACTTTTTCTATTTCTAGCCCTAAAGCTGGCCATACTTCTTAGTAAAATAGGCCCTTTGGGAAAATCGTTGGTTTTTAGAAATAATTCCAAGTACCTATATAAATTCCATGGACTATGGCTTACATAGAATATTGGGTTCGCCACTGTCCCAGATTTTCCCAGGTGCAACCTATGATAAAAAGATGCCGTACCCTCAAGAGCAGCCCTCTTTGTAGCTCTTTTGAAAACCGTATTTACCAACACCCTCCATTTTAAGGAAGAAACCACCCCCGTATGTAGAATAGTGTCATCTATATCACTAATAACCCCGAATTTTGCCGTATTACTCGGAATAAGCATTTCCGTAGGGAATCTGTTCTGATGAAGAATTTCCCTTTTAAGATTGGTATCCGTATAGGAAAGCTCAAGATTTACCCACCCTTCCGTATTTGCTATTTCATCAAGTTGCTTCACCTCTTCTTCAACCAAAAAATACCCGTCCTTATCCGTAGTTGCCGTATAGCTAGAGGCATTGGGCAGTTTAACGGTAATGTTGGTATGTTTTATTTCATCGCTCTCAAAGCGTTTCCACGTATTCTGTATTAATTTAAAGAAACCTTTTTCCTGTAAATCTATCTCTTCATCCTTCAAAGCCCGACCTCTTACGTACAATTTATTCGGCTTTCCATAACCTTGGAATCCTAAAATTTGAAGCTTATCTTTTTTAAATATTCCCATAAACCAAAAGTAGCATATCTCCTAAACTATAGTATCTCATATGATAAGGGAAATAACGTAAACACTATAATGCACGCTTCCCTAACTCAACTTGGGGCTTTACTCATTACCCCTTCCTTATGCGCTTCTTGACTTATAACTTTAAGAGAAATTCAGAAAATAATGTATAACCCAATTTGCTGTAACGGCAATTTTAAACTTTAGAATTATGGAACTTAAGAAAAATCCTAGAAAAGACATCAACAAGAGAAGTGGTCTATATTTTGCATTTGGACTGGTCTTGGTAATGCTCCTTTCCTATGTGGCATTGGAATGGAAAACCTATGATAAAACCGATATTTATGCGAACAGGTTTGATGTTGAAGACAGTATCGACGAAGAAGCCCCTATATTTCAATTGCAAACACCACCACCCCCTCCTCCGCCACCGGTTGCACCTGTTAAAATTGAAATAGCAGAAGATGATTCAAAAATCGAAGAAACGGTGATTGAAGCTACTGATACAAATCAAGACAATGAAATCATTGATGTTGACAGTATTGTGGTTGATGAATTTATTGATGACGAACCGATTCCTTTTTCGGTAATTGAACATGTTCCAGTATTTCCGGGATGCGAAAACGATAAGGATAAACGTGCTTGTTTCAATAAAATGATACAAAAACATATTGTCAAGAATTTTAGATACCCAGAAATTGCGCAAGAGATGGGTATTCAAGGAAGAGTAAATATTATGTTTGTTATCCAAAAAGATGGAAGCATAGGTCAAATTCAACTTAGAGGTCCAGATAAAAACCTAGAAAAGGAGGCAAAGAGAATCATTGATAAACTCCCTAAAATGACACCGGGAAAGCAACGCGGAACCGCAGTGAAGGTTCCTTTCTCAATACCTATAAATTTTAAACTACAATAATTAAAAAGCCCTTCATGGAATCCATGAAGGGCTTTTTTAATATGAAGTAAGAACTAGGTCTAGTTCATTTCCTCTTTTACTTCTTCAACCACTTTTTCTATTTGAACTTTAACGTCTTCAGAAGTAGCATTAAATGATGCTATTTTAGCTTTTACCTCTTCTTCCGTTCCCTCAAAAACTTGTTCCGAAACAGATTCCTCTCCGTTTTCTGTTAGCGTAGTCACCACTACAGCTCTTGAAGTTCCGTCGACGTTATTGGTCATAGAAACCTCAACACTTCTTTCTGTTTGACTGGAAACTACTTCTGTAGCAGTTTTAGATTCGTTGTAGGCCGTCATGGTATCTCCGCTCATGGCTATACTAGGTGCAATCACCAAAGCAACAACGGACATTAATTTTAACAAGATGTTCAAAGATGGTCCTGAGGTATCCTTGAAAGGATCACCAACGGTATCTCCCACTACAGCCGCCTTATGAGCATCTGTTCCTTTACGACCGTCCGACTCAATCATTTTCTTGGCATTATCCCATGCACCACCTGCGTTAGATTGGAAAATAGCCATTAGAACACCACAAGTTGTAACACCGGCCAATAGCCCGCCTAACATTTCAGCACCACCGATGAATCCAACGGCAACCGGCACGGCAATCGCTAATAAACCTGGCAATACCATTTCCTTAATGGAAGCTTTGGTAGAAATATCCACACATTTGTCATATTCTGCATACCCATCGGCAGCATCGAAAATTTCTCGTTGCGCAGGAGTAGCTTTGGACATATCCGAATCTACCGCTCTCATTACTTCAAGTGCCGCCTTTAATTGTGGAATATCCCTAAACTGACGACGAACCTCTTCAATCATTGCCATCGCAGCTCTACCCACGGCATTCATGGAAAGTGCGGAGAAAACGAACGGTAACATACCACCAACTAAAAGACCTGCCATTACGGTAGGTTTAGAAACATCGATTGAAGTTACGTTAGCTACCTTCATAAAAGCGGAGAACAAGGCCAATGCCGTTAAAGCAGCGGAAGCAATGGCGAAACCTTTACCAATTGCTGCAGTCGTATTACCAACCGCATCTAATTTATCCGTACGCTCTCTTACTTCTGGTTCTAATTCTGCCATTTCTGCGATACCACCAGCATTATCGGAAATTGGTCCGTAGGCATCAACGGCCAATTGTATTCCCGTATTCGCCAACATTCCTACAGCAGCAATCGCAATTCCGTAAAGTCCAGCAAAATGATGCGAAATTAAAATTGCCGCAGCAATCAAGAGAATAGGAATCATCGTAGACATCATACCTACACCTAAACCAGCAATGATGTTAGTTGCAGCTCCTGTTTCTGATTGTTTTACTATGGAATTCACCGGTTTTGTACCCGTTCCTGTATAATATTCTGTAATCTTACCAACACCTAGACCAGCAATAAGACCGGCCAAGGTAGCATAGAAAATACCCATAGCTCCACTCGGAAGGCCTTCTACAGATTCTGGTATCAATGCATTGATGATAAAGAAAGACGCAATCACCATTAAACCTGCGGAACCGAATTCTCCGATGTTCAAAGCTGTTTGTGGGTTCCCGCCATCTTTCACCCTAACAAAGAAGGTTCCTATAATGGACATAATAATACCCACTGCCGCCAGTACCAATGGAAGATATACTGCACCCAACCCTGCGAAATCAGGAGTAATAATGAATGCTCCAAGAACCATAGTTCCTATAATAGAACCAACGTAGGATTCAAATAAATCTGCTCCCATACCCGCAACATCACCAACGTTGTCACCAACGTTATCAGCAATCGTAGCCGGGTTTAAAGGATGATCTTCTGGAATTCCTGCTTCTACCTTTCCTACTAAATCGGCACCAACATCAGCAGCTTTTGTATAGATACCACCACCTACACGTGCAAAAAGTGCAATGGACGAGGCACCCAAAGAGAAACCAGAAAGTACATTAAGTACCAGACCAAGATTATCTGGCCCAGACCAAATATTCTGATAAATCATGAACAACCCACTGAGTCCTAAAACACCAAGACCAACAACACCTAGTCCCATAACCGCCCCACCAGCAAAAGCGACCTCTAGTGCTTTTCCTAAAGAGGTTTTAGCCGCTTGGGTAGTCCTTACATTTGCCTTGGTAGCTACTTTCATTCCAATAAATCCTGCTAGTGCAGAGCAGATAGCCCCAACAATAAAGGATACGGCCACCATACCGTGCGAACCTGCCTCATTACTTCCCTTGAAATACAATAGAGCGGCCACTGCCACTACAAAAATCGAAAGGATTTTATACTCGGCCTTTAAGAAAGACATTGCACCGTCTGCAATATTCTTCGCTATACGCGCCATTTTGTCGTTTCCGACTTCTTGTTTACCTACCCAGGCATTTTTAATCGCTACGAATACGAGCGCTAAGACACCAAATACCGGTAGAAATTGTACAATTAATTCCATTTGTTCAGTTGTTTTATAGTTTTTTAAACGGCTGCTAATGTACTAAAATCAAATAGAATAAAAAAAGCCACTTTTATTGCTAAAAGTGGCTTTTTATAATATGATATTTATCTATATCGTAAAGGTGCGTTTCTTCTTATGTTCGCTTTCGTCATAGCGCTTCACACATTCATGGTATATTGCTATGGCCTCGGCCGCATTGCCCCAACCACCAGTATCTACTTTCTTTTCCTCCAAATCCTTATAGACTTTGAAAAAATGTTTGATTTCTTTTTTACGATGCGGATTTATGTCGCTTAAATCATATTTGTTGTTCCAAACGGGGTCGCTAACAGGGACACAGATTATTTTTTCATCGGGCCCTTTTTCGTCCGTCATGTGAAAAACACCTATGGGCCTAACCTCCATCACCACCATGGGATATGTAGGTTCCGTACCCAAAACCAATACGTCCAATGGGTCTTGGTCCAAGGCCAAGGTCTCTGGGACAAAGCCATAGTCTCCAGGATACATCATGGACGAGAACAACATACGGTCAAATCTTATTTTATGAAGTGTAAAATCGTATTCGTATTTATTTCTACTTCCCTTTGGTATTTCTATTAATACATCAAAAGTTACTTCTTCATCTTTACTCATACTATTTAGTTATTTATGCTATGAACATTAGTTGAACGAAAGCCTGTGCACTAAATTGTTAGACTGCCGTATTTATTAAAAACTAAAACCGAAGGTCCCTGTGACCCCAAAGGGCCTTGCCTCCGGGTTATCCAGATAGTTCCCTCTAAAATTAAAATCAATTCTAAAGATTTTAAAAATATTACCGATACCAAAAGTATACTCGTAGTATATGGTTTCTGAAGGAGCCCTTAACGGTGTATTTATAGTTGCAGGTGCACTCAAAGCCCTGTTGGCATCGGACAAATCTCCCCATACTCCTCTGAGTCCCACAATTTCCCTTAAGTTCAATTTACGCAAAAACGGTATCCTAGAGAAGAGTCGCCCATTAAAATTATGTTCAAGATGTACAGCGGCATAGGTATCCGTTACGAACTCATAAAAATCAAGATTGGGAAAAGTGCCGTAATTAGAAAAAAAGGTCTGGTTGCCAGGGACTACACTCAACAGCCCTAAAGGCACTTCTCCAAAGGTTTTTCCAAGTTCTATGGTACTCATTAATCTACCAAACCCTCCGAGTTGCCATGGCTGATTATAGGAGAATTGAAGTTTACTATAATTAAAATCGCTATCCAAGAATCCATTTGTGCCTTTGGTGAAGTTAAGCAGCAATGTGCTGTAAGTATCGTTTACATCCCTTCTTTCAACACCATAACCAATAGTCTGTTTGCCCGGTGTAAATATCAACAAAGTATTAAAATCGAATTGTCCTATCTCCGATGCCACCCCTGTAGGAGATGTTGCATCAACATAGTCTAAACTAAAATTATTGGGCAGAGCAGAACTGAGCGTTCTAAACGTACCTCCGACCGAAACCCGTAAATTGGTAATAGGTTCAATTTCAAAATTAAGTGCGCTCAAATTTATGTTCGTTAACCTGTTATTGGCCCCAACGGTTAGTAGTGACGAAGATGCGACGCTCCTTCCCAAAACATCGTTCGTAGCGGTTAGACTAACTCCCAGTTGTTCAATATCCCTCCTATTTCCACCGGATACGATTAACCTGCTCTTTTGATCCAGCAAGAACTTTCCCGAAATTCCGTGCTTAAATTTTTTATCGGTAAAACCATAGGCTCCGTAACCCTCAACACGCCATAGATCGTTTTGCCCGCGATAAGTCCTTGCACCAAGCCGAACTCTGGGTCCTTCCGCATCGTTAAAACCGAAAAAATCATAGATGGTGCCTATATCCAGGTTCCATTTATTAATCTCCACATACCCAGAACCTAGGACACTCACTATATTGTAGTAGGACTTAAACTTTGGTACTGTTTTTAGCGTATCGAGCAACTTGTAAATTCCGGCCTCGTCCTTATTAAGGGATTCCAGCCTATTTTCTTCCCAAAAAGCATCATCCTTTACGATGAGTTTAGGTTCTAAAGGATTTCCTTTGCTTCGGTAAAACTCTTTTGGCTGTGCCTTATCAAATTTATAATTATCAAAAACCGTCGTCCGTTTACCATAAACACCCTTTGATTCCTCTTTCTTTTTAAAACTAAAATCACTTAACATATAATCCCGCTTAAGTAAAAAGACGGAATCGTTCATCACCTCAAAATCTTGCTCTATGTAAATTTCCTTGACCCAATTGATATTGGCACTTTTGGTTACTTCCAAGTTGATGTTCTTTATGGCCCAAGTAGAATCATTTACCCAAAAATCTCCTTTGAACGTAAGTTCATTTTTTCGACGCGGATAATAGACAATATTATAACACCATTTGTTATCGATAAAGGCACTATCCCTTAATGCATAATTATAGGTATCTACTCCCGTTCGTGACAATGGACTGGTAAAGCTCTTATCAAAAAACTTTAGGTAATTATCATAAATGTCATAATTCTGGTAAAGGTCCTTTACAAAAGCGATGATGGCCTGATTACTGTCGAAACCTGAATTCTTGTTCCCCAAGACTTCCTCTATCTCTTCTTTGAGACTATTATCGCCATACACCTTAGAAAAGGTTTCGTTCAAAAATATGGGCAGATAGGTTTTGCCGGTAATCCTAGACGTATCCAAATCCTGAAACACGAACTCGAGTCCCTTGAAAATTTTTCGTTGCATTAGGGCACTATCAATCGTATTGAGGTCAAACTCTACTTTTTCATACTTATCAAAAGCGTACTGTTTAAATTTCCGTACCCCGTTCTCTCGTTTTTTGGCCCATATTTTTCGAAGGATGTCTACAGCCGGATTATTCTTTTTAGACTGCTTTCCGGAAATTAACACCACCTCGTTTAATTGTTCTGCTGCTTCCGCGAGAACAATCTCCATTTCGTAGTTGACCCTAGATTTTAAAGTTATTTCCTGATTTTCGAACCCAATGAAGGATACGATCAAAATCTCATGATTGTTATCCGACTCCAAGTAAAATCTACCATTATCATTGGTGATCGTTCCTTCTGTAGAGTTCTTGAACAATACGTTGGCAAAAGCTACAGGCTCGCCCGCATCATCCAAAACCATACCGCTAACCTTGGTCTGAGCACTACTTATAGCAATAAAGAAAAGAAAAAAGGAAAATATGATTTGTTTCATGAATGATGATGTTCTCAAAAGCTACACTGCAAATAACATACCAACAAAAAAGCTTCTTTGACCTTGGTCGAAGAAGCTAAGATACTTTTACAAAAGTTTGATAATTATTTATATAATACTTTTTTAACCGCCTTCACCACATCCTTATGGTTTGGTAACCACTCCTCCAATAATACGGGAGAATAGGGAGCAGGAGTGTCCGCGGTATTAATTTTAACGATTGGAGCATCCAAATAATCAAACGCATGAGCTTGAACGTAATAAGTGATTTCCGTAGCAACATTACCAAAAGGCCAAGCTTCTTCTAATACCACTAAACGATTGGTTTTCTTGACCGACTTTAAAATTGCATCATAGTCCATTGGTTTTACCGTACGTAAATCGATAATCTCACAACTAATACCTTCTTTTTCTAACTCGTCGGCAGCCTTGTCCGCTTCCTTTATAATTTTGCCGAAAGACACAATGGTAACATCGCTGCCCGTTCTTCGCATGTCTGCAACGCCCAGGGGAATGGTATATTCTCCTTCGGGAACCTCACCCTTATCTCCGTACATCTGCTCCGATTCCATGAAAATGACCGGATCATCATCCCTAATGGCCGCTTTTAAAAGTCCTTTGGCATCTGCCGGATTAGATGGTACCACCACTTTAAGACCTGGACAGTTGGCGTACCAACTTTCAAATGCCTGTGAATGCGTAGCTGCTAATTGACCCGCCGAAGCAGTAGGTCCCCTAAAAACTATAGGACAAGGAAATTGCCCACCGGACATTTGCCTGATCTTTGCAGCATTATTTATTATCTGGTCAATACCGACCAACGCAAAATTAAATGTCATAAATTCTACTATGGGTCTGTTCCCTGTCATCGTAGACCCTACGGCAACGCCCGCAAAACCCAATTCGGAGATAGGCGTATCTATGACCCTTTTCTCTCCAAACTCATCTAACATACCTTTAGAAGCTTTGTAGGCACCATTGTACTCAGCAACCTCCTCACCCATCAAATAAATGGATTCATCTCTTCTCATCTCTTCTGACATGGCTTCGGCAATAGCCTCTCTAAACTGTAATGTTTTCATGTATATGGATAATTATATAGATTCTATTCGTATGAAAGCAAGCAAAAATAGCAAATATTATGTCAATTTAATGAATGCTGGAATCAAAAAAAGTTATAAAATTTACTATGCATGCATAGTAAATTTGGAAATTATTAGCTATCTTCGTTACCATCATTTTAAAAGCATTTCATAAATGAAAATATTAGTTTGCATAAGTAATGTTCCAGACACTACTTCAAAGATAAATTTTACCGAAGGAGATACTAAATTCGATACGAACGGCGTCCAATTCGTAATCAACCCTAATGATGAATTTGGATTAACGAGGGCAATGTGGTTCAAAGAAAAACAAGGCGGTACCGTTCATGTTGCCACAGTAGGAGGTCCTAATGTAGAACCCACAATGCGCAAGGCTCTGGCTATCGGTGCCGATGAGGCCATACGGGTTAACGCAGAACCTACAGATGGTTTTTTTGTTGCCCAGCAACTTGCGGATGTTGTTAAAAACGGAGCCTATGATTTGGTTATAGGAGGTAGAGAATCTATTGATTATAATGGCGGAATGGTGCCGGGTATTCTGGCATCTTTACTGGATATGAACTTCGTAAATACCTGCGTACAACTTGAGGTGGACGGGAGCACCGCGACTGCAACAAGAGAAATAGATGGCGGTAAAGAAACCCTAAGTACTAGTCTTCCTTTAGTGGTTGGCGGACAAAAAGGTCTTGTTGAAGAAAGTGATCTTCGCATCCCAAATATGAGAGGAATAATGCAAGCGCGCCAGAAAAAATTAACTGTTGTTGAACCCGTTGATACCGCTAAGACAACGCAAGATGTTAAGTTTGATAAGCCCGCACCGAAGGGAGCCGTAAAGCTTGCTAACGATGTAGACGAATTGGTGAACCTACTTCACAACGAGGCCAAAGTAATATAGGTAGTTAATCTAAAAAGAAAGAAAAATGTCAGTTGTTGTATATACAGAGTCCGAAAACGGAAAATTGAAAAAAAATGCCTTCGAAGTAGCTTCTTATGCTGCCGAAGTTGCAAAGCAGTTAGGCACATCCGCCACTGCGGTAACCATAAATTGTGATGAGAACGAGCTGCTTGGAGATTACGGAATTACGAAGGTCTTACACGTAAAAAACGACGCCTTAGGCACCTTTAACGCTAAAGCTTATGCGCAAGTGGTCGTTAGTGCAGTCGAAAACGAAAGTGCTACGGTTACCATCGTAAGCTCTAGTGCGGACACCAAATTCATGGCACCACTGCTAGCAGCATCTTTAAATGCAGGTTATGTACCTAATGTTGTTGCGGCACCAGAGAGTACCAGCCCTTTCAAAGTAAAAAGAACAGTTTTTAGTAACAAAGGTTTTGCCCATACCGCCATAAATTCCGAGAAGAAAGTGATCGGTGTTTCCAATAATGCTTTTGGTGCTATTGAGAATAAGACCAGTGCTACCGTTGAAGATTTCGCCGTGTCCCTATCCGATAATGCCTTTAGTACCAAATCAACGGAAATAGATAAAGTGGTCGGTAAAGCAACTATTGCTGATGCCGATATCGTCGTATCTGCAGGAAGAGGTTTAAAAGGTCCGGAAAATTGGGGAATGGTAGAAGAATTAGCCGATGTACTCGGTGCCGCGACGGCATGTTCCAAGCCCGTTTCCGATTTAGGCTGGAGACCGCATGGAGAGCACGTAGGACAGACCGGGAAACCTGTAGCAAGTAATCTTTATATCGCAATAGGAATCTCTGGAGCCATACAGCACCTAGCAGGTGTTAGCGCATCAAAAACAAAGGTGGTTATTAATACGGACCCTGAAGCTCCATTTTTTAAAGCCGCAGATTACGGCATCGTGGGTGATGCTTTTGAAGTGGTGCCACAACTCATCGAAAAATTAAAGGATTTTAAAGCTCAAAACAGCTAAATTTTGTTAATTTGTGCCCCGAAAGGGCTGTTCAAATAGTTGGAGTCCCAGTTATCTGAACAGCCTTTTTTATTTTAAACTATCCAATGAGTCTAGTACGATTGAAAATAAAGGGTATTTCCTATAGCCAAACCCAGAATGGTGCCTATGCCCTTATATTGAACGAAGTTGAGGGAGACCGAAAATTACCTATCGTCATAGGGGCTTTTGAGGCACAATCCATTGCCATAGCCTTGGAAAAAGAGATAAAACCACCAAGACCGCTTACCCACGACCTATTTAAAAATTTTTCGGATAGGTTTGAAATTGTCATTAAACAGGTAATCATACATAAACTAGTAGATGGTGTTTTCTATTCCAGTATTATATGCGAACGAGACGGAATAGAGGAAATCATTGACGCAAGAACAAGTGATGCGATTGCTTTGGCACTCCGGTTTAACGCACCCATCTTTACATATAAGACCATTCTGGACAAAGCGGGTATTTTCTTGAAATTCTCCCCTAAAGACGGTGACAAGAAAGATACTGACGACAGTATTATGGTAGATGAGATTCTTCAAGAGGGGGAAACAATTTCCATAGACCAAGGTGCAACCGATGGATATACTGAATTAAGTATAGATGAACTAGAAAAGGAATTGGCCAAAGCAGTGGCCAATGAAGATTACGAGAAAGCCGCAAAGCTGAGGGATGAAATATCCAAGAGAAATTAATGGACAAACCCCAATTTATGAAGAAAGGTACTTGGTTGCTTACAACATTCTGCCTACTTGTAACCCTTAGCCTTTTTTCCCAGACCACAGCTCCAGTTACCGAATCCCTTAGTAATCCTGTAGATACGACCATCATAAACGATGTAGCTTCGGATACCATGAATTCTGCTATCCCCAGTGAAGGTTTTTCACTAAATAGCCTCTGGCGAGGTATTTTGGGCATGATAGTGCTACTTTCCTTAGCATTCTTGTTCAGTTCCAATCGTAAGGCGATTAACTGGAGAACCGTAGGTATTGGTCTTTGCCTGCAACTATTGATAGCCATTGGGGTGCTTAAAGTACCTTTTGTACAGTTGATATTTGAACAAATCGGTAAAATATTCGTGAGCATTTTAGAATTTACCCGTGCCGGCAGTAAATTTCTCTTTGAAGGCCTTGTCGTTGACACAGGCACCTTTGGGTATATTTTCGCTTTTCAGGTACTACCTACCATAATTTTCTTTTCCGCCTTAACATCTTTGCTTTTTTACTTGGGAGTAATACAAAAGGTGGTAAAGTGGCTTGCTTGGTTGTTATCCAAAAGTCTGGGTATTTCAGGAGCGGAAAGTCTTTCCGTAGCCGGTAATATTTTTTTGGGCCAGACCGAAGCCCCACTATTGATCAAGGCTTATTTGGAGAAGATGACAAAGTCGGAAATTCTCTTAGTCATGGTTGGCGGTATGGCTACCGTGGCCGGTGCTGTCTTAGCGGCATATATAGGATTTTTAGGAGGAGAGGATGAAACTTTACAATTATTATTCGCAAAACACCTACTAGCAGCCTCCGTTATGGCCGCGCCAGGTGCTATTGTAATTTCTAAAATGTTGTACCCACAAACGGAGGCGGTCAATACCGACGTTACTGTTTCTTCAGAAAAAATAGGATCTAATCTCCTTGATGCTATTGCCAATGGCACAACCGAAGGTCTAAAACTAGCTGTAAATGTTGGCGCCATGCTCTTAGTTTTTGTTGCTATTATTGCTATGGTCAACGGTATTTTGGAATGGACAGGAGATTTTACCAATCTCAATGGCTGGATGGCGGAGAACACCTCTTATCAAAAATTTTCTTTGGAAGCTATTCTAGGAACCATATTTGCCCCTTTAATGTGGCTGATAGGTATTGCTAAAGAAGATATTATGCTCATGGGGCAATTACTAGGTATTAAACTGGCCGCAAGCGAATTTGTAGGCTATATTCAATTGGCAGAATTGAAGGACGTGACCAGCTTGCCACACTTAAAATTCAACAAATCCATTATCATGGCCACTTATATGCTTTGTGGATTTGCCAACTTTGCTTCAATAGGCATACAAATTGGCGGAATAGGCTCACTAGCCCCTGGCCAAAGAAAGACCCTTTCTGAGTTTGGAATGAAAGCTGTTTTGGGCGGATCATTAGCATCACTCTTATCTGCAACAATTGCCGGTATGATTTTGGGTTAAAAGCCCCTCCCCTAAATCCGCTCCCCAAAGGGAAGAGGACTTCTAAATACTGGTTGATAAATAGTTCATAATCAAATTTGTTTTTAATAGCTAAACAGCTCCAATACTTTTATTTTAGTATTCTTAAAAAGTGTCTCCCCTTTGGGGAGACGGAAGAGGGGCCTATGAAACAATACCACGACTTATTAAAACACGTACTCGCTGAAGGTAACCAAAAAGGAGATCGCACGGGAACAGGTACAAAAAGTGTTTTCGGTTACCAAATGCGATTTGACCTTAGTAAAGGGTTTCCCATGGTAACCACAAAAAAATTACACTTAAAATCCATTGTATACGAACTGCTTTGGTTTTTAAAAGGAGACACCAATATTGCATACCTGCAGGAAAACGGAGTTAGAATATGGAACGAATGGGCAGACGAAAATGGTGATTTGGGTCCAGTTTACGGGCATCAATGGCGTAATTGGAACGATGATGAAATAGACCAGATCAAAGAAGTTGTCCATTCCCTGAAAACCAACCCAAACAGCCGAAGAATGCTGGTATCCGCTTGGAATCCCAGTGTGCTTCCAGATACTTCAAAATCGTTTTCTGAAAACGTAGCGAACAATAAAGCGGCATTGCCCCCTTGTCACGCATTTTTTCAGTTTTACGTGGCCGATGGTAAATTATCTTGCCAACTCTATCAAAGAAGCGCGGATATTTTCTTGGGCGTTCCTTTTAATATCGCCTCTTATGCATTGTTTACCATGATGATGGCCCAGGTCTGTGGCTACGAACCAGGTGATTTTATTCACACCTTTGGTGACGCCCATATTTACAACAACCACATGGAACAGGTTGAATTACAATTGAGCAGGGAACCTAGACCGCTACCTAAAATGGTGCTCAACCCAGAGGTGAAAGATATTTTTGATTTTAAGTTTGAGGATTTTACTTTATTAGATTATAATCCACACCCTCATATAAAAGGGGCGGTAGCGGTATAATTGCAATCTCTTATCCTTATGCATTAATTACCAAAAACCTATTTTATTTATCTTTAGAGAAAATTGTTTTCATGATTCTTACCCATACGCTTCTGGATTTCTTCATTGAAACACGGAAGCATACAGAAACTATTTGTTTTCCGCTTGAGACAGAAGACTATGTAGTTCAACCCATTGTGGACGTATCTCCACCAAAATGGCATCTGGGACATACTACTTGGTTCTTTGAAGAGTTCATACTCAAAGTCTATCAACCAGACTACAAGGTTTTCAATGCTGATTTCTCATTTGTGTTCAATAGTTACTATGAGACCGTAGGTAAGAGAGTGGTCAGAGCCGATAGAGGCAATATGTCCAGACCTTCCGTACAAGAAGTTTACGATTACCGGAAATATGTTACCTCAGCACTCACAGAATTATTGTCCGAAGTACAAAATACCACATTACATGAAGTGCTGGAAATAGGGATACACCATGAAAAACAACATCAAGAATTATTGTTGACGGATATTAAATATGTTTTAGGCAACAATCCGCTACTGCCTAAATATTCCGATACTTTTCAAGAGCATGTTCCTGAAAAGCATGCCCATGAATGGATATCCATTACGGAAGGAATCTATGAAATAGGTCATGCTAACGAAGGTTTCTGTTATGACAATGAACTAGGGAGACATAAGGTTTATCTGAATGACTACTCCATAGCCAACCGTTTGGTGACCAATGGAGAATTCATAGCGTTCATAGAAGCTGGAGGTTACCAAAGGTTTGAGCTTTGGCATGCAGAAGGATGGGATTGGGTGAATAATGAAGCTATTAGTGCGCCCTTATATTGGCATAAAATTGATGGTGAATGGCACCATTACACACTAAACGGTTTACGAGAAATAGCCTTGAATGAACCCCTGACCCATATTTCTTATTTTGAGGCTTTTGCCTATGCCCAATGGAAGGATTGCAGACTTCCCACTGAATTTGAATGGGAAGCGGCACAGCATTTGTTTTCATGGGGACAGCGTTGGGAATGGACTGAAAGTGCCTACCTCCCCTATCCCAATTATAAAAAAGCCGATGGAGCCTTAGGGGAATACAATGGTAAGTTTATGGTAAACCAAAAAGTTCTTAGAGGTAGTTCCGTAGCTACCCCGAACAGCCATTCTAGACCCACCTATCGCAATTTTTTTCAAACGAACTTAAGATGGCAATTTACTGGTTTAAGGTTGGCCAAATAATTACGACATAGCATCTATGCAAAACGAAACCGAACCAAAGTTTACTTCCCAATTTCAAAGGGAGGTCTACCAAGGCCTTACAGCCTATCCCAAGTATTTATCCTCAAAATATATTTACGACAAAGCTGGAGATAAGCTTTTTCAAGATATTATGGCTATGCCCACATATTATCTTACAGATACCGAATTTTCAATTTTAGAAAAGCACAAGGCAGAAATAGCTTCTTATTTTTCCAACGGAGATAGTTTTTTCCACCTCATTGAAATGGGTGCCGGTGATGGTAAGAAAACAAAGATATTACTACGTCATTTTACAGAAAAAGATATCAACTTTACCTTTAGACCAATAGATATAAGCCAAAACGCGCTAGATTCCCTCAAAAAAAATTTAGAGATAGAAATACCAGGTCTTAAAACAGAACCGCTGCAAGGAACTTATTTTGAAACGCTGGAAACACTTCATTTTAATTCAGAGGAAAGAAAAGTGATTCTATTCCTAGGCTCAAACATTGGTAACCTCCTACATGAGCAAGCCATTGAATTTTTATCCAAAGTACAAAGTTACATGCAACCAAACGACCTCTTATTTATAGGCTTTGACCAAAAAAAGAACCCCCAGACGATACTGAACGCTTATAATGATCAAGAGGGAATTACCGCAGCTTTCAATAAAAATTTATTAGTCCGTATCAATAGAGAACTACATGCCAATTTTAAACTTGACAAGTTCATCCATTGGGAAGTCTATGACCCTGAAACGGGCACGGCAAAAAGCTTTTTAGTGTCGAAAGAAAGTCAAAAAGTGCATATTGCTGATTTAGGTCTGAATCTCTCCTTTGAAGCTTGGGAAACCATTCACACGGAAATTTCTCAAAAATATGACGACCAAACAGTGAAATGGCTGGCTGAAAAATCGGGACTGCAAGTTATTACAGAATTTACCGACTCAAAGAACTATTATAAAAATTATCTTTTTAAAAAGTCAGTTTAACAACTAAAATAAAAGCCATGAAAGCTATTTGGAACAATACCGTAATTGCAGAAAGTGATGACACGCTCATAGTAGAAAACAATCATTACTTCCCAGCAGAAAGTATTAAAAAAGAATATTTTAAATGTAGTGACACTCATACTTCTTGTCCGTGGAAAGGAACAGCCTCTTATTACACTTTAGAAGTTGATGGAAAACAAAACCCGGATGCGGCCTGGTATTACCCAGAAGTGAGCGAATTGGCCAAAGGCATCAAAGGCAGAGTAGCTTTTTGGAAAGATGTCACAGTAGAAAAATAATTGGCTATAAAGGTTTAAATGCAAAAGGCATGGATATTATCCATGCCTTTTGCACAACTTTTCCTGCCTATGTTAAACTTCTAGAACAGCGTTCTCAGAACCTGCATAATCATTCCACTGATAACGATCAGCTTCAGTTTCATTAACGTAAGCACCATCAACGATGTACTTAAACTCAAAAGAATTTTCTTTTGGTAAATCAAACGTACCTTTAAAAGTTCCGTTCTTCAATTTTTTTAAAGTGCTGCCTTTTGGGCTCCAATTATTGAAATCTCCAACTACTGCTACTTTTTTTGCTTCTTCAGCAGGCACGGTAAAAGTTACCTTACATACTGGTTTTGTTTTTAAATATTGTTTTGCAATTGCCATGTTAATTCATTTTTAGAATATACGGCAAAACTACTGCATTAAGATGCTCATTTACAATGACTAACATCATTTTTATCATTTTGATAAAAATTTAGCAACATTTAACGTCAATTTTAAAATTAGAACCTCCAAAAATTAGAAGTAGTTAATAGCTATAAGGCTGTCTTTAAGATTTTTACAATAGCATCTATCTCATTTTCTGTATTGTAAAAGTGAAAACTAAGCCTAACACCGTCTCCTCGTTGTGCACAACTCACGTTATTCTCTAATAAATGATTGAAAACCCTAGTATCTACCTTTATATTAAAAATAGTACTGTGCGCTTTTCGTTCCACAATTCTATCTTCAAGTAACCCAAGGGAATTAAACTGTTGTTTTGCTTTTTCAGAAAGCAATTGATTATACTGTGATATTTTATCCATTCCTATGCGCTGCATAAATTCCATGGAAAATTTTAGACTTCCAAAATTTAGGCATGACAAGTGTCCTGGCTCAAATTGCTTTGCAAAACGTATTGCATCTTTTTTATCGAAATCGCCATTGGCGGCATTGAAACCAATAGTGGACAAAGAAAATAGTTCCTTTACACGGTCCGAGAATAACATAAAACCATTTCCATAACCGGCCAAAAGCCATTTATAGGCACTTGCCCCCAAAACATCTATCCCAGAATCTGCAAAGTTAAATTGCCTTGTGCCGCAAAATTGCGTCCCATCTGCCATGATTATTAAATTAGGATAGGTAGTTTTTAATTTCTTGACAAAAGCCAAATCAATTAAAAAACCATCTAGCCATTGCACAAGACTTAGTGCCAAAACATCGATATGTTGAGCGCCTATTGCTTTTTCTATTTTCTCCTCAACGGTAGCACTTGTTTTTACGTAAGAGATGTCAAAGTCTCTGTTTTCAAAAGACCAATTGACGGAAGGATAGTCATTCTCCAGAAGTAAAATCTTCTTTTTGGGATGAAGACCTTCTAACAAGACATTGAGTCCGGTGGAAAAATTGTTGATCAAGGCTACATCCTCCCTTTTGCAGTTAAAGAACTGACCAACAGTTTTTCGGGTATCAGAAAGTATTTGAAGTGATTTTTTTCGCATTCCGCTTCCGTGCAGCAGAAAATCTAAATCGTGCTCTTGGCGCCAATCTATAAGAGAATCGTATAATGGCCCATACACGGCTGTGTTCGCGTAAATACCTTTTCGCGTTACCGGAAATTCCTTTCTTACTTTATCCATCTATTCTTTATATCTATAATGCCCAATTATCTTAAAATCAAAAAGCATATCCTCAAGAACTTGTCCGGCGCCAATATTATGAACAATAAGGTTTCTCTTTCCATCTTTTGATTTTTTATCCACCACTATACCAATATGTGTTAGTCCATGACCTAAATCCCAACAAACAATATCCCCGGGTAGATAATCTGTTGCCAGTTCTGAATTAGCTTTAACCTCACCATGTCGTTCAAAAAACCTCATCAAATTAGGAACCCTACGATGATCTATATTCTTATCCGTTGTTGTTAAACCCCAATTATTTGGATAAGCCTCAAAATTGGACCTCATGTCCTCATGCACTTCTTTTTGTAAATCTATTGCCAACTTTCTATAGGCGCGAATAATGACATCTGTACAAACACCCTTATCGCTCGGAACATCACCGTTGGGATATTTTAGTGCAAAATAACTGGGGTCATAACTTACCCTTTAGTTCGTGAGCTCAAGAGCGTAATCGGATAATGTAGCTGATTGTACTATAGTTTGAGACGTACAAAAAAAACTGCTAAAAACTATGAAGCATCCTATGATATACGTTAGCCGGTTATTATGCATCTTATGACTAGAAATTAAGGTAGCAATGAAAAAAGACAATTCTGAATAAAAGAACAAATTAAACCAGAAAATCCCAATTAGCTTATCTTTAACCTAAAGATAGCCATAGTCCTATTTACTTGGTCCGCTTTTTGCATTTGATTAAGATATATTTAAAAAGATTTAAGTGAACAGTATTACCATGATTGCCGCCGCCGCGGAGAATAACGCCTTGGGAAAGGACAACGACCTTTTGTGGCACCTGCCAAACGATTTTAAGCGTTTTAAAAAATTAACAACGGGACATAAAATTATCATGGGTCGTAAGACCTTTGAAAGCTTTCCTAAACCACTGCCTAACCGCATCCATATTATAGTAACTCGGGATAAAAACTATACGGTGCCCTTTAAGGATTGTATCATAGTCCACGGGCTTGAAGAAGCCTTGAAACTGGCGGAAGACGAAAATGTTTTTATTATTGGTGGAGGTGAAATTTATCAACAGGGACTACCTTATTCAAACAAGATTGAACTTACAAGAGTGCACGGTAATTTTGAAGCAGACACTTTTTTCCCTAAGATAGATAAAGAAAAATGGGAACTTGTCTCCGAAGAACATCACCCAAAAGATGAAAAACACGCATATGCTTTTACGTACCTAACGTACCATAAAATTTCAGGTTCTTAAAAGTCTAAAAAGCTTACTTCTTGCTGAACCGATTCCTTGAGGACAAAACGCTGTAAAACAGCTACTTCCCCATTGGTAAAAAATTGGTGCGTTCCTTTTTCGCTGGCACTATTTAAATTTCCCACTTTTTTCAAAATTGCTTTGGTCTGCCTAGCTACTGCTTCGCCCGAATCTATGATTTGCACATGCTCCGGTAACAACTCCTTTAATACAGGTATTAAATAAGGATAGTGCGTACATCCCAATACAAGGAAATCTATATCCTTTGCGATCATCGGTTCTAAAAATTCTTTTAAAAGCCCTCTGATAGCCTCACTTTGCAATGCTTCTTTTTCTATAAGCTCCACTAAACTTTTACCTTGTTGCTCAATAATTTCTATTCCTTCGGCGTGGTTTTGAGCGGTACTATGAAACAAAGTGCTGGACAAAGTTCCTTTAGTCGCCAATACACCAACCCGCTTTGATTTTGAATTTAATGCTGCCGGTTTTATCGCCGGTTCAATGCCAATAAAAGGTATTTTATACGTTTTTCTTAAATAGTCAATCGCATTGGTGGTGGCCGTATTGCAGGCTACAACTATCAGCTTACACCCTTTATCTAAGAGAAATTCCGTATTCTTAATACTTAACCGTAGTATTTCCTCAGGTGATTTTTCTCCGTAGGGAGCATTTCTACTATCCGCTAAATAGATATAATGCTCGTTAGGCAAAAGGTTATGGATTTCTTTCCATATGGATGTACCTCCCACGCCCGAGTCAAATATACCTATTGGAAGTCTGCTCATAACAATAATTACTGTAATACCTCTGGAATGGGCTTTCCCGTGGTACCGCTTGGAAAGGAAATTCCCAACAGGGCAGCCACCGTAGGGGCAATATCGGGAATTTCTGTTCGTTGTACCGTATTTCCTTTTTTGATGCCTTTCCCATAGAAAAGTAATGGCGTATGTGTGTCATATATTTGAGGGGAACCATGAGTGGACCCTGTCATAGGATAGCTGATAGTGTTAGGCTTTAAGACCACCAAGACATCACCGGACCGTTTTTGGTTATACCCCTTTTGCAGTATGTACGGGATGCCAGAAGTATATTGATATTGCCACATTTGATACCCTGTATACACCCTATCTACATAATCGTAACCCAGAAATTCTTTCGCAATCTCCTCTTGTACATCTTTTAAACTTAAATCCAAGTTCTTGATAATCTTATGATCTAAAAACAATTGCAGATTTGAAAAATTCTTTACTATACCTTCTGTTCCATACTTATATTTTAAAAAATCCGAAAACTTGTCTTTCGTAGTGTTATAATCTACATGACCTGCAGGTATCTTAACATCCTTCAAATAAGCAGGCACTTCTATGGCACCATGATCGGCGGTCAAAAAGAGTGTATATTCCCCTTCGCCAACATTTTTGTCCAATGCTTTGAACAAACGCGCCAGGTCTTCATCTAATCGTACGTAAGTATCTTGAATTTCTTTTGAATTGACCCCGAATTTATGTCCTACATAATCGGTGCTAGAAAAACTTATGGCCAAAAAATCCGGTATATCATCCTTTCCCAGGTTTTCATTTTTTAATGCTTCAATGGCAAAATCAGCGGTAATACTATTCCCATAAGGCGTGGCCTTAATAAATTCAAAATCCCTTGTCTTATCCAATAAATTAGGAGTACTATGGGGAAAGGTAGGTGTCGTTTCCGTCTCAAACAGCCCTTCGTACTTATTGTCATCCTTTCCACTTTCCGTGTAGCTGGTGATATCCCTTAAAGTATTCCAAGGTTTTTTGTAAGACTGTACCGCACCGGAAGAATTAAAATCGTTCACCCATTTTGGCAACGTGGTCATATAATATGAACTAGTTATCCATTTTCCCTCGTCGGCACCATGAAACCAATAAGCAGCATTGGCGGTATGCCCCCCTGGAAGAACTGCACCTCTATCCTTTAACGCTATAGCAATGGTCTTACCCCTCATCTGTGTATGTAGGCGCAACTCATCGGTAATTGTTGTACCCGTCATGCGATGTGGTGACATTTTTCCTGCATCAGACATGGTACCCACAGAACTATAGCTATCATCGGACGCACAGTAGACTTCAATATCCTGTTCTTTGTCATACCAATTGTTTCCTATGATACCATGCGTAGCAGGAGTGGTACCTGTATATACCGAGGTATGCCCCGGCCCTGTGCTAGTAGGCGCATAATTAAAGTGGTTATTCTTACAATTAAAACCTTCTTTCACCATTCGCTTAAACCCGTCATCCCCAAAATCATTATAAAAACGGGTCAAATAATCATAACGCATTTGGTCTACAACGATACCCACTACCAATTTTGGCGAAGTCCTAAGATCACTCTCATCTGCCATTTTGCCTTTCTTTTGTGCCGATAGGTTAAACACAGTGAAAATACCTGTAAAAAGGGTTAAAAAGGAAATTCGATTTCTTTTGTTCATGCTGCGAATGTTGATGCGTAAAAGTAAATAAAATCCTTCTTAAAAGTTTAATTGGAAGTTAAATGAAGTCCTTTATTCTTATTTTTACGTTAAGAAATATATTCTTAATATATGAACTACTTAGCGTCTATTGGCAGCTACTCAATTATGGTTCGGGAGGTTTTTAAAAAACCGACCAAATGGAGGATAATGAAATCGCTCATTTTAAAGGAAATAGACGAGCTCATATACGGCTCTTTGGGTATCATCGTTTTTATCTCTTTTTTCATCGGTGCGGTCGTTGCCATACAGACGGCCTTAAACCTTACCAATCCTATTATACCGAGAAGTCTTATAGGTTTTGCTACTAGACAATCCGTTATCCTAGAGTTTGCGCCCACTTTCGTATCGATAATAATGGCCGGCAAAGTAGGTTCTTACATTACCTCGAGTATCGGTACCATGCGGGTAACGGAACAAATAGACGCCCTTGAAGTCATGGGTGTAAACTCATTGAATTATTTAGTCTTTCCTAAGATAATCGCCATGCTTTTCTATCCCTTTGCTATTGCCATTTCTATGTATGTGGGCATTTTTGGAGGATGGATAGCGGGTGTATTCGGTGGCTTTTTAACCAGTGCCGATTTTGTATCGGGGCTTCAGACAGATTTTGTCCCCTTTCACATTGCCTACGCTTTTGTAAAAACTTTAATCTTTGCCTTTGTAATAGCTACAATTCCGTCCTTTCATGGCTATTATATGAAAGGTGGAGCTTTAGAAGTGGGGAAGGCCAGCACCACTGCATTCGTGTGGACAAGTGTGGTGATCATTATCTTAAACTATTTATTAACGCAACTCCTCTTAGGCTAATGATAGAAGTGAATGACATACAAAAATCGTTTGGAGAAGCACATGTTCTTAAAGGAATATCCACAACTTTTGAAAATGGGAAAACCAATTTGGTCATCGGGCAAAGTGGGTCGGGAAAAACAGTTTTCTTAAAATGTCTTCTAGGTCTCTTTAGTCCTGAAGAAGGTTCCATTGTCTACGATGGCAGACAATACGCTAACCTAACCGAAGATGAAAAGAGAGATTTGCGCCAAGATATGGGTATGGTCTTCCAGGGCAGTGCACTTTTTGATAGTATGACGGTTGAAGGAAATGTAAAATTTCCTTTGGAAATGTTCACCAAACAGTCTGCCTCGGAAATGGAAGATCGCGTAAACACCGTATTAAAGAGAGTAAACTTAATTGATGCCCATCACAAATACCCATCTGAAATCTCCGGTGGAATGCAAAAACGTGTTGCCATTGCAAGGGCCATTGTTATGAACCCAAAGTATCTTTTCTGCGACGAACCTAACTCCGGACTAGATCCTAAAACGGCTATTTTAATTGACAACTTAATCAAAGAAATTACGGAAGAATACGATATTACCACAGTGATAAACACGCATGATATGAATTCCGTGATGCAAATAGGGGAAAAGATATTATTTCTTAAAAATGGTCTTAAGGAATGGGAAGGCACTAAAAATGAAATATTTAAAACGGACAATGAAGCCGTAACGAATTTTGTGTACTCTTCCGATCTGTTCAAAAAAGTTCGCCAGATGTATATTGAAGAGCGAAACTAGTCACTAATAACTTCTTTTATCTTGATATTTTCATCTTTCAAACGAAGTTTAAGCCACTCGAAAATTTTTTTTGCATCCTTTTCTGTTTGAAAACGTTTAGCTTCCTTTTTCCAAGTCACCTCAAAAACTGGTATAGTATCCGTCTTGGTAAAATCAGTAGAAATGAGGTAAGAATACCCCAATCGGTATAAATTTTCGTAATTGGTCTTAGCTTCAAGACTTATCTCCACAAATGGTATTTGACCTACCGCACTTTTATTTAGGCGCGTCAATTCCGATTCCAATAGCGCTATTTTTTCGTCTTTACTCGATAATTGATTTTTTTGGGATTCGTAAAGTTCATTCACATATTTGAGTTCATTCGCCGCTCCACTTTTTGAGCCCTGAACTACGTTTAACGCACTTCCCTTTAATTTAGGATATTCGTTCATTTGATTTTCCCAGGTAGCAATAATGTTATCCGGAATAGTCTCACTTCCCATAAAAACTATTTCAATGGAAGGGTCTAGGCCGTCATTAAATTCTATATCTGTAAAATCCTCTAAAAATCTACCCTCTCCAGAAAATTGATACAGCGCAATTTTTTCGTTTATAAAATTGTTTGCCTCTCTTCTAAAAAGTGATTCTTGAAATACCTTATAAAACGTAATTCCTGCAGGTATCATTACGGCAACCGCCACCAAGGAAGCCAGTCTAGCAATGAGTCTACGCCTTTTAGAATTGACATAACGGACCATTGGAAACCGCAACAACTTTATAATTAGAAAGGTAGCCAGGGCAATGAAAATCGTATTTATCGTAAATAAATACATAGCACCCATGGCATATTCCCAATTCCCGATAGCCAATCCAAACCCCACGGTACAAAGTGGAGGCATCAACGCGGTAGCAATGGCCACACCGAATATAACACTTGCAATAGTTCCCTTTTTAGCTCTGGCGATGACTAGGGCCAGACCACCAAAGAACGCGATTAAAACATCCCTTATATCTGGTGCGGTTCTTGCCAATAACTCGGATGATTCATTTCGAAGCGGAAAAAACTTAAAGAAAAGAAAAGCGGTCAGAACACTGAGTATAACCATTACCGCAAAATTCTTAAGAGAACGCTTTAAGGTATCAATATCGTTAATGCCAATGGACAAGCCAATTCCTAAGATAGGGCCCATTAATGGCGAAATAAGCATCGCACCAATGACAACAGCGGTAGAGTTCGCGTTTAACCCGATAGAGGCTATAAAAATAGAACAGATAAGAATCCAAGACGTGTGCCCTTTGAAAGGAATGTCTGCAATAATAGCTTCCTTGGTGGCATCCTGATCCGTATTAGTTCGTATATCCAACAGCTCGGACAAAAACCTTTTTACGCTACCCGCTAAACCCTTCAGGTCTTTTTTTACTTCCTCACCACTTTCTTGAGGTTTCTCTGAAGGGGTGATATTATCTTGATTTAACCCTTGACTCATATCTTATGCATGTTCACTTCCAAACTTGTCCTTGACCTTCGTCAGGACTTTTTTAATGTCTTGCTCCTTCGATTTTGGATAGATTAAAAGTACTTCTTCCTTATCCACTATAATATAATCTTTTAAGCCATCTACAACAACAATTTTATCTTTCGCCGCACGTATCATATTTCCTGAGGCATCCTCGGCCAAAACTTTGGCGTTTACCACTGCGTTGCCGTCGGAGTCCTTATCCAGCTTATCGAACAATGAACCCCAAGTGCCCAAATCGTTCCAATCAAAGGTTGCTGCCAAAACATATATGGAGCTACTATGCTCCAAAATAGCATAATCAATTGAAATATTTTCGGCCTTTGGGTAATTTTCTGCTATAAAGCCACGTTCCTTATCCGTGTTATAATATGCAAAACCTGACTCAAATAATTGGTACTGCTGGGGCTGATAGGCCTCAAAAGCTCCCACAATGGTTTTTACACTCCACATAAATATACCGCCGTTCCACAAAAAATTACCTTGTGCCAAGAAATCCTTGGCCGTTTCATAATCCGGTTTTTCCCTAAATTGATTTACCTTTTTTATTTGATTATCGTCTGATTTATTATACTCTATATATCCGAAACCGGTGTTGGGAAAAGTGGGTTTAATCCCCAAAGTAAATAGCACATTCTCCTTTTCACATTTTTGAAAGCAAGCGGTAACATCTTCTGCAAATGCTTGTTCATCTTCGATCCAATGATCACTCGGGGCCACTATCATAACCCCATCGGGATTCATCTTCTTAATTTTAAGTGCTGCATAAAGAATACACGGTGCCGTATTTCTCATTGCGGGCTCTAGAACTACTTGCTCCTGTTTTACCTTGGGTAATTGTTCCAGTACTAAATCATTATATCTTTCATTGGTCAATATCAAAATATTCTCTGTTGGAACAAACTTGTTTAAACGTTCAAATGTTTTTTGTATCAAGGTTTTACCCGTACCCAACATGTCATGAAATTGCTTTGGATATTCACCAGTGCTTATTGGCCAAAATCTTGACCCTACTCCACCTGCCATCAAAACCGCGTAATAATTTTTATTCATCTCAATTACGTATTAATTCTACTTCTGCATTGGGCTGAAAAAGGTACATTTTACCAGATTCCACCTCAATACATTCATATCGCTTTACTCTTCTATTCCCTTTTTTAAAAAGCTTGCCATTGTACATTCTGAAAATGCTTCCTAAAGGCAATTCAAAAACGTAGGATTTTTCGGATTGTTGCGCATCATAGGTTTTTAAAGCTATTGACAATCTGGCATCAGTGCTGCTGCTTGCCTTTGGATTTCTAAAATGTGAAGCTAAAAGGGGCAAAAGCATAGATGGGAATATTTCTGGCCGTATAAAGGGAAGCATCAGATGTTGAAAAGTTTTTTTCCATTCCAAACCATGAGGTTTTATGCGCCTTCCAAATTTCTCAAATGCCACCAGATGGGCAATTTCATGAACAAGTGTAATCAAAAACCGATATTTATTCAGTGTTGCATTTACGGTAATTTGATGCTGGCCGTCCGCTGTTCTTCTATAATCGCCATGCCTAGTAACCCGTTCATTCACTATTTTTAAATGAACATTATTTACTCGTATAAGCTCCATGCAAGAAGGCACTGCTCTTTCGGGTAAATATTTCATGAGAACATTATCCATCACAACAAAAATACCTGAAAAAATACTATTGGTTTATTTTAAATTAGTAATATCTTCAAAATCATAAGATGCTTGTTATGAAGAAGTACTTAATAGCCATAGTAACACTAATTATTGTGAGCTGTTCCTCTAAAATATTCTCTAAAAAATGGACTACGGAAATAGCTCCTAAAAATTTTACGGTAGCATTTAATACCTCAAAAGGAGATTTTGATGTGATGATAACAAGGTCCTTATCTCCTAAAGCCGCAGATAGGTTCTATCAACTTGTTAAACATCGTTATTTTGATAATCAACTTTTTTATCGTGTCAATCCTGGTTTCGTAGCACAGTTTGGAAGCACGGACAGCGTAAATTACAATTATTGGAACAGTGTAAAAGTTCCTGATGAAAAAGTGATTCTGGGAAACTCAAAAGGCACGATAAGTTTTGGTAGAGGCGGACCAGAAACAAGAACTACAGACCTTTATATTAATTTAAGTGACAATCATCGCCTAGATACAATTATATACAATAATGTAAAAGGTTTTCCTGCTTTTGGAAAAGTTGTAAATGGTATGGACGTCGTTGAAAGCCTACATTCTGGCTACGCAGACACCACGATGGATACTCTAGACTTGATGTATACTGATAGAAAAGCTTTTTTAGCATTATTTCCAAAACTAGACACTATATATAAAGCCTATGTGAAGCTATAGATTAAGGTGTACTACTACTCACTTGCAATAGCTTACCGTTGTACAATTTATTACCGGTCAGCGCAAAATCCTTAATATACGTCGCCATTTCCAAAGCGGTTGTTGGTGCCTCATATCCAGGGAAAGCCTCCTCTAACATTTCTGTTTGTACCGCACCCAAAGCAAGCACGTTGAAGGATGGGCCAGCCTCCTTGAATTCTTCCGCCCATAGCTCCGTCATTGTGATCACTGCCGCCTTGCTTGAGCTATACGCGGAAAGACCTGGGAATTTCATGCTTCCTTGAACCCCACCCATAGAACTGATAGTAACAACATGGGCATTTTTGTCCATAAACGGTATGACCAATTTAGTTATGGCGGCCACACCAAAGACATTTACATCATAAACGGCTTTGAATTCTTCTTTACTCGTTTCTAGAAAAGGCTTGTTCAAAAGCGCTCCCGCATTATTTATCAACACATCAACCCTCTTCCAATTCTCGTTCAAAAAACGCTCTAATTTTAATAGATCAGCATCACTTACAATGTCAAAAGGAAAGGTGTGAATATCCTTTATACCCAAGCTTTTAATTGGATTTTCGTTTCGAGATAGGGCCAACACTTCATGGCCTTCTTTAGCAAATAATTGTGCTAGTTCAAAACCGATACCTCTACTTGCTCCTGTAACTATAATTTTGGCCATTAGTTATATTTTATTTCTTTAACAGGTGCATTCGATATTCCTTCAACAACAGGTATCATCCTATTCACCACGCGCGCCATATGCTCAAAGTCCATTAGATCAAGCTCATCGCCAACCTTGTGATAATATTCAAAATTGGTAAAATCGAAACTACTAAAGGTTTGTGACGGCACATTAAAAGCCTTATGAAACGCATAGTTATCCGATCGCTTGAACAAATTAAAGGCCTTAGCTTTTGGCAAAAACCCTGTCAATTTTTCTTTGGCATATATATTACTTACTTCCGATAAATTTGAGAGTTCATAACCGGTCAGGTATAACAAATGATCTTTATTGACCATTGGCACGCCGACCATTTCAAAATTGAGCATCGTATAAAGCGTAATATCTTCACCTTTCAGCTTTTCAGCTAAATGTTTGGAACCAAGTAGTCCTTTTTCTTCAGCACTAAATAGCGCAAATATAATACTCCTCTTATTTGATTTTGTTTCACCAAAATACCTAGCCAGCTCTAGTACAACACTAGTTCCGGATGTATTGTCGTTTGCTCCGTTAGCAATAGCATCACCATTTTCGCTACCCATGATACCTATATGATCATAGTGGGCACCAATAATTATAAATTCCTTTTTTAGTTGTGGGTCCGTGCCTTCCAAATAACCTACCACATTAGAAGTTGGTTTCTCAAAATTACTCAGTGTATCCCTATACGTTTTAAAATAAGGCGATACATTATTATTTTTAAAAATACCCGCTATAAAATCAGCAGCTTTTTCTATACCCACACTTCCAGAATCTCTGCCCTCTAAATCATCCGATGCCAAAAAGGTCATGATACCTTCTATTTTTTCTGCCGATGTAAAGGACATTTGAGTGGTCGCATTTAAGGCTGACCCCTTTGCTACCATTGGTTTCTCTTCTTTACCAATTGCTCCCACCAAAGCACCAGTGGCTTCATTGGTAGTATTCATCGTGTTACTGGCGTTTTTGTTCTGAACACCACATGCCATTAGCAAGAGTGTTTGAGCTAAAATAATCAGTCTTTTCATTTTTCCACTTTATATTAAAGATAAAAAGCATCCCGAAAAGAGGATGCTTTTTACTGTTTATTTAAGATTTGGCTTATGCCAACATCGTTACCGGGTTTTCAACGAAATACCTCAGGGTCTGTAAAAATTGGGCTCCGACTGCCCCATCTACCGTCCTATGGTCACACGCAAGTGTCAGTTTCATGGTATTACCCACAACAATTTCTCCATTTTTAACTACTGGTTTTTCTACAATAGCACCGACTGAAAGTATGGCCGAGTTAGGTTGATTGATTATAGAAGTAAACTCCAATATACCGAACATACCTAAATTGGAAACCGTAAAAGTACTACCCTCCATCTCCGATGGCGCAATCTTTTTGGTCCTAGCCTTACCCGCTAAATCCTTAACGGCAGCACCTATTTGTGTAAGACCTAATTGGTCCGCAAACTTAACTACCGGCACAACTAGACCTTCGTCTACGGCAACCGCAACACCCATATGTATATGTTTGTTATAGCGCGTAGTATCTCCGTTCCAGGAGGTATTTACTTGTGGGTGCTTTCTTAAAGCCATCGCACATGCTTTCAATACCATATCATTAAATGAAACCTTAGTATCTGGCAGACTGTTTATTTGTGCTCTAGAAGCCTTTGCATTGTCCATATCTACCTCTATGGTAAGATAAAAGTGTGGTGCAGTGAATTTTGACTGTCCCAATACTTTCGCAATTACTTTGCGCATCGAAGAATTCTTAACTTCCTCAGAACCTTCCTCGCCTACGGGCAAGCTGATAGGTGCTAGGCTCGGCGCAGCTTCTTGTTTCTGTTGAGCAGCAGGGGCAGCGGTAGCCTGTGATGGCTGGTAATTCTCTATATCTTTTTTAACAATTCTTCCATTATCCCCAGAACCGGAAACAGCAGCCAAATCTATTCCTTTGTCCTCGGCTATTTTCTTTGCTAAAGGCGATGCAAAAATTCGCTTACCATCTGCAACAGCTACTTTTTCTGTACTTGCATCGGCCTGAACTTTTTCTTTTGACTCCTCCTTTTTTGTTTCTGTTGTTGTAGTTTCAGATTTTGCGGTTGCAGGTTTAGCATTTAAAACAGCATCTACATCCGTTCCTTCAGGCCCGATTACGGCCAACACCGCATCCACTGGAGATGATTCTCCTTCTTGAATTCCTACATAGAGCAGCGTACCGGAATAAAATGACTCGAACTCCATCGTAGCCTTATCAGTTTCTATCTCCGCTAAGATATCGCCTTCTTCAACCGTGTCACCGACCTGTTTTAACCATGCAGCAACAGTACCTTCTTCCATGGTATCGCTTAAACGTGGCATTTTAACCACCTCAACACCTTCTGGAATTTCAGCAGTCTCCACTGTAGCAGCCTCAGTCTTCGCCTCTGGTTCAGGGGCTTCCGACTCTTCCTTCTCTACTTCGGGCGCGGTATTACCATTAAGCAAACCGGAAATATCCTCTCCTTCTTCACCTATAATGGCCAATAACGAATCTACTGGAGCCGTGTCACCTTCAGCTATCCCGATGTGCAATAGTGTTCCTTCATTAAAGGACTCAAACTCCATCGTAGCCTTATCGGTTTCTATCTCGGCTAATATATCTCCTTCTTCAACCTTATCCCCCACATTTTTCAACCATGTGGCAACGGTACCCTCTTCCATGGTATCGCTTAATCTGGGCATATTTACAACTATAGCCATTTACTTATAATTTATGTTGAACAAATGGAAAATCTTCTTGTTCGTAAACCATATCATACAATTGGCTTACTGGTGGATAATCTGATTCCTCCGCAAATTTCTCACATTCAGAAACTAAGGCTTTCACCTTTTTGTCAATGCTCTTTATTTCATCATCCGTAGCATACTTTTTCTCTTTGATGACATCCAATACTTGAGTAATCGGATCTATCTTTTTGTACTCCGCTACTTCATCTTTAGTTCTATAATGCTGTGCATCGGACATAGAATGCCCTCTATACCTATACGTCTTCATTTCTAGAAAAGTTGGTCCACCACCAGACCTTGCCCGCTCAATTGCCTTACTCATTTCCTGAGCAACCGTAACCGGGTTCATTCCGTCAACAGGACCACAGGGCATTTCATACCCTAATCCAAGTTTCCATATATCTGTGGAATAGGATGTTCTTGCTACCGAGGTACCCATGGCATAACCGTTATTCTCACATACAAAAACCACAGGTAGTTGCCAAAGCATAGCTAAGTTGAACGTCTCATGAAGCGACCCTTGTCTAACGGCACCATCACCCATGTAGCAGAGCGTTACCGCATCACTACCATTATATTTATCTCCAAAGGCCATCCCGGCACCTAAGGGAATCTGACCCCCTACAATACCATGACCTCCGTGGAATCTATGTTCTTTTGAAAAGATGTGCATGGAACCTCCCATACCTTTAGAAGTTCCGGTAACTTTACCATAAAGCTCCGCCATTACTTTCCTTGGGTCAACTCCCATACCAATGGGTTGAACATGATTTCTATAGGCGGTAATCATCCTATCCTTCGTTAAATCCATAGCATGCAAAGCTCCTGCTAAGACTGCTTCTTGGCCATTGTACAGGTGAAGAAACCCTCTTACCTTCTGTTGTATATACACAGCAGCAAGTTTGTCCTCGAATTTTCTCCAGAAAAGCATTTCCTCATACCATTTCAAATACGTCTCCTTGGTAATTTTTTCCATCAATCTATTATCTAAATTAATATTTACTCGATAATCGAGATTAAAAATGCTCCGAGGCTAACCTCGAAACCACGTGTTATTTTCTATTAGAATACCCTATGGGTCCGTCCCTGTGGTATTTTATTTTTCGGGCCACAGAGCAAAGGCTCTTATCTATGCCGAAAGAAAACAAAAATACACATATTAATGAATGGATAAAAAAAATAGAAACAAAAGGAGAAAGAAATTATAGGCTTAACAAAAATTATGTGATGCGTGTGTTTTAGCAACTAAAATCACGCTTATTTTAAGAAGGTTCTATTAAATCCTAATGGAAGTATGTCCGCAACGGAATTGCACTGAATTATCTTGCCTACTTCACCCATCAATAAAAGCTTTATAGATTCTTTTTGTTTAAACTCATACTCAAGAATAGCCTGTCTACAATTACCGCATGGTGCTGCCGGAGTTGCAACTTCATAATTTTTGGATGCCGCTGTGATTGCTATTGTTTTTATTTTAACTCCAGGAAACTGAGCTCCAGCATAAAACACGGCTACTCTTTCCGCGCAAAGACCGGAAGGATAGGAGGCATTTTCTTGATTATTTCCTATTACAACTTTACCATTTTCCAATAGTACCGCCGCCCCAACATTAAATCTAGAATAGGGTGCATAAGCATTTTCTCTAGCACCAATAGACTGCATCATTAAAGACCTATCCGATTCATTCAGTTCCTCTAGAGAATCATAAATGGTAATGTCAAAACTCAAACACTTTACTAAAGGCATCTAAAATGGGTATAAAACAATACGGAACAACTTATCAAAAATAAGGTATTCTCAAAAACAAGAACCACTTCCAAAGGGTTAAAAATCAAAAAACCTGCCGTGTAGCAGGTTTTTGAAACTATATTTTAAGTGCTACTTAATCATTATAAAATTCCTCTCCTAAACTAAAAGTAAGTGAAAAACGCAATGTGTTTTCCAGAGGATTTCTAACTTGGGAAGTGGAGAAAAGATAGGATAAATCTATCTGGGCCGCCTTGAACTTGAAGCCAGCTCCCAGTGTAAAGAACTTTCTAGAACCCTTTTCCTCGCTTTCGTTAAAATAGCCCGTGCGCACCATAAAGGCGTCTTGGTAGGAATATTCTGCGCCAAGGGCCCAAGTAAATTCTTTTAGTTCCTCACTAAAACCATCTGGTGCGTCGGAGAAAGAACCTAGTATACCACTGAAGCCACTTTCGTTTTGATAAATGTCATTATCCTCAGAATCAATATCGCCATCATTATCAAAATCTTGAGGTGTTGGAACCAACAATTTACTAAATTCAGTTGTTACGCCTATGACATTGTCTTGATTTAAGATAAAATCAAAGCCCAATCCGGCTCTTAAATTAGTTGGCAGAAAGTTTTCCTGTCCACCTTCGTCATATTGAATCTTGCCTCCAAAATTGGATATATTGAAACCAGCTCTCCATCGACCATCAAAATTATTATAGGCGACTTCTCTGGACCTATAAAAACCAGCTACATCAACAGCAAAAGAACTAGCAGCTTGCGAATCTTCTGTGCCATTTTGAGGCAATCTTAAGTTAGACCTTATATATCTACCCGCAACGGCCATCGAAAAAGTCGGGCTTAGCTTAAGGGAATAAGAACCATCTAAAGCAAGCTCGTTAGGTTTCGCCAGGGTTCCTGGGTCATTTGCAAATTGCCGAAGTTCTATTTCTCCCAACGTAAAGTATCTAAGACTTACCGCAAATGCACTTTTTTCATCTAACTTATTATAAACACTGGCATTCAGTAAGGAAATATCCGTTATTATACTTTCTAAATAAGGTGTGTAACTCAAACCAATGCCTGTTTTTCGTTCTGCGAAAGCGAATTTTGCCGGGTTCCATTGTTGGGAAAAGGCATCTGTGGAAGTGGCCACACCCATATCACCCATTCCTGCGGAACGTGCATCTGCTGCAATAGTCAAAAATGGTACTGCTGTAGTTATCACTCTCTGGTCTTCTTGTGCCACTGATTTTGTGACAAAAGCCAGCATGAAGAATATTGAAATCTTTCTCATTTAATTTATTGTTGATTTAGGAATAAAATATAGCGTGTTACTTTTAGGGTGATATAGTGTATTTTACATGTAAACGACCGTTTTACAATAATCTTGTATGTGATGGGACATTTTTCATTTTCACTTATTAAAACTTTTATTTAAGCGGAACATTCCAAGACAGATTTCTCCCATAACTCTCCAAAGAAACAAAAAGATAATTGAAGTCCCATACTATTATAGGCAATAGCACGTTATGACTGATAGAAATGCCTTTTTATCGGATTATTTATATTCAGAGTAAGAATAAAAAAAATAAGCTATAAAATATTATGATGAAAACAACGTTTTAAACAGCGAAAGTGACATCAAATTAATCAAAACCCAATACACAAATTCGCCAAAAGTTAGTTTGTGAAGATTGAACTCAAGTCCTAATTATGAAAAAACAGTTTACAAAATTTGTACTCTCATTAACCGTTATAGCGGGAGGTTTTACAGTAACCAGCTGTTCTAAATCCTCATCTTCCTCTAAAAATACGTCTAGAGCTACAGGTTGGAAAATCAATGCTAAGGAAGGCGGCTTCCAATATAATACCGATTTTAAGGAGCAAGAAACCGCTCCTGGATTGGTATTTGTAGAAGGCGGAACTTTTACTAAAGGTAAAGTACAGGATGACGTTATGCATGACTGGAACAACACGCCCACCGCACAGCACGTACAATCTTTCTACATGGATGAAACAGAGGTGACCAATGTTATGTACCTAGAGTATTTAGATTACTTGAAAAGTGTTTACCCACCGGAAAATCCCAAGTACACCAACATTTACAAAGGAGCTTTACCAGATACTTTGGTTTGGAGAAATAGACTGGGCTTTAACGAAACGATGACCAATAACTATTTAAGACATCCTGCTTATGCGGAATATCCCGTTGTAGGTGTAAATTGGATACAAGCTACTCAGTTTGCAGAATGGAGAACCGACCGTGTAAACGAGGTCATGTTAGAAAGAGAAGGATACTTATCTCAAGATGCCAAATACCAAGCAGCTAGCGGAGAGGTTGCCGGCACTTTTAGTACGGAAGCCTACCTGAACAGACCAGAATCTGTTTACAATGGACAGATAGATTCTCTACAGGGTAAAAAGAAAAAGGACAGTGTTTCTACTTTTGCCAAAAGAAGTAGTGGTGTTATCATGCCAGAATATAGATTACCGACGGAAACGGAATGGGAATATGCTGCTCAAGCTCAAGTGGGATCAAGAGAATATAACAACTACAGAGGTAGAAAAAAATATCCTTGGGAAGGTGACTATACCAGAAACGGACAACGTGTAGGTAGAGGAGACCAATTAGCAAACTTTAAGCAAGGAAAAGGAGACTACGGCGGAATTGCCGGTTGGTCTGATGATGGTGCGGACATCACAGCACAGGTTATGTCCTACAAGCCTAATGATCTAGGTCTTTATGACATGGCAGGTAACGTAGCTGAATGGGTAGCTGATGTATACAGACCAATAGTTGATGACGAGGTGAGTGATTTTAACTACTACAGAGGTAACATTTACATGAAAAGTGCCATAGGAGAAGACGGTAAAGTAAACATCCTCAGAGATTCAGTGCTTTACGACACGCTTCCTAATGGTAAGGTCGTGGCAGTAAATCTACCCGGTGAAATTAAGCAGGTACCTGTAGATGAAAACGAAACTTACCTAAGAACTAACTTCTCCTCTAGTGATAACAGAGGTTATAGAGACGGGGACCCAGGTTCATCTAGATTCTTTGATAGATTCAGCGATGAAGATGAGGAAAGCGATAAGGCGAGTATGTACAATTCTCCTCAACATAAAGTTGAGAGAGATGAAGACGGGAAAATTACAAGACAGTACGATCAATCCAATACTAGAACTTCTTTGATTAACGATGAGGTAAGAGTATACAAAGGAGGTTCTTGGAGAGATAGAGCTTACTGGTTAGATCCTGCGCAAAGAAGATATATGCCACAATATATGGCCACGGATTATATCGGGTTTAGATGTGCAATGTCTAGAGTTGGATCAAAGTCTAAAACAAAAAATAAGACCGTAAGAGGTAAGAAAGCAAAATAATTTCGCTTATCTAAAGTATTAAAAAGCCCTTTTCTTAAAGGGCTTTTTTTTATCTTCGATTTTATGAAAATTGCAGACCTCCATAAAATCTTTCTCAAGCACCCGTCGGTATGCACGGATACCAGAAAACTTTTAAATAACGATATTTTCTTTGCACTGAAAGGAGAAAATTTCAATGGTAACACATATGCAAAAAAGGCTATTGAAAGTGGGGCTTGCTATGCCATCATAGACGAGGAAAAATTCGCTATTGATGATAGAACTATTTTGGTAAAAAACGTGCTTACTACTTTACAGCATTTAGCTACTTTCCATAGAAATTATTGCAAAGCAAGAGTCATAGCCTTAACAGGTAGTAATGGAAAAACGACAACCAAAGAATTGATCAATGCGGTTCTTTCCAAAAAATATAGGACCATTGCCACGAAAGGTAATTTAAACAACCATATCGGAGTTCCTTTGACCTTATTATCTATTAAGGAAGAGACCGAAATTGCCATTGTAGAAATGGGTGCCAACCATCAAAAAGAAATCGAATTTCTAAGCAGTCTTGCACAACCAGATTTTGGGTACATCACTAATTTCGGGAAAGCACACTTGGAAGGTTTTGGCGGAGTCGAAGGAGTAATCAAAGGAAAGAGTGAGCTTTATACACATCTAATTGCCGAAAACAAAGGCATATTCATGAATGCCGATGACCCCATTCAAAGAGAAAAATTAGCTTCCTATATTAACAAATATGGCTTTAGTACAAACGACCAGGCTTTTACCATTATTAAAATGCCGAAGGGAAATCCTTTTGTTGAAATCAAATTCGAACAGTCACATATTAAAACACAGCTTATAGGGTCTTATAATTTCCCCAACTGTTGCGCGGCCATCCTTATGGGCAAATACTTTAATGTGCCTATTGACCATATAAAATTAGGTTTAGAATCTTATGTGCCAGATAACAATAGGTCCCAAGTAATCGAAAATAACGGTCATAAAATTATTCTCGATGCCTATAATGCTAATCCTACAAGTATGAAAGCAGCACTGGAAAATTTCTCTCAAATGCAAGGGGACCAAAAATCCTTATTTTTAGGGGATATGTTCGAACTTGGAGATCAAGCAGAGGAGGAACATCAAAATATTGCAGCGCTAGCTCAAGAGCTTGGGTTTGAAAGTGTTTTTTTGATTGGTGAGAACTTTTATCAGGTAAAAAACAACTTTAAAAAATTCAGGTCTTTCAATGACCTGAAAATCCACTTACTTGCTGAGGAGCTAAATCCAAACAGTACTTTGCTCATTAAAGGCTCTAGGGGTATGGCTTTAGAACGAATTTTAGATATACTGTAAAAAATACTATTGTGGGATATACTGGATTCGAACCGGTGACCTCTGCCCTGTCAAGGCAGCGCTCTAAACCAACTGAGCTAATATCCCTTAAAGGTCACTAAGGTAGAGTTAAAATCTGTTTTGATAAAGTAAACTTGGGTCAAAATCATTTTGTTAAATCTTAGCCCATTTGTCTTCAAAAAGATTAAGCAAGCTTTTCCCGAAAAAATTCTATAGTACGTTTCCAAGCGAGTTCGGCAGCTTCCATATCATATCTTGGCGTAGTATCGTTATGGAATCCATGATTAGCATTCGGATACACATGTGCCATGTATTCCTTTCCATTTTTTTTGAGTGCCTCCTCATAAGCCGGCCAACCTGCGTTAACTCTAGTATCCAACGCTCCAAAATGAAGCAATAACGGTGCTTCGATTTTACTTATCCCCTCTTTAGGTTGTCCTCCATAAAATGGCACGGCAGCTCCTAAATCTTTCACCTCAACAGCCATCATATTAGAAATCCATCCTCCAAAACAAAAGCCTACAACGCCCACTTTACCGTTGCACTCGGGATGACTTTTCAAGTGTTTGTAGGCAGCAATAAAATCTTCCAACATTTCATTTCTATCCCTTTCCCTTTGCAATTTTCTTCCTTCATCGTCATTTCCTGGATAACCTCCCAAAGGAGTAAGGGCATCTGGCGCCAAAGAAATAAAACCTGCTAGACCCGCGCGCCTTCCCACATCCTCTCTGTGAGGATTTAAACCCCTATTTTCATGCACCACAATAATACCAGGAAGTCGTTTCTTGGCATCAACCGGTTTAGATAATAATCCTTTTATGGTCCCCCCTCCTTTTGGGGATTCGTATTGTACAAACTCAGAGTTTAATCGGGAATCACCCTGTGAGATTTGAATCTTCTTTGCATAATCCGGAGAAATAAAACTCATTATGGAGGCAACGGTCAATCCTCCTACAGCATAAGTGGATAGTTTATTCATAAAAAGCCTTCGGCTTAGCCTATTATGCGCATAATCGTCATAAAGGTCAAACACTTCTTGATTAATATCTTCTTTCTTTAGTTCTTCCATGGCATGTATTTTTAGCTGAAATTATCTTTGTTGATTTAAATTTCTTCATTTAGGAACTGGATATCTGTTAAGTGTCATAATCCTGTAATTCCCGCTATCACTATCCTGTCGAAGACCCGGTCCCCGAAATACCTCCTGTTGAGCTTGTACACGAACTCGTCGAGATATGCCTGAAGGTACTTTCCCTTTATCCTGTGGTCATTGCCCAAAAGGTTCCTTTTGGCGTTGCTTATGAATATATGCACCCGTTTGAGGGTCTCTTCGGTGGTCTCCTTGTTCGATTTCTCGGTCACGTGCAGTTCCACGAAGTCGGCGATATCGACATAGGAAGTGCTCTTGTCGGTGAACACAATGGATTTTTCGTCAAGGGATTCCCCTATGGCCCCGTCCACTTCTCCCGAAGTATGGCC
>NZ_MDGN01000040.1:0-1122 GCF_002742365.1 Maribacter sp. 4U21
TAGTAGGCGCACCGTCTAACGGAACAGTAACCATTAATCCAGATGGCACCCTGAACTATGTACCTAACCCGAACTTTAACGGTACGGACACATTCACCTATGAAGTATGTGATGACGCTGGCGACTGCCAGACGGCCACAGTAACTGTAACGGTAGAAGAAGAGTCAGATGCCCCAGTGGTAACCGATGATACAGCTACGGTAGATGAAGATAACCCAGTAACAGTAGACATACTGGCCAATGATAATGATAATGCGGATGGCGGAAGCATAGACGCTTCTTCAGTAAGCATAACAGGTGCCCCGGCTAACGGTACGGTGGTTATTAATCCTGATGGAACAGTAACCTACACACCTAACGCAGACTTTAACGGTACGGACTCATTTACCTATCAGGTATGTGACAACGGTACACCAGATGTACAGTGTGAAGAGGCCACTGTGAACGTAACGGTGAACTCTGTGAATGACTCACCAGTTATTACAGATGACACGGCCACGCTAACAGAAGACACAGCAGGTGGAGTAGACATAAACGTACTAGGAAATGACACTGACGTAGACGGTACCATAGACCCTTCTAGCTTAAGCATAGTAGGCGCACCGTCTAACGGAACAGTAACCATTAATCCAGATGGCACCCTGAACTATGTACCTAACCCGAACTTTAACGGCACGGACACATTCACCTATGAAGTTTGTGATGATACTGGCGACTGCCAGACGGCCACAGTAACTGTAACGGTAGAAGAAGAGTCAGATGCCCCAGTGGTAACTGATGATACGGCTACTGTAGATGAAGATAACCCGGTAACAGTAGACATACTGGCTAATGATAATGATAATGCGGATGGCGGCAGCATAGACCCAGCATCGGTGAGCATAACAGGTGCCCCAGCTAACGGTACGGTGGTTATTAATCCTGATGGAACAGTAACCTACACACCTAACGCAGACTTTAACGGTACGGACTCATTTACCTATCAGGTATGTGACAACGGTACACCGGACGTACAGTGTGAAGAGGCCACTGTGAACGTAACGGTGAACTCTGTGAATGACTCACCAGTGATTACAGATGACACGGCCACGCTTACAGAAGACACAGCAGGTGGAGTGGACA
>NZ_MDGN01000041.1:0-12939 GCF_002742365.1 Maribacter sp. 4U21
CTCTTGTCGGGATATTTCGCTTAAGCTCACGACTAATAGTGCTTTTATTACCGCCTAATTCTAATGCGATTTGGGTTTGAGTAAATCCGACTTGTAAAAGACTCTGAATTTGATACCTTTGAGATAGGGTCAATTGTTTGTAATGTTTCATGCAAGATCAATATAAATATTGAACCTAAAATACTTGGGGCTAGCCCCAAGTATTTTAAATATGCATGTTGCACTTATGACTTGAACTTAGATAATACGTAAAAAAGAAAAACGCAAGTCATCATAACGATTTGCCTTAATCAAAATATTTTTGAAAAACATCCATATTACAGTTGGTATCAAAAGGGAAACAACCATAAGCAAAACCCCTTGTATTTCTAAATTCATATCAGAGGAAACACTAGAAATATAAAAATATCCAACTACTGCTTCTAACCATAGAACGGCAATTGTTGCCAGACAGAGAGTGCACCATTTTTTTATCTTAAAAGCTTGATATCCTAAGGAATACATAGTATACGGTATAGACAGAAATGCCAATATCACTACTCCCAATAATACTGTATGGACTATACTTGAACTAACCAAACAGGAAAGAAGCAAAGCTAATAATGTCCCTGAGAAATATAGGAAGCCTAAATCAGTCATGGAAAGCCAACTAAATATTTTAGCGGCAGGAGAATTAAGGACCTCATTACAGTCTATTTTTTTTTCGCTTTACAGAAACTATACTCTTTGTTTGAATGTATTTCTTTTACCACCAATAAAAGCGACACAACAAGACCACAAAGTTTGATTACAATAAACAATAGTTGACTTACTACACCAACTGACAAAGATGCCATTAGTAATATAAAAAACCCAGCACTGATTGCCACTAACGGACGTACCTGTAAAAGCTTATCATAATTATTCTTCTTGCTGTATCCATTTTCTATAACTTTCGTTTTGTTATCCATCAAAACGACCATATTGTTCCAAAGTTGGAAAAAGGCCGTTATACTCGATTTTTCATCTCCACCTTTATGCGTATAATAGCTTATTGTGGATGTCTCAACAGATTTTACTAAAATAGTTTCATCAAATTTTGTGGTAGCCAAAAAAGGAGTTTCAATTTGTATCAGCTGGTCAGTACTAATTCTAACCGCTTTATTTTGAATGCCGAAATTACTTATGGTATTAGATATTGAAAAAAGGGAAGGATAATGAGGATGTTGCAACAGTTTTCCTTCAATAGACTTTTCAGTAATTTGTATGTCTAAATTTTTGAAAAGTTCAAACAAGACTCCAGCAATAGAATCGGATTTTTTTTGAAACATAATCAAGATAATTGTGTGTTAATCAAGTGATAGTATTGAGCTTTATTCCTTAGAAGCTCATCATGGGTACCCTCTTCCTGTATGATACCATTTTCTAGAACAACTATTTTATCTGCGTTTTTGACGGTACTTAAACGGTGAGCGATAACCACAACTGTTTTATTCTCCGTGGCGGCACTCAGATTCTCAATAATCGCTTTTTCATTTTTTGCATCTAAAGAATTAGCGGCCTCATCTAAAAAAATAAATGCTGGATTCTTGTAGAGTGCTCGAGCAATAAGTAAGCGTTGTTTTTGGCCTTGACTCAGACCAACGCCTTCTGCCCCGATCTTTGTTTGATATTGTAAGGGAAGTGTTGCTATCCAATCTCCAATATTAGCAAGTTGGGTCACTTTTAAAACACGTTCTAACGATACAGGCTCATAGGTCTTTAAAGTAATATTATTTATAATGGAATCCGCAAAAATATAGTTGTCCTGCATCACCACCCCAATATTTTCACGCCAATGGTAATCCTCTAAAAATTTAAGATTTACGTTCCCGATCATTATCGCACCATCCGTGGGTTGGTATAGTTTAAGTAAAAGTTTTAACAGCGTGGTCTTTCCACTCCCGCTTTCGCCAACAATGGCAGTTGTTTTATTACACGGAATCTCCAACCGAATATTATTGAGCACCTTTGGAGAATGTGGCCCTTCATATTGAAAAGAAACATTGTCCAAAACAATTCCGCTGTTCTTCGGCAAAGCTTTGTAGGTAGCAGCAGTATCCTTCTCCTTATTTATGACTTCACTTAAGCGCTCTAAGCTGATTTTTGCATCTTGGTAGGAGTGTGCCAGCCCCAAAAACGAACTTAACGGTGCCTGTATCTGTCCCATAATGAATTGTACCGACATCATCATCCCCAATGTCATGGCACCTTCTATAACGGACGTAGCAACGGTAATACTTATAATAACGCCTACTATTGAATTTATAATCAATGCACCAGAGGATTGAAACTGCCCCCAAAGGAGTACCTTTTTTTGCAGTTCATAGCTATTTGCCTGTACTCTTTCCCATTCCCAACGTTTCTCCTTTTCTATATTATTGAGTATAATTTCTCGCGCACCATAAAATAGCTGTAAAATTTTGTTCTCACTATCGGCGGCGATTTTAAAGCCTTCATGATCAAATTCCCTTCGTTTTCTCAAAAACAGGACTATCCATCCAATATAAAGTGCATTACCTGCTAAAAATATGAGTAAAATCCGATAATTATAATAGGCCAGTATACCAGTATATATAATAAAATTGAAAATGGAAACAATTACGGAGAACATCGATTGACTAAGAAAATTCTCGATTCTATAGTTATCCCCAATACGCTGCGAAATGTCACCAACAGTTTTCAATTCAAAAAAAGTGAAGGGCATGGACATTAACTTTGCTACATATCCAATAACAAAGGCAAGACTGATCCTGATGCTCAAATGCAATGAAATCCAAGATTGAATAAAAGATATTACGGTACTACCAATGGTAAGCATCAATTGCGCAATAAGCACCAAATAGATGAAATCGATATTTCTACCCAGAATACCTATATCAACTACAGATTGGGTAATAAACGGAGTAAGCAGACTTACTAGACTAGAAAAAATAATGGCAAAGAGAACTTGTAGCAATAAATTCTTATGGGGTATGAAATATTTGAAAAAATGAGAGAATGTTGCTTTTTGCTCGTTCTCTAAATCGTAAAACTTAGGAGTAGGTTCCAATAACAGCACTATACCATCGTCATTTTTTCCACACCAGTTCGTTTTAAGCTCCTTGTGGGATACTTTTACGCTGCCTCTTGCAGGGTCCGCTATGTAAGCATTCTTCTTATCCGTTCTGTACAACACCACAAAATGCGCATCACCCCATGGTATTATACAAGGTAAAGGTGCTTTTTTGACTAACATATCCAAGTCTACCCGTGTACCCAAAGATTTTAGACCAACGCTTTCAGAAGCGTGACTAATTCCCATAAGAGATACACCTTCACGGGTAATAAAGCTCAGTTCCCTAAGTTTATCCAAGGCTATTTCCTTACCGTAATGTTTGGCAATCATCTTTAGACAAGTAGGACCACAGTCCATCTTATCAAATTGTTTAAATATTTTAAATTTAGACATGTATGGCTAAAGGGTCAGTTTTTAAAAAGGTTTTCAAATTGATAAAAAATACGCTGCAGTAAACTTTGGTCTTTGGTCACTATATCGGCAGTTGCGCTTAACCGTTGCTTAAAAACTATCTTTTTTTCGTAATTGGTCCGTAAACCATTCGGTAAGGCGATTACAATACTGTAGGAGTTCTCTACCGGTATTTCAGAAATTCTTTTGATATTACCTTCAATAGTTCCGTACTCGTGATAGGGGTACGCATCTAGCTTTAAAATTACCTTATTCCCTATTTCTACTTTACCGGCATTTTCAACCGGGAACATACCTAATGCATGAATCTCTTGTTTTTGAAAGGGAATAATGGTCAGTATACGTTCACCAGCGGTAACGAAATCTCCCTCGTTCATTTCGTTAAAAAAGGAGAGGCGACCATCTATCGGCGATTTTATCATGTATTGATATTCCCATTGCTCCAATTGCGTTTTTATTTCGTTCTTAGCCCTAATATAAGCGGCTTGTAGTTGTTGTTCATATTCTGTTTTCTGTAATTGCAGCTCCACGATTTCACGTTCTATATTGGCAATGGACATACGGGCCGTATTCAGGTTTTTATTGTCATTGGCAAATCCCATTTCTTTCTGTAGCAATGTTTGTGTGGTCTGCTCAAACTCAGAAGCGGAGATAACACCCTTTTTAAAGAGCGTTTCATAGCGTTTAAATTCTATCTTTTTAGAATCATAATCTTTTTTACTACTTTTTAGATAATTATTTGAAAATTTCAAACCTTTAAAATTACCGGACAGAATATTTTTGAGAGCCGTTATCCTTTGCTCGTGCGGTCTGTCCTGTTCATAGTTTTCAAGGTTGAGGAGGGCAAGCGCAAAGGCATTATAAAAGGGCTGAAGGCTACCCAAACTATCCAACCATTTTTGTGCCTGTTTTTCACGGCTAGGTCGTACATCCGTATCAATAGCTTTATGCAACTGTTGCACCTGATAGTTAGACACCGTACTTTCCAGTAACACAATGGCATCTCCTTTTAAAACCGTATCATTTTCCAGAAAAGCATATTTTTTAGCAATTGGAGCATTGATTCTTGCGGTGAGATCTATGGGTGGTTTGGGCGTCGTTATATTCACCTTACCAACGATAACGTCAGGGTATCTTACCATCCAAGCCGCTATAAAAAACAAAAGCAAGAAAAAAAGCATGGCACCTATCCCAAAACGGATAAGCCAATTGGGCTTTTTCTCTATTACTTCGTTAATATGTGGGCTATACGTGTATTTTATCGAATTTTTATCCAATTCCATCCTACAATAGCATATTTTATGTAAGTTGAATCTTATTAACGAAAATAAAATAAGTAAAGTAAGAAAACACAAAAATTAAGTTTACACGATTTTGAAGCTGTTAAAACTGCGGAGTTGTTAGAGATTAAAGGAGGTCGCGGTCGGCATTGGCGTGTGAAACAGCCACCAGGGTTCTTTCGAGAGGACGATGGCGGTGGTGGTGGCTGTGCCGGGCAATCAAATAGCTTTGGAGGTACTAATGATGCTGATGAGGTAGTTGTTGAGGCAGTAGGCCCAAGATATTATCCTAGTAGTACAGGTGGTTCAGCAACAGGCTCCGTCTTTGGCCAGATTGTCAAGGCAATAAGTAGAGTTCCATCTCAAATGTTAACTACTCAAGGATTGAACACAAGTACTCCCTTTAGTTTTAAGCCTGGGTATTGGGCTCCGACTTCCAATTGTAATTAATTATGCTAAAGGCTTAAAACATTTGTTTTGAGCCTTTACTTTAAAGAAAAGTTAAGAAGCATTTCTATAAATTTTTAAGAATATATGAGGCTTAATGTTTTTAAATTATTCGGTGTAACAGTATTTATTCTTGTTATCAGTTTCTTTTTTGAACTATTCTTAAGTAATTCAGCATTTACTTTTCAAAAAGAGCTACTCTTCATTTTTAACCTTATCTTATATTTAAGTATTATTTGGATTAGTTCAACGCATTTTAATGTAAGTTTAAAACTTTACAAGAATGTGAAATTATTTTATGTTTTGGCATCCATTAGCATAGGTTTGAGTCTAGTGGCAATTTCAACAATTATTTTCATACCGATAATTGGTGTTGAAAAATTTATATTTGCCAGTAAGGAATTACCTGTTCTCGACTTTCTCTTTTTTGGCTCCATATTATTGATTCCAGTAATCGAAGAATTGTTTTATAGAAAAGTATGTTGTGAGGTACTACTTCTAAAACAAAGTATTATCACGACTGTTATTATATCCGCTACCTTATTCACTTTCGCTCATATTCTCTCTACGTCTGCTAACCCAACTACCATCTTTATTGGAGGTATCGTTTTAGGAATTGTGTATTGTAAAACTCGTAATGTTCTATTTGCCATAATAACCCATGTTACTGTTAATTTATTCGCCTATCCATTAACATTCTATTTGGGAAATTTGTTAGAAAATAATCCTAACGGCTTTGGATTAGTATCATACATATGTAGCCTACTATTTTCAATTCTCTCGATCTTCTTTGCTATTAGATTTCTTGCTAAGCAAGCTTAACGATCCTTATAAAACCACATTATGAATGTTAAACAGAGATTTCCTTTAAGTAAACATCCAAAAATAGAATTTGTAGTTGAAACATACAGCTTCACAATAGAAGACAACTCTGACAAAAGCAATAATGGAGAGTATCAATTTGCTGAAATAAAAAAAATTACTATCTGGGAGAAAAATATAAATTGGATTATTCTGATTTTAAACTTTATCCTAAAAGTTTTATTTGCGGAATTTGCCGGGAATGGAACAAGTAGAAATAAAATAAGATTGGCTTTCAATTATAATGGAATAGAAAAAATAATCAAACTTCAAAATTATAATGATGATACTCTCAAAAAACTACGGTATACCTTAAATAAGCATATTACCGTTCAAAATAGGGTAACATCAAAATAGTATCGAATACATTTATGGATTTTGAAATAGCTGGATTAAGCATTAGGTTTGTTTTTCCTTATATATAACCCAAACCAACCTTTTGGGTTTTTTCTCTATTACCTCATTAATATGTGGGCTATACGTGTATTTATCGAATTTTTGTCTAATTCCATCCTACAATAGCATATTTTATGCAAGTTGAATCTTATTAACGAAAATAAAATACGTAAAGTATGAAAACACAAAAATTAAGTTTACACGATTTTGAAGCTGTCGGTACCGCTGAATTACTAAGTGTTAAGGGAGGTTTAAGTAGTAAGACGGAAAACATGCTTAAACAATTAAGTACATTGGAGTATTATAGAAATGGCGGTAATGGCCAAGGTAGTAGTGGTGGTGGCTGTGGACCTGGACATCCTTTCAATGAGCAGGGAATGGTAGACGCATTTAAAAATATGATGCAGCCTGTAGGTGAGTTTGGTGATTGGGTTATGGAAGGTATGGAAGTTTTACAAAATAATGCAATGAGATCTGCAGAGTGGTTATTAGAAAGCAGATTACCTGTAGCGTTACCGCCAGTTTTGCCAGGTGTAAATAACCCTTCTAATTCTGCACCCCCTAATATGGATAATATAATAGCGAATTGTAATTAAATTACTCTAATATAGTTATGCATTTAAAGCCATAAAACATTAAAATATGCTTTACAAAGTTAGATTTAGTGGTTTTGTGATTTTAATCTTGACACTACTTATATCTTATTTTTCTTCCTTTTTTGCACTAAAACTATTGTTTTCGGTTTTTACGTTTGAGATATATTCCAAGTTGGCATATACGATGCCAGCTTGGATTTTTTCTTTGGGTGTTGCCACATTGTTACTACCACTCTTAAAACTAGAGCATAAAAAAAAAATAACCATTCCTTGGCTATTACAAAGACTGCGATTAAAGAAATTTGTATTAAAGGAATTTGTTATAGCCATTTCGTTATTTATCGCATCATTACTTATTGAAGTCTTTTTAAGACCATTCTTTGACAGATTCTTTATACTTTATAAAAGAAATTTATCAGGTTTCGATGAACAAACTGCCCAAATTGAGCTTTGGGTACTAGCAATCTTATTTATAGGTGTATTTTTTGGCTCAGTCCTAGAAGAACTACTTTGGAGGGGATATTTATTACCTATACAAGAGAAAACTATAGGTAGATATGCATGGTTATTAAACGGCATTCTATGGTCTTTATCACATATATTTATTTATAATCCTATAACAATACTTTTTTCATCTATCTGTTTATCTTTCATCGCGTTCAAATACAAGAATATTACCTACACAATTATTTTACATCTTTTACTTAATGCTATTGTTTATGCCCGATATGTTTGAGTGGATGCAAAAAGCTTATCCCTTCAATATCCTTCCAGATAAGCCAATTGGGTTTTTTCTCTATAACCTCTTTAATATGTGGGCTATACGTGTATTTTATCGAGTTTTTGTCCAATTCCATCCTACAAGAGCATTTTTTATGTAAGGAGAATCTTATTAACTAAAATAAAATACATAAAGTATGTAAACACAAAAATTAAGTTTATACGATTTTGAAGCTGTTAAAACTGCGGAGTTGTTAGAGATTAAAGGAGGTCGCGGTCGGCATTGGCGTGTGAAACAGCCACCAGGGTTCTTTCGAGAGGACGATGGCGGTGGTGGTGGAGGTGGTTGCTCGGGACCGGGTCCAGGATGGCCAATTAATGGTGACCACTTTACGAATACAGTACAAAGTCAACGACATCCATTATTTTGATCTGGAGATGGAGTCACAAAAATTCAGGTATATCAAGGCAGTCGCAAAGAATACTGGAACGCCTTACTGGCATCATGCCGCCGGATTACCTTCATGGATTTTTGCAGACGAAATAATCATTGACTAAAACGATTCTATTGTGAATGGTTTTTAGCTCTTTTCCTAAAATATAAAGCCATACTGAAAATTTCAGTGTGGCTTTTTAACCTTGTGTTTTCTATTGAACTAATTTCTAGTTATGCCTGCCACTATCATCTGAATTGTCCTCACGATATTTGCAACATGGATGCACACCGTCGTAGGCCTCTTGCGTGGCTTTTAATTCTTTGGTGTCATGGCCAACAGCAACTAAAGCCGCCTTCACTTGCATAGGGTCTGTTTTGCGCTCATCTATGATTAATGACAACTCATGAGAAGGAATATCCCACATGGCATATTTTACCCCTTTAACCCCTAAGGCCGCCCTTTCTATGCGCGTTTTGCACATATCACATTTGCCGTCTACCTCCATAGTGAGTTTTTTGTTCTTTTCTTGGGCAAAAGTAACCCCTGTTACTAATACCATTAACACGGCTAAAACTATTTTTTTCATGCTATATCTATTTTTACTTTTAATTTAATCTCTAATATTTACACCTCCCTCAATCCCTCCTTGTTAGGAGGGAGGCCTTTACTTTTTAAGTTGAACTTAACTACCTCTCGAAAGCACTTTGACTAACCCAAGTCTGATATTTAAGCCCGATAAAACCCTTTTGCAAAACTCAACTTAATAAGTCACAAATCAACACCTATGCCTTCCTCCCCCTGAACTGAGGGTTGGAGCCAAAATATTTTACATTTTTACTTCTTCACTTTTTACAAATTAACAAGCACCACCCAAAAGACATCCTTCTGGGGCTTTTAGGGGACCTTAAACCGAAATCCTACATAAAACATTCTTCCCATAATGGGTGCGAACACTATACTTGTATCAAAATTCTCGCCAAAAGGGTTATCTGCACCCAAAACAGGGTTATTTTGTCTAAAATTAGTCAAATTTTCGCCACCTAGATAGACTTCAAATCTGTCGGAAAAGACTTTAGTGGCTTGAGCATTCATTAAACTATATCCTTCCGCCGTATCGCCTAGTCGAAATTGTGGTGGGTTTTCATCGGTATTTGGCAAACGTTGCTCTCCTAAGGTATGTACCGTATAATCAAACTTCCACTGCGCACCATTATCCTTTATGCTGGTTTGGTAACCCATATTGACAAAAAATCTGTGCTGTGCCTGTAATGGTTTTTGAAGGGTTCCACTTCTATAGTCCGTCTGCACATCGTAATATTTATAGGCCAAACGGACCTCTAGATTCTTTAGGACTTCTTGGTTTACCTCTACCTGAAAGCTATCCGCATAACTTTTCCCCTCTAAATTATAAAAAGAAACTGCTCTAGGGTTCTCCCAATCTACCACCACCTGATTTATAAAATCGGTCTTATAGTAGTCTAACGTAATATTTCCTTTTCGGTTCAAAAACAAAAAACCCTGTAAAAAGCTTACACCATAGTTCCATGCGTCCTCAGGGTCAAGGCCATACACACTTCCTTCTGTATCCAATAGCTGAATTTGTCTTGAAGAGCCGAACATCTGTTGGTTTTCCGCAAAAATATTGGCCGCTCTCCTACCTCTACCAAAAGAAGCCCTTAAGCTTCCTAGTTCCCACGGTGTATAGCGCATGTGTAGCCGTGGAGTGACGAAAGTGCCTAAGCGATTATGTGTATCTACCCGAAGACCTGCGGTGAGGCTAAGCTTTTCCAGATTTTCATAACTGTATTCAAAAAAGACCCCTCCGGAGGTGTCATCCCTTCCAAAATCTTGCGTATTTACCAATTCATCATAGGTATCATGGGCAAATGTAAGCCCGGTTTTAAATTTACTTCGTGTGTCGCCTATAATCGAATTGAAAATAAGGTTGGAGTAGATACTATTGTGGTTGATGTCATACCGATTAAATCCGTAGTAAGATTCCTGTTGATGATTGCTATACGAGGCTTGAAAACCAAAACTTTGAAAAGGTAGCTCAGGAAAAACATACCCAAGTTTAACGGAGGAATCAAACCTACGGGTATCTATTTCGCTGCCCCATGCATTGGTGGTAAACCTATCGGCATCAGGGTCAAAAACTACCTCGCCCACTTGTTTTTCATCGTTCAAAAAGCGAAAATTAACAAAGCTTACCCAGCCTGTTTCCGGATTTTGATATTGCCAGCGGTTCATAATATTTATTTGTTCCGCCAAAGGAGCATCTAAAAAACCGTCATCGTTTCTATCTTCTTTCTGAGTCCTTAAGTTTCCATGAACGTACAATCCCGTACTCCACTTATCCGAAAGCTTGTGATTACTATGGGTATTTAATTCTAACCGACCGTTTCTATTGGCATATCCGTTCACAAATAGAGCTTTATCCGTTAAAGGCTTCACTAGTTCGGTATTTATTTGCCCCGAAATACTCTCATAACCGTTTACCACACTCCCAGCTCCTTTGGTAATCTGTATACTCTCTACCCATGTGCCCGGAGTAAATGTGAGTCCATACGCTTGGGATGCTCCACGTACCATAGGAATATTCTCCTGTGTAATTAACAAGTATGGACTTGTAAGTCCCAACATTTGAATTTGTTTGGTACCTGTTAAGGCATCTGAGAAGTTCACGTCAATAGCGGGATTGGTCTCAAAACTCTCGGATAGGTTACAGCATGCCGCTTTTAAAAGCTCGGCACTATTTACGGTTATCACATTCTGAGCACTGAAATATGCCTTCTCTACCGCATCTCGTTCTTGTTGCACAATTACCTCATCCAGTTGATTGGAAGGACTTAAAAAGTGATTTATCCTTTGCGCATTTGCAATGGTAAGCGTATCGCTTTTATAACCCACATAGCTGATTATTAATTTATTATAGACCTTGGAATAGGGAATACTAAAAGTTCCCTCGTCATTGGTTATAGTTCCGGTCTGAGAGTTCATCCAATATACATTTGCTCCGGACAAAACCTTATTTTGGTCTCCGCTCCGTTCCATAACCACACCTTGTAATGTAGCTTGTGACACGGCGATAAGCGGTATGTATGTCAAAAAAGCAAAAATATACTGCTTCATAATTCCCTTTTAAACTAGTTGTAACAGCATAGCAAAAGCCATTACCAACATAATGGCATTTTCAATAAAGGTTGCTTCGGTCATCGGCAATTTTAAGGCCGTTCCCAAACAGGCACAACGAATACTTTTTTTATCCAGCAGACTTTTGGTGACCCCAACGGTGGTAATTCCTAAAATAAGTATGGTTACCACTAAAGCTATGGATATTTGTAAACGCATTAAGAACAACAATCCTAAAGCCAACTCAATAAACGGATACACCCAACCGTATGCCGGAAGTATTTTTGCAAGGGGATCATACATGCGAAAACTATCCGGAAAGCCTTTTAAATCGAGTAACTTAAAAAAACTGAACACGATATAGAACAGCCCCATAAAATCCAACATGGCCTCAGAAGTACTCCATGCTTTAAAATTCAATAAGAAGGCAGCGGCAAACAAATAGGCAAAAATGAGCACTAGGGGTTTTAACTGTTGTAATTTTGATTTCTCATCTTCTTGTGCCAATGGGTCCATGGTGAGTTTTCCCTTTTTAGAAATGGTATATTTTTCTGGCAAGGCCGATTTAAGTGTATCGAGGTCAATATGTTCTTTCATTTCAACAACAGCCTCCGACGCTTCCAAATTTACCGCCACATTTTCAACACCGTCAATTTCCGACAGGTATTTACTGACCGATGCCACGCAGCCATTGCAGGTCATTCCTGTTACTGTATAGGTATGTTTCATATTACTATTCTTTGTTTTCTTGAGCCCCCTTTGGTTGGGTCACTTCTGCAAAATCAAAGACATTGATTTCACCATTTCTATAGTTGATTACATAAAGTTGCGCATTAAAAATCATTAAATCGGTTGCCTTTTCAATATGCTTTGAGATTTCCTGTTGCAAGTTCCCATCATGGTCAAAAATGAGTATGCGGTCATTTTCAAAATCGGTCACGAACACCTCGGTGTCAGACACAAAAATACCCGTTGCGGCGTTCATCTTTTGATCTTGGCCCATCATCTTTACAAAGTTTCCCTTTTTGTCAAAAGCTTGAACCCTATTGTTATAAGCATCGGCCACCCAAATTAAGGAATCGGTGATTTGCACATCGGTTGGGTAATAGAATTCACCCTTAGCTTTACCTTCTTTTCCAAAGGATATCCAGTTGTTCCCGTCGGAATATAAAATTCTATTACTGTAAAAATCGGCTATCGCTTTCTCTCTTCCTAACACAGAAACACCAGCTGGTGCATCCAAACTATCCGTTAGACCAAGCACTCCACGCTCTGTGGACTGCAACATAACAATGTTATCTGCTCCGTATTGTGGAATGTAAATGGTTTCCTCTGCAGCATCAATATGCATAGGTCTTTCCAAAGAATCTATAGTTTGTTCAATATTGCCTTCTTCATCTATTTGCACCAAACGATTATGGTCTCCATCGGAAAGCCATAGCTTACCGTTTAGCTCGGTAATGCCAATTGGGTTTACTTCATTTAGCTGGATAGACTTCAAAAGGACCCATTCTTTTGGGAGCGACTCTTTTTGCTTACAAGAGATGACCAAAAGTGCTCCAAATAGTACTATGTATATATAT
>NZ_MDGN01000042.1:0-2863 GCF_002742365.1 Maribacter sp. 4U21
AGGATTACCAGGAAAAGCTGTTCGCGAGCTTCCAGCTCAGCGAACGTATACCCAAGAACAATTTCTACAGGCGTTTGAAGGGTGCCGTCGATTTGGATTTCCTCTATCCTTTGACCAAGGGACATTATGGGGAGAGCGGCCAGAAGAGCATCGACCCGGTCGTTTTCTTCAAGCTGTGTTTGGTGGGCTATCTGGAGAACATCATCAGCGACCGCAAGCTTATCGACCATTGTTCGATGCGTTTGGATATCCTGTTCTTCATAGGCTATGATATCGATGAAGAGCTTCCGTGGCACAGTACGATAAGCCGAACGCGGCAACTGTTCCCGGAAGCGGTGTTCGTGGAAGTCTTCACCAAGGTGCTGGCCATGTGCGTGGAAAAGGGTATGGTGGGCGGGCATACCCAGGCGATAGATTCGGCTCCCGTGAAGGCCAATGCGAGCATGGATACCCTGGAGCTGAAGGTGCCCGAAGAGGAACTGGACGAACACCTAAGAAAGGTACGTGCCCTCAGTTCGATGGACAGAGAAGTTCCCCACCGTAAATCCAAGAACGATAAATCGGATGAAGGTCAACGGGGTATTACTGCGAGCAAGAGGGAACTTGACGCGATAAAGGGCCGTAACAAGAGATGGGCCAAGGACCAGGACCAACGGCCGGGTGCCGGTAACAAAGGAGCGAAGTACACGAGCAACAATGCCTTCCTCTCGCTTCGCTCGTCGGAGGCAAGACAGTCCCACCGACCCAGATGCCAGGATAAGTGTAAAGCCGGGTAAGGCGCGCAAGCTGAACTACCTCTCACAACTGAGCGTCGATACCGCGCACCACGTGATCACCGACATCAGGGCCTACCATGCCGATGGGAAGGACAATCAACAGCTACAGGATATCGTACACCGCTTACAAAGAAGGTTATGGCAACAGGGTATGGTTTTTGAAAACTGCGTAGCGGACACGGGCTACAGTTCGGGCGAGAACTATGCCTTTCTGGAACAGCAGGGGCTAAAGAGTTTCATTCCACCGCACGGCACCTACAAGGGCGGCCCCGATGGTTTTGTGTACGTTGAAGAACATGACCATTATCTGTGTCCACAAGGAAAGGTGATCCCCTTCACCAAGGTTTTCCTTGACGGTCGCACCAGGACAAAGAAGAAGGGGTACCGTGCGCGGAAACATGTCTGTCTGGGCTGCCCCGTACGGGAACGGTGCCTGGGAAAGAGTGCACAGGAGAAGAAGTTCAGCGTTACCTATTACCGGGAAGAGTACGAACGTAATAACGAAAGGGTCAACAGTCCACAGGGGAGGTACATGAAGGGCAAACGGCAAAGTACGGTCGAGCCCGTGTTCGGGACGCTCACACAGTTCATGGTGCTGCGAAAGATAAACACCATCGGCCTTGCACAGGCCAACAAGGTGATGCACCTTTCGGCCATCGCCTATAATTTGAAGAAGTACCTGAAATTCGAACGAAAACGGGTAAAAAGCGGGGCGGGACAGCTTGCTTTGAAGGCATTGGCCAAAAGTGTGCTCCAAAACCTGTTTCAAGCTTCCGTGACGCATCGGAATTTGGACTTCCGTTTCTGAGCCGACAAGAAAAAAGCCCCTTAAAGGGACTTGTATTCAATCTGTATTTTGAAAATCACAAGCTTGTGCAACGGTTACCGGTGTTGGCAAACGTTATTTTACATCTGTAAGTTTAAATTCAGTTTTGCTCCCAAAGCATTGAAAATACGCATTACAGTTTCAAAAGTCACATTTCCAGTGCTATTTTCAAGTCTTGATATTTGCGCTTTTTTTACTCCGACTAATTCTCCTAATTGCTCTTGAGTCAATTTTCTTTTTTTTCGCGCGGTTTTTATCATATCACCAATCAATTCAAGTTTTAACTCAAATTCATATTCGTCTCTTTCTTCAGTTCCCTTTTTTCCAATTAAAAGGTCTTCTGCTTGGTCTAAAGTGTAACTTTTCATTTATTTTTATTTTTAAAGTATGTATTTCTGATTTTGTCAGCTTTGTCGATTTCTTTCTTATCCACTTTGCTTGTTTTCTTAATAATTCCGTGAGTAGCAAAAACTAGCGTCTCGGTTCTATCATCTTTGTCCCAAAAGGCTAAAAGGCGATATTGAATTCCAGAATATAAGGTTCTAAATTCCCAAATATCGTCAGTCAGTTTTTTAAAGAACTTTGGGTCAGATTGTTGTTCTGCTCTTCTTATATTTTGAAATATCTTCTTCCTTGTTTTTAGGTTTTGCTTTTCTACAAATTCAAAAGCTTCTTCAAGCAATTTCGTTTCAAATCGTTTTATCATTCCTGTTATAAAATCAAATTTGAAACAAATATAAATAAAGTTTCGTTAATTGTAAACTTTTGAGTAGGTTTTAAATGTCTAGTCCTGAAATATGGCTACAGGTTAAAAATTGATTTACGCTGTTAATTTATATACCATATTGGGTGTTTTGTAGTCTAAAGATAAATGTAATCTTATTTCGTTGTATAGATTTATCGCATTTTTTGTTGCTCTTTTAGCGTGTTGTAGGCTATCAAAGGTTTGATCAAGATAGAACTCGTCTTTTAATATACCATTTACACGTTCTGCCATTGCGTTTTCGTAGCAATGATTTTCTTCTGTCATACTGATATAGATGTTATTACGCTTTAAAATTTGAGTGTAAAGGTTACTGTAATACTGTATGCCTCTATCTGAATGATGAATAAGTTGTTTAATATCTTTAGCTTGATATAAGGCCTTATTTAAAGCTCTCACACAACCTTTAAGTTCTAGGCTATTACTGATGTCATACCCAACGATTTTACGGCTGTGCATATCTGTAATTAGCGCTAAGTAACAAAAGCCTTTTATAGT
>NZ_MDGN01000043.1:0-51353 GCF_002742365.1 Maribacter sp. 4U21
ATAGAATAGGAGTTATTAGACGATTCTTCCCTAAGAAAACGGACCTTAATCAAGTCTCAATAGAGAGAATCAAAGAAGTGGAATTATTACTAAATTACAGACCTATTAGAAAGTTTAACTATTACAACCCTATTGAAGTCCTAAAAAATAAGTGTGTTGCACTTATGGATTGAACACAGCTTATAACCTATATGGAAATTTAGTTACTGATTCAGGTATTGGGTCTTTTTCCATAATAATGCCCATATCTTACTGGATTGGTGCCTTAATCTATGTTTTCATCTTATTGTTTATGCTTTTTTCTAAACTAACTGTTATTATTACAGATAGAGAAATAAATATCCGTCACCTTCTTTTTTTTAAAAAATCATTTGCAGTAAGTGACGTTGTTACATCAAAAATTGTTGCCTACTATTTTCTGGGTTATGGTATTCGCATGAGTCCTAAATATGGAACGGTATATAATGTAAAAGGAAATAAGGGGTTGGCAATTACCTTAAAAAAAGGCAAAAAAATTTTGATAGGTACCCAGAAACCGACAGCGTTACTTTTGGTAATGGAACAAATTTTAGATTAGTTGTAACAAATTGAAGGTTAATTACAACTAATTGTCATCAACAAAAAACAATTAGATTTCGGTATACGCCGAAATGATAAAACACAACTTATGAACGCACATGAAATAGATTACGAGATTTACGGGGAAGAAATGCAATATGTAGAAATAGAGCTAGACCCTCAAGAGGCTGTAGTGGCCGAAGCAGGAAGTTTTATGATGATGGATACCGATATAAAAATGGACACCATTTTTGGAGATGGTTCCAACCAGGACAGTAGTGTCCTAGGTAAAATATTTTCCGCAGGAAAACGAATGCTCACAGGAGAAAGTCTTTTTATGACCGCCTTTTTGAACGTTGGTCAGGGAAAGAAGCAAGTTAGTTTTGCATCTCCCTATCCAGGAAAAATATTACCAATTGACCTATCCGAAAAAGGAGGAAAATTCATTTGCCAGAAAGATGCTTTTCTCTGCGCCGCAAGGGGAGTTTCAGTTGGTATAGAATTTTCCAAGAAATTAGGCAGGGGACTTTTTGGAGGTGAAGGTTTCATCATGCAAAAGCTAGAGGGAGATGGCATGGCCTTTGTACATGCTGGCGGAACCATGGCCAAAAAAGAACTAGCAGTAGGAGAAGTTCTTAAAGTCGATACCGGTTGTATCGTCGGTTTTTCGCAAACGGTGGATTACGATATTGAGTTTGTTGGCGGAATAAAAAATACGGTTTTTGGGGGCGAGGGGCTTTTCTTTGCAACCCTAAGAGGTCCTGGAACGGTATACATACAATCCCTACCCTTCAGTAGATTGGCGGGTCGTGTTTTGGCTGCTATCCCAAGAGGAGGAAAGGATAAGGGCGAAGGAAGTATCTTGGGCACTTTAGGCGATGTAATCGGAGGAGATAGAGGGTTTTAAAGTCCCATTCTTTATTACCCTTTCAAGAGGAGACAGGACTTCCAAATTAGATTTTTTGTCAGTTCGAGCCTTTGGCTTTGCTGAGGACAGGCGCTGCCCAGAATGAGCTCAGGAATATAAATGCATCTCGACTCCGCTGGACTTGACGATAGTTATTTAAGTAACTTTGCGATTCAATTACTAAAAATGAATTTCAAGAACCAAATCAATTTCCTCAAAGAACTCCAGAAAAATAACAATAAGGAATGGATGGACGCCAATCGCAAATGGTACAAAGAAGTCCGTGACGATTTCATAAGTTGGCTGGATGGTATGAATACTAGACTAATGAGTATTGATGATGAATATTACGATACTCCCGGAAAGAAGGGCATAAATCGCATCAATAATAATCTCATGTTTCATCCAAATAAACCCATATATAAAGACCATTTTGGTGCCGGATTAGATAAGCGTCCCAATACAGGTGACTTCTACGTAGAAATAGGAATTGAAAGAGGTATGTTCGCCGGTGGCCTATGGAGACCGGAACCTAAACGGCTACGAAGCATTAGAGATGCCATCGATTATGATGGGGAGGCGTTACAAGAAATCCTAAATAGAAAGTCTTTCAAAGCCATGTTCGGTGGTCTTTGGGAAGATGTAAGGCTTACCAATTCGCCCAAGGGTTTTTCCAATGACCATCCGCATATAGATTTATTGCGGAATAAAACCTTTGCAGTTGCAACCGAGTTTTCCACTAAAGAAATTTTTAAATCCGATTTTGAAGACAAAGTTATTACCGCCTATATGGAAATGCTTCCCTTTAGAAGGTATTTAAACCATGCTATTACGGTTTAGCATTACAATAAAATATCATTAATAGGCGTAATGGCATCAGGAAGTTCGGTTTCACCCAACATTTCCCGCAAGTCAATTTCAATAGTTCTGCATAAGGAGAGCATAGGGATATCGTTACCAAGTCCTTCAAAAGGATTTTCCGAGTAATCGCCCACCAATTCCATCATAATATAGACCCAACCCACCAAGATGGTGAAAGGAATGGAAAGCCATACGCCGAATTCGCCTAATTTTGCAAACTCCGAAACCATCCCCAAAGGCAACAGGAAAATGAATATACCAACGAAAACCAAACTCATGCTACCATACTGTCTCGGTAACGGAAATTTTTTAATCCGTTCACACTGCCCTTGAAAAGTGCAGAAATCGGCAAGAAGTTTTTGCATCTTCATATGCCTAAAATCGTCAACATAATCCTTTTCGCGCAGCGCTTTCAAATCTTGACTTTGGTGGTCTATGATTTGCGTGGCCGTGTTTTTATAATTTATGAGTTGTTCGTATTCTGTTGCGGGTAAAAATTTTCTCAGATGTTTTTCCGTAATATCATCACTGTGTAGACCAACTCCAAAATTCTCCATTCTTTTTTTTTTTGCCGTTTTACGTACATGTTTACCCTGATTAATATGTTCCCATTGGGTTGGTATGAGCAATTGACTTCGTAAAGCATATAGCCATCCAACATGTCTGTATATCAATTTTTTACGTAGTATATCAAGTTCTTTTTCATCATGATGTTCTTCACTGAATTGATTGCTGACAAAAGCTTTTGTAGTGGCTCCCCATGTTCTGCTACCATTAACAATGGCTCCCCATATTTTCCGTGCCTCCCATAACCTGTCGTAGGCGCTGTTATTTTTGAAGCCTACATAAAATGCCACTGCGGTACCGATAACTGAAAGTGGTAACCATGGAATGACCAACCAATCCTTTAAGGGGGTAAATTGATAGACCAAGGCAATGAGTATGGCCCAAGTGGCAATCCAAATGATATGCCCACCGCTAAATATTAGAATAGATTTTAGTCCAAAATTCTTTTTTACGTACATGATTTTAATTCAGTTGATTTGATGCGGATAATAGTCGCGCTTTTAAATTTGGTGTATCCATATCCGCATCTAATGGAAACATGGGACGTTTTATGTATTTATAGTCAAGACGTTCTAAATCTTGGTCTACGCCGCCAGGAGTAAGTGCCATTGTCCATCCTTTACGCATTTCATAAAGTTCCGGGACAAGGTAGCCTATTTTTACTACTATAATATCCGTCTCTCTGGGATTCAGACCCAAATCCATAAAATCCTTTTCCTTGTGATAAGGTTTTCTTTTCTTGGTAACGATAACGTTAATACTGCCTATCCGCACCACAACTTCTACTCCAGCATCACGGTCACCTTCTTTGATTGCGGTTACGGCACCTTCTAGTTGAAGCGGCGGGCATATCTATTGTCCACAAGAGCTCCAGCCATGGCCGATACAGAACCTCCAACGCCAACTTTAAGGGCTTCTTCAATCAACTCTGGCCCGGGAATAGAAGCGTATATCATAGAGGGACCTTTAGCGGACTTAAACTCCTTTCTTGCCAAAAGTTCCCTTAAGGTCCATGTGACATCCCCAGCACCACCTGCAGTGGGGTTATCGCCCATATCACTAATTATATAAGGCCCTTCTTCACTAGCTAAAGCCAATTTTAAACTTTCGTCCAAGCGAGCTACCGGAGCTACAAATTCAAATTCGTTACGTACTCCCCAGTACGCTTCTGCTAAATCTTCCGCAGCATTGACCACTTGTTCTTTGTTATCACCGACCGCCATCACTACGCCATGGTTCCTAGATTCGTCCGCCCATGGATATCCCATCCAAATAGCCGCATCAATAATACCCTCTTGTGCAACTAAAGCAGGAATTTTGCCATACAAGCTTTTTCCGGGCTCTATACGCGTACTGGTTTTCTCTCCAGGAAGTAAAATCGGAACGGGAATCCATGCTTTGAATTTTGGTTTTCCCTTGCCACTTTCTAATCGGTCCAATAAGTTGGTAATGGCGCGTTCTTTTGATTCCAACGCATCTTCATGGGGAGCCATTCTATAGCAGGTGATAAGGTCAGAATGTTCAGCTAGCGTTTCGGTCACATTACCGTGTAGGTCCATCGAGGTAGAAATCAATACATCGGTCCCAACGACTTCTCGTATTCGTTTAATTAAATCCCCTTCTGCATCTTGTAGACCTACCACGCTCATGGCACCATGTATATCAAAGAACAGCCCGTCATAAGGTCCATTTTCCTTAAGCATATTCAATATTTTCGCCACCATGGATTCATATGCCTCTCTCGTTACGATTCCGCCTGGTAATGATTTTCCCAGTAATGTGGGTACCCATTCCGCGCGCTTTCTTACGGAAGTACCTTCCGCAAAGAATGGATAACGCCCAAAAATAGAGTCACCAATTCTAGCATGGAATGCTTCTTCATGTGTTTGGGCAGGGGAGAAGGTACTGGACTCAATACCGATACCTGCTATTGCAATACGGGGAAGTTTTTTAATTTCTTTTTTATTTTGTTCGCAGCCAAAAAACAGCCCAACACATAATGTTGTTAGCAGAAGATATTTATTCATTTTCATTAGGTTTTTCTTAGGGCATAAGTTACAAAGTTTTCATGGTTTACCCTTGCAAGAAATAACGATGATGTCATTGGGCTAGGACTATAGACATTTGAAAACTATATTTGAGAATTCACAAGGAATAGGGATAACAAAAAGCCTCAAACAGTTTAAGCAAGAATTAATTCTTAAAATTATAAATGAATTGAAAAACCCAAAGATTAAAAACATAAGAAAGGAATTATTATCTGACAATTGGTATACGCTGAATAAATATACTTTCGATTATCAAAAGGAAGATGGTACTTGGGAAGAACAACATCGCGAAGCCTATGATAGGGGTAATGGTGCTGGAATTCTGCTGTACAACAAGAAGAAGGGAACGGTAATACTGACCAAACAGTTCCGTATGCCCACCTATGTCAATGGTAACGATAATGGCATGATGATAGAAGTATGTGCCGGTTTATTGGACGGCGACAATCCGGAGGATTGCATCAGAAAGGAAACCGAAGAGGAGACAGGGTATAAAATAGCCGATGTTGAAAGGGTATTTGAAACGTACATGTCTCCAGGTTCGGTAACCGAAATCCTCTATTTGTTCGTTGGGGCTTATGAGGAAAAAATGAAGGTTGGCGACGGGGGAGGAGCTATAGACGAAACAGAAAATATAGAAGTCTTGGAATACCCTATGGCTACTGCGATTAGGATGATTGCCTCCGGTGAGATTAAAGATGCAAAGACTATTCTACTGCTACAATATGCACAGATACATGGGTTAGTTTCTAACTAATATTACGACCAACAGTACATGAAAACGTTACAGAAAGTAGCCCTAGGCGGCGGTTGTCATTGGTGTACGGAAGCGGTTTTTAAATCCTTAAAAGGAGTTAGTAAGGTAGCGCAGGGATACGTTGCGCCTTTAGGGGAGGAAAATGAATTTTCTGAAGGGGTAATTATCCATTACGATGCAGCATGTATATCCCTGCAGGAACTTATAACAATTCATTTACACACACATTCCAGTACTAAGATACATGCTATGCGGCATAAATACCGTTCCGCTGTTTACGTGTTTTCATCTACTGATATGGGCACTGCAAAAGCGGCCGTTATGAAGGCTCAAAGAGATTTCACAGAAAAAGTAATTACCCAGATTATGGAATTTGGTGCCTTTAGAGCTTCTCCGGAACAATTTCAGAACTATTACTATAAGAACACTCAGAAACCGTTTTGTGAGACCCATATAACTCCAAAAATAGGAATGCTTTTAAAGCGTTTTTCAAAAAACGTAAATGAAGAAATGCTGGAAGGTCAGTAGTTCTGGTGAAGCATTTCAAAAATCTGCTGCATCCTAATTTTCACCTCAGAGGAAGGATTTCTAAAATGATTGTTCATAAAACTGAATAGAAGCACTTTACCAGATTTTGTAAGGAGGTAGCCGCTAAGACAATAATTGTTTCCTAAACTACCCGATTTAGCGAAGATGTAGGGATTTATACCGTTACCGTACCAGTTTTGCAAGGTTCCAGAAACACCACCAGCGGGAAAAATACTGAAAAGTCTTTCTTGGGGTACTTCAAGTTGAAGTTGGTGTAGCACATGTACCAAGGACTGTGGGGTAAAGAGGTTGTACCGGGAAAGCCCCGAACCATCTACCCAACGCGGTGGTTGTTTTAAATCGGCCAAGTTGTTTTCTAATATATGTGTTCTTATTATTTCACTGTTCAGCGTATCCCTTAGTTCTGATGCCGCTAATAATAGCAATTGCTCAGCGATAAAATTATCACTTTCGTGCATGAGTTTTACATAAAGGGAATCTGCATGAATACCTTCCAAAGTTCTCGCGTTGCCTTTTGGAATCTTAGTGATAAGACGTACTGGCTGACCCAAACTACTTTCTAATACGTTTTTGGTTGTTCTGCTACCAGTCTTAAAGGGCACCTCCAAAGTATCGGTACGGGCAGTATTAAAATAGAATTTGTTTTTATCCTGCTGACGGTTAAAGTCATAATCTTCATAGAAAACGCTATCCTTAAAATATGTTGGCGAAACATGCTTCTGCGGCGTACTGGTTATTAGGGTAACATTACCGTGAATAGGGAAAGCACTGCGTTCCGGAGAATAGTACCAGTGAAAATCGTCCCAAGACCAACCTGGCCCTAAAGGTGTATCCAGAAAATTATCCGCAAAAAGGGCCAAGTTTTTATACTTTTTGAGAAACTTATAGGCCGTTGAATCGCTTAGAAAGGGGTGTAAGAAGCTAGGGTCTCCAGTACCCTTAAAGTAAAGCGTATCATTTTGCTGCAAATAGCGCAAAGCAGGTATTTTTTCCGGGAGGATTTTTAGGGCCGTGTATAAAGTAAAAATCTTCGTATTACTTGCGGGAGTAAAATATCTGTTACTGTTCAGATTGTAGATTGTATCTCTAGTACTTGGGTCCACAATCAAAAATCCGGTAAACTGATTTTCAAAAAATTTGGAATGAAGTACTGTTTCAATCTCTTTCTTAGTTTGCTTTTTTAACGAAGCACAGCCAAAAAGGAGCAAGAACGTACACACATAAATCGATATTTTTTTTATCATATATTCTATTGTATGGGCGCTTGGATCACTGTTCATTCAGTTAAGAATTCCTAGAAGTTTAAAAGTAATGAAATTAGTGTTTCTTCCTTTGTCATAGTTTAACATATTACCATTCAGTTTTAACTTTTTAGGGGCAATAATATACCTTCTTTTCTGTTTAAATTTACACAACACCTAATCAATAAAACTACATACTATATGACTAGAACTATGCTAGAGTATAGCAAGACAGTACTGAAAAAGGTTAGTTTCGACGTAAAATTATTTTGCAAAGAACTAAAGAAAGCAGTAGACCTGTTACTACCTGAAGAGGTAGTGGAACTCAAAATCTGGTTAGAACGTTTTATTACGGATAAGCCAGAGCTCCAACAAAGTTTAATCTATCTAAAATAATGAAGAGCCACTGAAAAGTGGCTTTTTTTTGTTTAGAAAGCAACCCTTTGAATATATGGTATCTAACTAAAAAGGATAGTCGTTATGAAAAGACTGCTCGCATTAGTATTGGTGGTGTCATTATCTTCGTGTTTTAAGGAATCTAGCGGTATAGAAACTCCAGTAAGAGCGAGTGCCATCGTTGGTACTTGGCAGATTATTTCTAACAGCTATAGTATAGGAGGTCCTCAAATAAATGAAGAAATAGAGGATGGAGGTTTTTATAGCTTTGATTTGAACGGCTCTTTTTCTTATAACGATACCCAGAATCCTTCGCTCGATTACTCCGGTACTTTTGAAATAGAAGAGGAATTGATTGTGCTCTTCTACACCAAATCTGATGAATCCTTCACTTGGAAGTGGAGACCTGATTTTAAAGGAGATATATTGATTGTCTACCAAGGTGGTCCTACAATTTGTATAGAAGGTTGTTCCTTTACCTTGAAACGAAAGAACTGATTGCTACTACTTGTTCAAAGGACTTATGATTTTTACATCTTGAAATTTAATCGCCCCTCGGATCACTCCGGATATGACGTCACGTAAGGCCTCCGTTATTTGAATCTTTAATTCGCTTTTATGGTAGATAAGGCTTACTTCCCGTGCGGGTGAAGGTTCCTTGAAAAACTTAAGATTTTGCTTTTTAGTCGTATCGAGTTCTAAGGTATTTAGAAAGGGTAATAAGGTCATTCCCAAGCCTTCATTAGAAAGATTGATCAGGGTTTCAAAACTGCCACTTTGCAATTGAAAATGCTCTTCCCCAGATTTTTTTGGGGTCTTACAGAGATTAAGCACCCCTTCCCTAAAGCAATGCCCATCCTGCAATAACAGGATATCCGAAACATTTAAATCGTCCGGGGTAATTTCTTTTAATGCCCTAAGTCTATGGTCTTTTGGAACATAACCCACAAATGGTTCGTAATAGAGGGGTCTTTCCTTTATAAATTCAATTTCAAGAGGAGTAGCGGCAATGGCGGCGTCTAGATGGCCATCTTGAATATTCCTGATTAGATTCTCCGTGCTCTGCTCCTTGATGATGAGGTTTACCTCCGGGTATTTATTTATAAAGGTTTTCAAGAACATGGGTAACAGTGTAGGCATTATGGTAGGGATAATACCCAAGGTGAAATCTCCGCCGATAAACCCTTTTTCTTGGTCCACCACATCTTTGATACGATCCGCTTCGTTTACGATATTCTTGGCCTGTGCAACGATTTTTTTGCCTACTTCCGTAACGGATATAGGTTTTTTGCTTCTGTCAAAAATCTGTATATCAAGCTCGTCCTCAAGCTTTTGAACCTGCATACTTAAAGTAGGTTGCGTCACGAAACACTTTTCCGCCGCCAGGGTAAAATTTTTATACTCGGCAACTGCCAGCACATATTGTAATTGTGTAATAGTCATATCAATAATTTAGTACTATAAAGTTATAAAAACTATCAATAAAACTTATGACAATCGTCATGTTTATTTTTTAAACTTATAGTTAAATATGTAAGTAGTATAATGTCACCTATAAAATTATAGAATTAATGAAATTAAATAGTATTGGTTTAGATGCAGAAAAGTCCAAAGTTATTGGGGCAGACCTTAATATTCTTTTGGCCAATTTCCAACGTTATTATCAGAGTTTAAGAGGTATACATTGGAATATCAAAGGAAAACGATTTTTTGATTTGCATATAAAGTTTGAGGAACTTTATGATGATGCTAATCTGAAGGTTGATTTAATTGCAGAACGTATTCTAACCTTAGGAGTTGTTCCTTTACACACCTTTGAGGATTACACGGAGCAAGCCACGGTACCTGCGGGTAAAGATATTACTAAAGATGAAGAAGCCATTCGTTTAATCGTGGATTCCTTAAAAGAACTATTGTTAATAGAACGAAAGCTTTTGGATGCATCAGCAGACGCCAATGACGAAGGAACGAATAGCATGATGAGCGATTTTATCACCGAACAGGAGAAAACGGTCTGGATGATGAAAGCTTGGCTAACAGAAGAGATTTAAAAAAAAAGGCTTCCAAGATGGAAGCCTTTTTTGTTCTTGATTGATGAATAATCCGTTTACCCGATAATAGGGATTAAGGAAGCACTAAAGCTCGCCTCGAAACTAGAAGTTCATTCTATATAAATGACTCCTTAATCTGCTAGTAGGACCTTTTTTAGAAACGAATTCTAAAATCAAGGTCATTGTCGACTACCTCAAACTTTGCGCTATTAAAGTTTGGAGGACCAAAGACCAATTCTCCCGTCGTAGCATAACTCTCTTTGGGCATTCCGTTAGCTTCAAAATCCATACGGTTATTCCCATTACCATCGTGCAAAATCATTATGGCAAAGGTGCCGGGTTCAACATTTGTAAAGGTCAAGGTTACTTCCCCTTTTTTGGCATCTACTACCTCGGTAGCAATGCCGGCTCCTTTCATAAAGGTACCCTCTATATGCAGGGCCCCTATAATCTTACCTTCATTTGAAAGAACATTCTCGATAGTTACGGTAAGGGTCATCCCTTCCTTTTCCTGTGCGTTACTCAAAAAGCTGGTCAATACTAATCCTAAAATAAGTGCTGCAATTCTCATAATATATAAAGTTTTAATTGTTATTGAATGACTCAAAATTCCAAAGAAAGCACGCATTCTGAAAAATGGAAGTACCCAGTTGTTGATTTTTGTGCGTGAATTGTCATTGAAAAACAGCGATACATTTCAGTCTTAAAAATCTACATTTCGGTCAGACGTTTTGGTTTAGGTCTGTGTAAACATTCAATTTTGCCCCGTAATCATCACTCAAAAACCATGAAGGCAATTTTAACAACACTAGTTTTTCTAATCACACTAAATAGCGCTGCTCAAACCGTTATTACGGGTACAGTTGTGGATAGCAAAGGTAATTCCATAATGGGTGCGAACGTTTACTTAGACGGAACGTATGATGGGGCATCTACGAATGCAGATGGAAAATTCAGCTTTGAGACCTCCGCTTCCGGAACACAAAACCTTATTGTATCCATGATTTCCTATGAAACTTATATGCAAGCAGGTGACGTATCCTACTTAAAAGACTTAGCTATTGTATTGCGGGAGGCCATTAACCAATTAAACGGAGTTACCTTAACAGCGGGGAGCTTTAAAGCTGGGGACAACTCCAAAGTATCGGTACTAAAGCCTTTGGATATCGTAACCACAGCAGGAGCTGCAGGAGATTTCATTGGAGCGCTACAAACATTACCAGGGACTTCAAATGTGAGCGAGGACGGCCGCCTTTTCGTACGTGGAGGCCAAGCAGGGGAGACACAAGTTTTTATAGATGGGTTACGGGTATTTCAACCTTTCAACGCAACGGCCAATAATATACCTACTAGAGGGCGTTTCTCACCGTTTCTTTTTAAGGGAATCACATTTAGCACCGGAGGATATTCTGCCGAATATGGTCAGGCACTATCTAGCGTGCTTCTATTGAACACCACCGATGAACCGGACCAAGAAAAAACGGACATATCGGTTCTCTCCGTTGGCGGAGGTCTTGGGCGAACTATGATATGGGACAACAAATCGCTCAGCGTTAACGCCCAGTATATAAATCTGGCACCGTACCAATGGATCGTGCCTAATGAGCAAGGTGCCCGTTGGAACAAACCTTACCAATCTTTTTCTGGCGAAACGGTGTATAGAAGTAAAACGGATAAAGGAATTTTTAAATTTTACACCGGATTTAATCAGGCGAACCTAGATGTAGACCAAGAGGATATCAATTTTGAGGACTTTGTCAACTTTCGTTTAAAAAATAGCAACCTGTACGCCAATACCACATACAAGCATTTTTTTGATAAGGAATGGACCGTAACTACGGGAGCAAGTATTTCTTATGATAGAAACGATATTGGTTTTGAAGCCAACGATATTTTAACGAGCGAGACCGCCGGACATTTAAAACTGAAGGTAAAGAAGACCTTTAATAGTAAACTTCAATTGAATATGGGAGTGGAACATTTTATTACCGATTACAAAGACGATTTCACAACCCCGTACAATTTTATTTTAGCATCGGGATTTAAAGATAATTTAAGTGCCGGATTTGCCGAGGCCGATATTTTCTTTAGTAACAAGTTTACAATGAAACTAGGGCTTAGGGCAGAGCACTCCAGTTTTTTAGATGATACTAATATTGCACCTCGTGTGTCATTGGCTTATAAGAGTAGCGAAAAGGGACAGTTTTCTCTGGCTTATGGAGATTTTTATCAAAACCCTTTGACCGAATCCCTGAAATTTGACCAAAGTCTAGACTTTGAGAAGACCGCACACTATATTTTAAATTATCAGTATCTATCTGATGGAAAAACTTTTAGGGCAGAGGCGTATTATAAGGACTATGACGGACTCGTAAAATTTGATACCCAATTTCCCCAGTTCAACTCGGAATTCAACAATCTTGGTAAAGGCTATGCCACGGGTATAGATATATTTTGGAGAGATAACAAGAGCATAAAAAATCTGGACTATTGGGCCTCCTATTCCTATTTGGATACCGAACGGGATTTCCGAAACTTTCCGGAGAGGGCAACACCCAATTTTGCCCCCGCACATAGTCTTTCCTTAGTGACAAAGTACTGGGTGGGAGACTGGCGTTCCCAAATAGGCCTTTCCTACAATCATGGTTCAGGAAGGCCTTATGACAATCCGAATACGCCAGAATTTTTAGCAGAGAAGACCAAATCTTTTAATAGCTTGAACATGAACTGGGCTTACCTGATTTCGCAACAAAAAATATTGTTTTTCTCGGTTAGTAATATTACCGGATTCAAAAATATAAATGGTTATCAATATGCAGATACACCAAATATAAACGGTATTTTTGAGCGCCGTGCCATACGACCTACAGCAGATGCTTTCTTTGTAATCGGTTTCTTTTGGACCATAAGTGATGATAAGACGAGCAATCAGTTAGATAATCTGTGATGCTAGCGTAGTTTTTTCGATAACCAATAATCCAAGCCCCATTTTCCCGAGCCGAAACCCATGAGGAACAAGCCAAGGCAAAAGAAACAGAAAACTGGAAGTATGTCCCAAGTGCCGTCCCAAGTCCTAAAAAAAATACCCATGGTCATTGTAAGAAAGACAAAAAATGCGGTGATACGAGTATTAAGACCTAAAATAAGCAGAAGGCCACCAAAGGCTTCCATAAAGCCAATGGACCAAGCGAAAAGGTCAGGAAATACATCAAATGGATAACCTTGATTTGCAATGAGCCCTACAAACTCGTCAGAAACTTCCAAAAAAGACAATTCCAATGCGTCTGGGGTCCATGGGGTTCCAAATTTATTAGGGGCATAAACAAATGCAAGCAACACACCGGCCACCACACGGGGAACGAACAGAAAGAAATTAACAAGGAAACTATCAATGGTATATGGAGTAATCCACTTCTTAATTTGGTATGTAATGAACGTCATCTGAGGTCATTTGGTCGGTTATTTGGTTAGCTACTTAAATATACCAAAATGTTCACTACGCATCAATAAAGATTTCATTATGAGTGTTTCATATTAAAGAGAATATAATTTGTAGTTCCCAACATATAATTTGGTATTAAATCATACGTTAATCTAGAGTATTTTTATAAGAAATAATATTGAGGCATATTAGCTGTCCTAGTATTATTTACTTATACTGAGTATTCAACTAAGAAGGTTCGTCTTGCGTATAAAGAGATTTTTAAAACAAATTGTGCCCTTTGGTCTCATATGGGCAGGATTTGCATTTGTTTATGGTTTGGTAGAATATGGGTTACTAGGTACACTGGATAAATATCCTACTACGGGAAACCCTTATGATTTTGAAAACGGCATTTTACCCTTGGTTTTGGGAGCGTTCGTGGTTGGACTATTACAAGGGGCATTTGAAGTTGCTTGGTTTAAAAAAAGACTTTCCCATACCTCGCTCAGGGTAAAGATTTTATTAAAGCTGCTATTCTATGTCTTTTTTATAGCGCTAAGTCTAATGGCGTTCAGCCTTCTTAATAGTTACTATAATTATGACGAATACCAATTCACGGATGCCTTAGATGATTTAAAACGTTTTTCAGCCAATTTTGCCTTTTGGAGCATTTTAATTTTCATGGCTTTCATTGCGGGTATAGCAGTGTTTTTCTCGGAGATGATTCAATATGTGGGGAATGACGTGCTCTACAATGCTTTGTTCTCCAAGTATCATAAGCCTTTGAAAGAAGTTAGAATATTCATGTTTTTGGATATGAAGTCTTCCACTAGCATTGCGGAATCGCTAGGTCACGAGCAATATTTTGCCTTATTAAAGCAGTATTATGCGGATATGACCAGCGCTATTTTAGATAGCGAGGCAGAAATATACCAGTATGTTGGGGACGAAATTGTTTTATCCTGGCCCAAGGAAATTGGTCTAAGAAATAACAATTGTATTGTTTCTTTTCTTAAAATTTCCGAAACGCTCGAAGCAAAAAATAATTGGTACCAGAAAACGTTTGGAATAGCACCAAAATTTAAAGCAGGCTATCATATAGGGGAAGTCACCACGGGAGAAATAGGAATCATAAAGAGAAACATCATTTATACTGGGGATATTTTAAATACTGCCGCTCGTTTAGAAGCGGCCTGTAACACGTATAGGGCCAACTTACTAATGTCCGGCGAGCTTTACAGGGAACTAAACAACAAAAGTACTTCTAGATATAAATTCAAACGAATAGGGGAGTTAGTACTGCGAGGAAAGAACGAACCAATTGATTTGTACACCATTGAATTCTAGAAACTTAACTCTAGTATCTTAACTGAAACCTCAAGTTTAAGGTCTTTTAACCGTATTTTTAAAACCCTTGGCAATTACATTTTCTGCGGGCTTAAAACGTGGCGAGAAATTGAGGTCTGTTGCGGCACTTTCCTCCGTAGTCCGTACGTTCCATTCCCAAATATAAATACCCGCTAGCCATGGCTGGTCCCAACATTTGTTGAACAAAGCTTCGAAAGCCAATTGTTGGGTCTTATCGGATTTCTTTTTAGTAAGTATACTAAACCCTGAACCCCATTCCCAAGGCTTTATGGTAGCATTAGATTCGCTTTTATAGCCCACTTCTGTAAAAAGTATGGGTTTCTCATATTTTTCATGTACACTCTTTAATTCCAGTATATGTTTGTCCCATCCCATTTCGATGGTCTCTAAATCCGGATTTTCCATTTTGGTCAAGGGAAAGTAAGCTTGTATTCCTATGTAATCTAACCTGTCCCAAAAGCCAACGTGCTCATACTCATCGTACCAGTTTGCGGCGTAAGTGAGTTCGCCCTTATAAATTTCCTTTATTTCATCAATAAGTCCGTTCCACTTTTCAGGTTGTCTTTTTATAGAGGTTCGCAGTTCGGTACCTACGCAGAATAGTTCCGTTTCTGTCAGCGCCGCAATCTTTGCATAGCGCATCATGTTTATCCGGTAAGATTCAAACCAGGCATCCCAATCTTCATTACTATCTAGCGTAATATTACTCCGCCAACCACTACTCATCCACAAATGCGGTTTCAGATGTACTTTAAGTCCTTTTTTATGAAGCGTCCTTATCGTTTTTATGAAGCTAGAATCCCTTCTGGTAAAAGAATTGAGATCATCTGGAACATTAATTCGTTTTGTGGTTTCATCCTCTTGATAAAGAAAGGGAATTACTGCCACCCATTCTACATTGGCCTTGATAAGATCATCTATAACCTCGTTATTATCACGAGACCAGCCAAAAACACTCATGCCTCTTTGTTTTTGATCGGCCTCATAAAAATTATTAACGATTCCCTCAGTATTCATTACGGAATTATCCCACTGATAATCGTGCCACTCATAGGAATTGGCATAGATAAGTGTTTTAAGACCTAGGAAGGCTATCAGAATGGGAAGTATAAAACGGTAACCCAGTTGTCTGAAGAAGACCGATTTTGATTTGGATCGATAAAGTTTGATGAAATATTGAAGTGCCAATAGCAGTAAGCTGCACAAAAGAAAAACTATATGAAAACCGGTGAGGAAATTTTTATTCCCGGCAATGTTAAAAAAGAATAAGGCGCTGTCTCCAGGGCTTCTATCTCCACGACTTAAAAGAATAGTAATGACAATGAAGCTAAGGAACCAAAGTACCGCATATACTACCAAGAATTGTTTGGTTTTACGACCCATTTATGCACTATTAGATTTGGTCATTGCACTAGCAACTGAAGCTGCTTGCGCATCTCGTTTATTTAATTCTTCAATGATTCTAGGTTGATCATGCTCGCGTCCTTGAGATAATTTTTTCGCCGCCTGTATGTCCGTTATCCGTATTTGAAATCCGACAACACCTTTTATTTGGCGCATGGTTTTTGGGGATAGATTTTCAATGGCCACCGGACATGCGGAATTTTTCTCGTACTTGTTCACTAGCTTATGCATGGAATCCAGAACGGCCGCCTCGTCTATAATTTTAAGGGTACCGTAGACATGAACCGCAATATAGTTCCACGTTGGAACTTCCTCTTCTTGGTACCAAGAGGAAGAGATATAGCTGTGCGGACCATTAAAAATACAAAGGACTTCGGTCTGTTCCGAAAATTGAGTCCACTGCGGGTTGGCCTTGGAGATGTGACTAACGAGAATATCGTTTCCATCCTTATCGGTATCCAATTCCAACGGAATATGGGTGGCCCATGGTTTTCCATCGACCTGACTTACCAAAATGCCAAAGCTGTTCTGTTCTAAAAACTCTTTGACTTCGGAAAGGTTCTCGTTTCTATACTGTGTGGGTATGTACATAGTGTGAAATTAGATAAAATATTAATAGAGCAAATATTCTTTTAAAACGAGGTAATAGCATGCCAGTTATAAAACTACCTTGTTTAAAATAAAAAAAGATATGCCATTTATAACAAACGAGAAAGCAAAAGAATCCGTAGCTATTTTTTATGAAGATTACGGACAGGGACAACCAGTAATCCTAATCCACGGCTGGCCGTTGAGCAGAAAATCATGGGAGCAGCAAGTATGGAAGATTGTTGAAGAGGGCTACCGATGTATTTCGTACGATAGAAGAGGGTTTGGAATATCTTCATCGCCTTGGGAAGGTTATGATTATTCCTCTTTAGCAGGCGACTTACATACGCTAATTACCGAACTGGACCTAAAGGATGTTGTCCTAGTAGGGTTTTCCATGGGTGGCGGCGAGGTAGTGCGCTACTGTACGGACTTTGGTACGCAAAACATTGCGAAAGCGGCGCTCATAAGTTCTATCATCCCCTTGGTAAAGAAGAAAGACGATAATCCAGACGGCGTGCCAGTGCATGTTTTGGATAATATTAAAAGTGCCTTACAAAAGGACAGGGTCGGATTTTTAAAAAATTTCCACAAAGGTTTTTATAATTATGAGGATAATAAGAACCGGGTAAGCGAAGGCCAATTGGAATATGATTTTATAGTTGCCTCCCACGCATCTCCAAGAGCCACGATACAAGCTGCCTTGTCATGGATGCATACCGATTTTAGACCGGAGCTTAAAAACGTAGACGTGCCTACTTTAATAGTACATGGCGATGCAGACCAGACCGTTCCTATTGAAACATCAGGTGATTTAGCGGCCAAGGGAATTTCCAAAAGCACGTATGAAGTCATTAAGGGAGCCCCACATGGCTTAAATGTTACTCACGCTGACACATTGAACGATATCTTGGTCAATTTCCTAAAAGGATAAGGATGAGATAGTTTTAGTTAGGGGGCCAGTGTAAAAAGTGGGCCTTTATGGTGTAAAGCTGAGCATGGCTATTACGGGCAAATGATCAGAAATGTGTTTGTTGTTTTCCATACGGTCGTCTATATGGGTATAACTTTCTACTTTAAAACCATCCACGAAAATATAGTCTATACGCTTATCCAGAACTGCATTCCAGTCAAAACCATTGAATGTCCCAAGAGGTCCGTAGGGAGGCTTTTTTGATACTTCACGTCCATCATTGAGCTGTTTGCTCAAGTACATAATAGGAGCCTCGTCCGGGGTAAGATTTAAATCTCCCATTAAGATACAAGGTAATTTTTGGGTATTCAGTTCTCTTATCTTACTTATGATAAGCTGTGCAGCCTTTGCACGTGCGGTCTTACCAATGTGGTCAAAATGCGTATTGAACACATAGAATCGATTTTTAGTAATACTATTTTGGAATAAGGCATAAGTACAAATACGTTCTAAAGCGGCGTCCCATCCCACGGAAACCTTATCCGGTGTCTTCGACAACCAAAAAGTATCGGTTGCCAATATCTTCAGCTTGGTGCTGTCATAGTGAATAGCCGTATATTCCCCTTTTTGCGTTCCATCGTCCCTTCCTATGCCAACATAGGCGTAAGAGGTGATGCTACTATCCAAATAGGTGGTTTGATGGTAAAGGGCCTCCTGTGTGCCAAAGACTTGTGGATTGTAATGTTTGATCAAACGCGCCATGGCTTGTTTTCTATTGTTCCAATTATTTACGGTATCATTGACATTATCGTATTTTATATTGTAGCTCATGACGGTCATTTCCTGACCATATCCCATACGCGTACAAATTACCAAAGCAAGAAAAAGTATATGTTTTAACATCTCTATATAGTGTGGAAAATTACAAGGTAGCTATAATCCCTTTATATTTATAGTATGGAAAGAAAAGGATTTTTACATCAAATACATCCTGTTTTACCTGTTAGGGATGTGGTACATGCACTAGATTTCTATGTAAATAGATTAGGGTTTAAAATCGCATTTGCGGACGATTCCAAAAAACCGACTTACGCAGGTGTTCTGCGCGATGATATTGAAATTCATTTGCAATGGCATGACGCCAAGGAATGGGAGCTGAACGGTGATAGACCCATGTTAAGAATTGTTACCCAAAATATTGAAGCGCTTTACGAGGAATATTCAGAAAAATCTGTTTTTAATGCCCATACCTTACTTAGGGAAACAGCTTGGGGAACCAAAGAGTTTGCTTTTTACGACCCTGACAATAATGGACTTACTTTCTACAGGGATGCGTAAAAAATAGCGTTACTCGATCATACAGATTTATCGCCTCGACGCTTACGTAGAAAATAAATATTGGTTTTTTTTCTAACGCCTCATGAGTTTAATTCAAGGTCGTTTAGCCTAGTTTTCTTTTTCTTTCTTCTTCATTTCAATATATCTTGTAACAAGGCGGACCCCTAACCTTGCAGAAAGGATAACGGCGATAACCATTACAATATCAAATCCGTTCAAAATTTCTTTTTCTTTAAGATAAGGTTTTTAGGATTAAAAAGAAGCAGCTTTAACCATTTTAACTAGTATAATAGGCCTCTTTAGTCTTACGTAATTCTTTGGTGTAGCCAACAAGTTTTGGATTATAGGGAATGATTTCTCCCATAATATCACCCACCCCTTGATCCCCTCCAAAGAGGGGTAGGTTTCGTTTTTAAATTTAACATTGATAGTAACTAAAAACCGAATAACTAGAAGGATAATTTCACCAATGGCATATTTGAAGTATTCGGTGATTTTTGATTTTCAAAGAAGTATTGCTATAGTTGTTTTTTTCAGGATTGAAGTCTCGCTTCAGATTCAAAGAGGGAAAAGGGTTCTGGGCCTGGGATAGCTAGTAAAAAAAGTATAAAGAAGAAATGGCCAGACCTATAACTAGGTAAGGAGTGTTGGGTTGGTTTCATTTGGTTGGTCTAATCAACGGCAATCGCTTAAAGGTATTAAAATAAATCTTAAAGAGTTAACTATATATTAAACAAAACCCAGAACAGGATTCCGGGTTTTGGAGTTTTGTAAGGAGGTTAAGAAGTTATTCTGGCGCAGTAATTTTATAACCCTGTGCCATCATAACATTCATCATATCGTAAAAATAACGAGACATCACTATTTTTCCATTTTCTACCAAATTTGCGGTATGGTAAGGAATTACGATAGTTTCCGCTGTCTCTTTATTGGTCAGCGTATTGGCGCCCCAAGCAAGCACCCATTCTCCTTCGTTCCAGTTATTGGTAACTTTTACAGGTAAGTATAAATCTTGCCTAATCGTATGTTCGAAGCTATCTGTACTATTTTTAAAATTCTCCTTGTGTTGTGCAACGTTCAAGGAGTCCAGTCCTCCTCCAAGTCCATATATCATTGCATGATCTGCCAGATGCATATTCATAGTGGCTACATCTCCTTTTTGCAAAGCAGCAATATAGTTTTGAACAACTTCGCTTGCCGTCTCGGCGTTATCAAATTCTATGGTCACGGTAGACTCTTGTGCTTTAGAAATTGAAGGAATCAATAAAAGGGTTAGTGCTAAAAATAGATTCATTTTTAATGTTCTCATAATACTTATATTTAATTGGTTACTATTCTTAATAAGTAATTACAATCAATAATGATTTGGCAACAATCGATGGTGATCAAGTCGGGAGAACAAATACGTGGGAGAACAATAAAGAATCTGGTCTAAACCAGTAAAAAGAAGGTCTACAAAATGGACCTAGGGTAATGTAGTGATTATTTTGACATGTTTATCAATTGATAATCAAAATGTTATAACTTTTGTTGATTTTTCATTGTATTTATGTAAATCCTATTTAAGTGGCGTTATCATACAATTATCGGAAAAGCAGGTTAAACTATACATCTATAAGTTTTTCAACAAACCACATATCAACTTCTCCTTTACCTTTTGCATTTATTTTGCCTCTATGGGTACAAGTGAGTAATGGGTTGTCTTTTATTAACTCATAAGTGTCCTGAGAAATATTTACTTGTCCTACAGCGCCGCTACTTTCCATTCTCGAAGCCGTGTTCACAGTATCTCCCCAGATATCATATTGAAATTTCTTAACTCCGACTATACCGGCCACTACGGGCCCGGTGTGTATTCCTAAGCGCATTTTAAAGGTAAACCCGTCCGTTGATTCTTTTTCTATGAACCTCTGTGTCATGTAAGCCTGCATCTCTAAGGCCGCCAGAACAGTATTATGAACGGCATCGTCCGATGGTATAGGCAATCCACCTGCAGCCATATAGGCGTCTCCAATAGTTTTTATTTTTTCTATACCGTATTTTTCACAGATATGGTCAAAGGCCTTGAAACAGTTGTTGATTTCACCAATTAATTCCCCAGCGGACAGTTCGGCAGATTTTTCGGTAAAACCTTTAAAGTCGGTAAATAAAATCGACACAAGGTCAAAATCCCGAGCCGCTGCCTCTCCTTTTTCCTTGAGTTCTTCGGCTATTTCAGCAGGTAGTATATTGAGCAGTAAACTTTCTGAACGGTTTTTTTCCTTTTCTATAACGGCGCGCGACTTTTTTACATACCGCCAGCGAATAAAAAAACCTATGGCGAGGATTAGGCAGATTAGTGCACCGGCGATGGCGATATTTCTATTTTTATCTTTTTGCTCTACTTCAATCTCGTGCTGCAACCGTACGGCCGTATCTTTCTCTATCTGTATTAAACTGTCCTCCGCCACTTTTTTGGAGAACTCCATTTGCTGTAGTTTAATGGCGGTTTCCTCAGATTGTATACTATCCGAAATTGCAATCATTTCTTCGTAATAAGATAAGGCCTGGCTGGTTTTACCGAGGGCTCTAGAAGCTTCGTAAAGACATTCGTAAGAATACTCCTGTCCACCTAAATCGCCAACTATTTTAGCATAGGATAGGCTTTCAGTGCAGAGCTGTATGGCCTTTTGGTAGTTTTCTTGATCCAGATAAATATCGCTCATACTCAGTAAATAGGAAGTACTCCCTTGTAGGTCATGGATACTTTTTGCGATTGCTAAACTACGTTCCAGATAGTCCAATGCTTGTTCCGTATCACCTTGATTATAGAACACAATGCCCATACCGGAAAGTGAGGCAGCGATACTCAATTTGTCTTGTTTTTTCTCATCAATGGCTAGCGCCTTTTGATAATACTCCAAGGCCTTCGTATACTCTTCAGTATCCAGGTAAACATTCCCAATATTTGTATATTGGGAAGAGTTGGCCGTTTCGTTACCGTACTCCTTATTAATGGCAATGCCCTTAAAATAATAGTCCAAGGCTTTATCATGATCACCTCTCACAAAATAAATGCTGCCAAACTCGTTATAAATAGCGCTCACACCTTCCGAATCACCAATTTCTTCAGAAATTTTTAGACTTCTTTCATAGTTTTTCAAGGCATTGATGACATCCTCGTTGTCATGGTAGATATAACCTGTTTTCAATAAAATATCAGCAGCTCCGGTTTTATATCCAATAGTCTCTGCGAGCGATAGCCCTTCATTATAAGCAGCTAGGGCCTCAGGATAGTTTCCACTTCTAAATAATACGTAACCCTTTAGGTCCAGTGCGTCTACCGTTGCAGTAGCGTAATTAATTTCTTTGGTGAACCGGTACAGCTCATTGGCCAAGATCAAGGCACTATCAGGAGCACTGTTAAATGGTCCTTCGTTAATATAATCATGTAGCGCATCCGCACGGGCCGAATCCGGTAGGGCTTTGTTCAGCCAGATACTTTGGAGCGAATCTAGTTTTTGTTGTGCACATAAAGTACCAGTAAAAATTAGAAAAGCAGCAACGAGCAAAGCCATATTATTCTTAGCTACCATTCCTATAGAACAATTTTGCGCAGTTCCCACCTCTAAATTGTTATGCAACGATTAATCTTTATGTTTCTCAAACCAAGCCAGTATACCCGCTATTTTAGCGATTAAGTTGCTTGGCCTGTTGGCAATGCCGTGCGATGCTCCGGGGATACGTACCATAGCGGTTTCTACACCCTCTAGCTTTAGCGCGGTATAAAACTGCTCCGACTCTGCAATGGGTGTTCTATAGTCTTCCTCACCGGTGAGTAGCATGGTGGGTGTGGTTACATTGGCCACATAGTTCAGTGGGGAACGTTTAAAATAACTCTCTGGGTCTTCCCATGGTTTTTTACCGAACCAATATTTAGAGAAGAATGCGGCACCATCTGCATAGAGAACAAAACTTGCCCAGTTGATAACGGGTTTGGCCACTACGGCAGCTTTAAAACGGTCGGTCTTACCTACGATCCAAGCAGTGAGTACTCCACCACCGCTTCCTCCGGTAACGAACAACTTATTCGGATCTACGTAGCCTTTTTCTATCACTGCATCTACACCACTCATTAAATCATCATAGTCGTGGTTGGGATAATCGTGATGTATAAGGTTACCAAAATCAGCACCGTAACTGGTACTTCCGCGTGGATTGGAATACAGCACTACGTACCCTGCCGCTGCAAAAGCTTGTATTTCTGCCGAATAGACCGAACCATAACTGGCGAAAGGCCCACCGTGAATCTCTAAAATAAAAGGATACTTTTTTGAAGGGTCAAAATTTGGAGGTGTTACGATCCAACCTTGAATATCTTGTTGGTCATAGGAAGATTTCCACCAGATTTCTTCCACATTACCGATAGCTTTGAAAGAGAAAAGGTCGTCGTTTACAAAGGTAAGTCGCTTGTTCCCTTTTTTGGTCTGAACGCTTAAATCTGCTGGGTGCTCCGTAGTACCCAAGGTGTAGGCAATGTTTCCATTTTTGGCTACCGTAAAGGCCCCTGCATTATAGGGTCTCCCCAGGGAAAGTCCTCCAACCTTACCCACTTTGTCCGTAATTTTACCACTTAGTGCGATATGTGCAATTTTGGTTTCCCCCTTATCATCATATTGAAAGAAAAGCCCTTTACCATCGCCGTCCCATTGAATATTGGAAATATTACGATCAAAATCGCCGGACAATAGCATTGCGCTTCCGCCAGTAACATCCCTTACGTACAACTGATTCAGTTGATACCCTAGTAATTTATCATCTAGTCCGGTATACGCCATTTTGGTGCCGTCGGGAGAGATTACTGGCGTATTGTCCGGCCCATAGCGTTGCGTCAGCGCCTTAACTTCATTGTTATTTAAATTTAGCGCGTAGATTTCACTATCATTGGGTTCAAAAGCTTCATCGGGATTAAAATTGGCGGAGAAGTATAAAGTCTTACCATCTTTTGCCCATTGGGGAGCACCATGGTCAAATTCTGTCGTAGTCAATTGTTTTGGCGTTCCTCCATCAATGGATAGGGTAAAAAGTTGCGTGTTTCCTCCTTTTATGTAGCCCTGGCCATCTCCTCTATAATTGAGTTGGTCAATATAAGTAGGGGGGGTGTTCCATTTAGCCCCCTCTGGTTTCGCCGGCATTTTTATGATGGATTCGTTTGCTTTGGGCACGAACATGGTAAAAGCCAGGTATCGGTCGTCCGGAGACCAGCTTACGGCACCCGGTGACTTCGGTGTATTGGTCAGTGGCGCAATTTCCTTGGAATCCATCCACATTACAAAAAGTTTCATACGATCGTCCTGCCTGTTGGATTTAAAAATGATTTTATCTCCCTTGTGCGACCATCTGGGATAAAAGTCGTTCTGGTTGCCCGTAGTAATTGGTCTGTTTTTGGAACCGTCACTATTTATGAGCCAAATGTTGGACAGATTCTTATCCGTCATCACATCCTTAAAATTCCGAACGTACAGAACTTGGCTCCCGTCCGGTGAAATCTGGGAATCGGAAACATATTCCATATTGTAAATATCCAGTAGATCTAAATTTGCAGTCTTTTGGGAAAATGCCAAGGGCCCACTTAGGATCAATAGCAATAGTAATACGTTTTTCATGATGTTATTTTTGGTGGTTATACTGATGTTTTTGAATATAGTGATTAACTTCAAATATTTATAGTACTTTGAAGTAAATAGTACTTACTTTAAAAAGCAGGGAACATGAAAGTTTTATTTATTGGGGGAACAGGAAATATCAGTACGCCATCCAGTAGATTGGCACTTGCTAGGGGCGTAGACCTGTACCTTCTGAACAGGGGAAAATCTAAGGTCCACATAAAAGGTGCTAAGACGATTATTGGAGATATTAACAAACCAGAGGAATTAACGGAGCTTAAAACGCATCAATGGGATGTGGTGGTCAATTGGATTGCTTTTACTCCAAAGGACATAGAACGCGATATCAACCTTTTTAAAGGAAGAACAAAACAGTATATTTTTATTAGTTCGGCATCCTGCTATCAGACCCCGTTGAGTTATCCGGTAATTACAGAATCTACTCCCTTAAACAATAATTTATGGGATTACTCCCAGGATAAGATACGTTGTGAGGATCGTTTACAAAGCGCTTATCGCGAAGAAGGGTTTCCTGTGACCGTAGTGCGTCCTTCGCTAACTTACGACACGGTTATCCCCATTGCAATCGGAGGATTTAATAGATACAATACGGCACAACGAATACTTCAGGGCAAAGAAATTATTGTGCACGGCGATGGTACCGGACTATGGACGGTAACCCATTCCGATGATTTTGCTAAAGGATTTGTGGGTCTTCTGGGCTTAACCACGGCAATAGGTCATGCATTTCATATTACTTCGGATGAAATATTAAGCTGGAACATGATTTATAAAATACTCGCGGAGGCCTTAGGGAAAGAGGCGAAGGTAGTTCATATAGCGTCTGACTTTATATGTAAAATAGCGACTTCCTTTACCGGAACACTTTTGGCCGATAAGGCAGAAAGCGTCATATTTGACAATACCAAGATAAAAACTTTTGTGCCGGGCTTTAAAGCGACCATTCCTTTTACCGAGGGTATTAAACGTACACTTAGCTGGCTCAATGAAGACGACAGCAGAAAATTTATTGACCCAGAGGCAGAACAAAAAATTGAGAAGGTCTTAAAAGCTTATAATGCTCTTGGAGATATCCGAAATTTATAAGAGGCAAGTATTAGTGTGGATTTTGCAAAATTACTGAAGCAGGCTAAACTCCCAGAGTTAATACTGCATAATAAAACACAAGAATTAAGAACACAATAAGTCCAGAAGCTAAAAATTGCAGTGATCTATTAACATATTTGAATTTGGCAGCGGCTATTTTGGATATTATATAAATCTGTTGTCCCAATTGATCGAACAATTCTTCTTCTTTTAGACTAGTAGTGTAGAATATTTTTGAAAATTCTTTTATGGAACCAAATTTGGTAATTACGTCTCCGAAATAAAAAACATTCTTTTCATAATTGCCTTCTAAACGCGGCATAAAACAACGAATACTAAAGTATATAGAGATAACGGTAGATAAGAACCAAAGGATTAGGAGAATATACAATAGAATTTCTTTGGGACCGCCAGTTAATACCACCTCAATTTGTTGAAATATAAAGTTTAGCAGGATACCATAAAAAGTTAAAATTAGACCTGCTTTCACTTCAGATGCTCTTATGAGACCTAAAACATAATTTATACTGCCCCAATAGTGATCCACAAGTTCTTCGGAATGACCTTTAGATTCCAGTTTTTTAAGTAGCTCCGTTTCTAGCGGTGTCAATGTTTTTTCTTTATTTTCCAAAATAACGTGGGCATTTAGTCTATTACTAGAATGGTGTGTCTAATGTCTTAACTGCAACATATTCATATAATTGGAAATTGAAATCTATTAATTCTTCATAGGAACTTCTGGCGTTTTTTCGTAGAGCGCTTTACTTGCTGCTTCATACTTGTCCCCGGCCACCCAAGTTGGGGTAGTGGGGTCGTTACCAATTTGTCTTCCCGCTAGGACATAAGCACTGAAAAATTTGAACAAGTAATCATAATCCAAGGTATCCGCCTCATCACCTGGTCTATGATAATACTTGGTAACATCCCCATCAAAAGATGAAAATCCGAGGGAGAAGGTGGGCGCAGGTATTCCCTTTTTAGCAAAGTTAACGTTATCGCTCCGGTCAAATAAACCCTGTTCTTTTGCAGGATCTTCAATCGCCTTTAAACCAAAGGTTGTAGCTGCAGTAGTTATATTTTTTTCCGCAGTGGTTCGGGTTAGTCCTATAATGGTGGCTAAAGAAATGTCGTTGTACCCACCATTATCGCTATTAAAACAATAGACCATTTGATTTAGTGGCAACACGGGATTTTCCACATAATATTCACTTCCTAGAAGCCCCTTTTCCTCGCCCGTAAATAAAATGAACAGGGCGGAACGTTTGGTGGGATATTTCGCCAGATTTTCTGCCATGCTCAGCACGGTCGTGGTTCCTATGGCGTTATCTCTAGCGCCATTGTATATGGTATCACCTGTTTCATCTGGCGTTCCAATACCCACATGGTCGTAGTGTGCGGAGTAAATGATGTATTCCTCTTTTAGTTTTGGGTCCGTACCTTCAACAATCCCGATGACGTTTTGGGATAGCACAGTTTTCTCCTGTTCTTCGTTAAGGGAAACTTTGGCCTTTAAGGTTGTAGAAGTTTCCAATTCTTTGGCCATGGCACCGGCAGTATCCAATACCCAAATGTGAACCATTGAGTTATCTTTTCCCTTATTATCTTCTTCATCTTCAGCTACCATTAATCTGGCTTCATTAAAATTATGATCTATAAAACCCCACATATTAGCATCGGTATCTAGTAATTCTATGATGGCAGCAACTCCATGCTCTTTGGCAATTTTTTGTTTTTCCGAGCGTAATCCAAAGGCTGCCCTTGCATCTTTGGTATCCGGACCCCCGGCCTTTACGACGATAACTTTACCTGAAACGCTTTTTCCAGAATAATCTTGAGATAGCCCATAATTAAGGAATATAGCATCACCTTCAACACTTATTTGAGCAGGATTTATGAGCGCATAGTCGGTAATTTTGGTATCGTTTATTTGAATATTGACTTCTGATGGGGCAGAAACACTTTTTAATTTTACTTCTTGGTAATACGTACCTGTCTTGGGATTTGGCTTTAACCCATAACCGCGAAAGGCGTTAGCGAGGTAGGAAGCCGCAATTTTTAATTCGGGAGTACCGGTTGCACGACCTTTTAAGAGGTCGTCCGCCAAGAAATAAATATGGCCTTCTATATTGGATTTACTAATGGTCTCTTTCGTTTTTTCAATATCCGTTTGCGCAAAAATAGAACACAGGCAGAATACCGCGACTAAAGTGGAATAGATTCTCATGGTTTATGGTTTGTTGTTGGTTTGTATAAAGTATGGAAGATAACAAATTGAATGCGAATGTGCTTCGAATTATTTTAAAATCAACCAATGATGTCTCCCGGAATTAAATCTTCTATGATGTGTCCATTCTCCGCATGTACGTAATACGAATGATTGTCGGCGTCTAGCGAAACTGATTTTACTACCTTTTCATTGATAAAATGAAGGGCAGACCTATCATCGCAGGCATAACCATCGGTCAAATCTCCATTAAGGATATTGGAGTGATATAATGGGCGTCTGGATTTTTCCGAATTGTAATGCGGACAATGACTTTTGTCAATAAACCGCATTCCCTTAACAATACTTAATTCTGCCGGGCGAGAATCCGTAGTTCCTCCATTGAACCAGCATAGAGAACCAGCACTGCCACCACCCATAACAACCCCGTTTTCGTAGGCGTTCCTCAAGGCTTTGTCTATACCTTGGGCATGCCATATGGCGAGCATATTCAACGTATTGCCGCCACCTACCACAATAGCGTCCATTTGATTGATAATAGTCGTAAAAGTTTCTTTATCATCATAGGAATTCACCCAGACCCTCAGTACATGGGCATGTACCTCTAGCTGATCGCAAACTTCATGAAATCGTTCTATATAACCTTCATCGTCTCCGCTGGCCGTAGGAATAAAGCATAGGTTGGACTTTTGCTTTCCAGTGGCTTTCGTCATATAATCCAAAAAAGGTACGGTATGCTTGCCACTGCCGTAGATAAATAGTTGTCTTTGCATTTGGTTCATTTCACATTGTAAGGTATGAACTTACCAATTAAAGAGAACTTTTCAAATTTAAAGAGAAATACTAGGAGTTTGACTTTTCGGACGACCCTCCCTTGTTTCTGTTATTGTTGGAGTTTCTGTTGTTTCTTCCTCTAAAATTTGAATTTCCAGAACGGTTTCTGTTTTTGTTATTTTTAGTGCGATTAGAACTTTTTGGTCTCCTTGGCTGACTTGGACTTTCTTGCTCGGAATCTGCATCCGTAAAAGGATGTTCTGGCATACGGGGAACCTGTTGTTTTATAAGTTTCTCTATGTCCCTTAAATAGGCACGTTCTTCCAAATCACAAAACGACAGCGCGATACCACTGGCGCTGGCACGCCCCGTTCGGCCGATACGATGTACATATGTTTCAGAAACATTAGGTAGGTCATAGTTCACCACTAGGGAAAGTTCTTCCACATCTATGCCCCGAGCTGCGATATCGGTGGCTACAAGGACTTTAAGTTTTCCGTCCTTGAAAGCACCTAATGCCTTTTGCCTAGCTGCCTGCGACTTATTTCCATGAATTGCCGCAGACCGTATATCCGCCTGAGCCAGTTTTTTCACAATCTTGTTAGCACCGTGTTTGGTACGTGAAAAAACAAGAACGGATTCGTTCGGTTTTTCCTGTAAAAGATGCACTAATAACTTAGGTTTGTTGGGTTTGCTTACAAAATAGACCCCTTGTTCCACCTTTTCCGCCGTTGCCTGTTCGGGTTTTATAGTGACCCGCTCAAAATCCCCCAGCATTTTGGTGGAAAGTTCCACTATGGTTTTTGGCATGGTGGCCGAGAAAAATAGTGACTGTCTTTGAGGAGGTAGCTTTGCAATAATTTTTTTAATATCATGTATAAAGCCCATATCCAGCATTTGGTCGGCCTCATCCAAAACAACAAATTCTAGGTCCCTAAAGGTGATAAACCCTTGGTTCATAAGGTCTAATAAACGACCTGGAGTGGCAATGAGAATATCTATACCTCCTCGTAGGGCATTTACTTGTTTGCCTTGTTTGACCCCACCAAAAATAACAGTGTTCCGTAGGCCCGTATGTTTGCCATAAGCGGTAAAACTTTCTCCTATCTGTATGGCTAGTTCCCGTGTTGGTGTTACCACAAGGGCTTTAATTTTACGCTTATTCTGGCGCAATGAAATTCCTTCGTACAAATGGTGTAGAACGGGAATACCAAAAGCAGCGGTTTTACCGGTTCCCGTTTGGGCAACGCCCAATAAGTCCTTTCCTTTTAATAAGATAGGAATCGCTTTTTCTTGAATAGGTGTCGGTGTGGTATAGCCTTCTGCTTCTAAGGCTTTTAGTATAGGTTCGGCAAGGCCGAGTTCTTTAAAAGTCATAATTTTTTATCAGCTGCGAAGTTACGGCTAATTGCGCTATAAAAATTTATTAATACACGACTACGATTATAACGGTATCACAAGGATATTGGTTTATAAACCTACTACAGCTGCTTCCGCACAGCGTTCACCATCCATTGCGGCAGATACGATACCACCGGCATAACCACCACCTTCACCACAAGGGAAAAGCCCCTTGATTTCTGGATGCTCCAACTGCTCGTTCCTGGGAATGGTTACCGGAGACGAGGTTCTGGATTCTACCCCGATAATATTGGCCTCTGCCGTATAATAGCCCTTCATTTTTTTACCGAATTCAGCAAATCCCTGCCTTAGACGACTACCTATAAGTTTGGGCAGTAATGAGTGCATTGGGGCCGATTTTAAGCCCGGTTGATAGGAAGTAGAGTTAAGGTCGGTTGAAAGCGTTCCTTCCACAAAATCCGTTAAACGTTGCGCTGGAGCGGTTTGGCTTCTTCCACCAGATGTGAATGCCAATCGTTCTAAGTTTTTCTGATATTCCAATCCTTTAAGGGCTCCAAATTTTTCAAACTTGGGAATATCCTGATCAATATTTATCTCCACGACAATACCGGAATTGGCATACAGGTTATTGCGTTTTGAAGGTGACATTCCGTTTACCACCACTTCACCAGGTGCTGTAGCTGCGGGAACTATAAAACCTCCAGGACACATACAAAAGGAATATACGCCTCTATTTTTAACCTGTTGAACTAGACTATATGCTGCCGCAGGTAAAAGTTCGTCTCGCTCTCCCTTACAATGATATTGTATGGAATCAATAATGTGTTGTGGGTGTTCTGCACGAACCCCCATCGCGAAAGACTTCGCTTTCAGGCTAATATTTTTATCGTTCAGGAGATAAAAAATATCACGTGCAGAGTGACCTGTTGCTAAAATAACACGGTTTACTTGCTGCTCATCCGTATCGTTTAAAACAAGCGATTTAATGGTGTTGTTTTGGATTTGAAAGTCTGTGACTTTGGTATTAAAATGAACTTCGCCACCTCGGTCAATAATTGTTTCACGGATGTTCTGCACAATTTTTGGAAGCTTGTTCGTGCCTATATGTGGGTGTGCGTCAACAAGAATCTCCTCAGTAGCCCCGTGATAGACCAAACTTTCGAACACCCGCCTTACATCACCCCGTTTTAAACTTCTTGTATATAATTTACCGTCGGAATACGTGCCTGCACCACCTTCACCAAAGCAGTAGTTGGAGTCTTCGTGAACAAGGTGGTCTTGATTTATCGCTTTTAAGTCCCTTCTTCTTTCCTGAACATTTTTACCGCGCTCTAGAACTACGGGTTTATAGCCTAACTCCAGACATCGTAGCGCAGCCCACATACCCGCCGGGCCAAAACCGATGATGTGTACTTTTTTGGATTTGGAGACGTCCTTATAATCAAAGTTGAAGTTATCCTCGGGAACGTGCTCATTGATATATGCTAATAGTTTGTAATTAAAAACGATTTTTGGTTTTCTCGCATCTATGGACTTCCGTACGATTTTTAACGAAAAAGTTTGCTCCTCAAGACTTAAATATTTTGCAGCTTTCTTCTTTAAAATACCTTCTTGGGCTTCCTCTTGGAGTGATAGTCGTATTTGTAGGGTTTTAATCACAGTGTAAAATTACCGCAATTCGGTAGCTTAAATCAACAACTCGGTATTTCTTTTTTTAAAATAGTATCCCTTTAAGAGAAATTTGCTTCATAAATAAGAACAAAATCCGATAACATGAAAAAATTGATGACGCTTGCAATATTCTTTGGTTTTTTAATAATCACCGCTCAGGAAAAGAAGTCTGGGACAATACAACTTCAAATTGATAATATTGAGAATGACAAAGGTCAGATGCTAATTGGGCTATACGATTCAGAGGACAATTGGCTTAGCAAAATCTATGTGGGTAAGGTTGCCAAAATTACCGACGGAAGCGCGGAAATAACGTTCGAAAATGTACCGTTGGGCGTTTATGCCATTTCCGTTTTTCATGATGAGGATAACAATGGTAAATTGAAAACTTTTCTTGGAATTCCTGCAGAAAGTACCGGTTCTTCTAACAATGCACCCGCACGGTTTGGACCACCAAAATGGGAGGATGCCAAATTTACGCTCGCCGAGAAAACAGTTCATCAAAAAATAGCACTTTAACCACTTGTAATAATTTTTAAATCTGATAAAATGAAAAATAGCATAATTGTATTAACACTATTATTTACGACCCTTTTTTTTGGGCAAGACCAGTATACTCAAGGAATGCAAAAAGCCTTTTCTTTATGGGGTGAAGGTAAATCTACTGAAGCTGCTAATATGTTTGAACGAATTAGTACGGTTGAACAGGATAATTGGCTACCCTATTATTATGTTGCTCAAATTAATACCATTGCTTCTTTTGGTGAGAAGGATGAAAAGGTTTTGAAACAACAGTTAGATAAGGCTCAGGAATTCATAGACATAGCGAAAGCCATATCCCCGAATAACCCTGAAATAATGGTACAGCAAGCCATGACACATACGGCCTGGATTGCCTTTGATGGGGCCACGTACGGAATGACCTTATCAGGAAAAGTGGCTGCACTTTATGCAAAAGCAGAGCAATTGGCTCCTGAGAATCCAAGGGTTATTTTCTCAAAAGCGGAATGGGATATGGGTTCAGCGCGTTATTTTGGACAGGATATTACGCCTTACTGTGCAGATGTAGAACGTTCGTTAGAACTTTTCGCTAACTTTAAACCGGAAAGTACTTTTCATCCCAATTGGGGTGCCGATAGGGCGGAAGCGACTTTGGAAAACTGTGGTAAAAAATAGAATTACACGTGAATAGATTCTTAAAACATTTAGGAAATGCATGGCTGGTAGGCACCCTGATATTTATAATTATCATGGCAATACTCTACGCAAGTGGTGTCTATCCTAATGGAATAAGTTGGGCCGAAGCATGGGAGGAGTACTATGAAGGGATGATTTTTTCATTGATTATATATTGCGCCAACGCTATTTGGATTCAGTATTTACTCAATACGTACAAATATGATCTTTTTACCGCCAAAAGGTTTATTAAAGCGATTCTGGGAAACATTGGATTTTCTTTGATAGGAATTTTCATTTCGAAACTTATTCTTTTGGTTGGAATTCAAAACCAGCCGTTACTAGAATTTTTAGAAGATCAAGAAATAACGGATTATAGAATTTCTCTTTTCATTTCCATTGTCGTAGCCTTGATATTCTACTCGGTATGGTACTATAAGTATCGACAAGAGAATAAGGTCAAAGAACAAAAGATAATCGCGGGTACGGCATCGGCTAAGTTTGATGCCTTAAAAAATCAGTTAGACCCTCATTTTCTATTCAACAGTTTAAATGTGTTGACAAGTCTTATTGATGAGGATCCTAACCAAGCTCAAAAGTTTACTACTTCCCTATCCAAGGTCTACCGTTACGTGCTGGAACAGAAAAATAAGGACTTGGTTTCTGTAGATGAGGAACTGCAGTTTGCCCGTACCTACGTAAAGCTTTTAAAGATGCGCTTTGAGGATAGTATAGTTCTTGATATTCCGGAAAAAGCTATCAATTCAGAAGCTAAAATAGTTCCACTTTCCTTGCAATTACTACTAGAAAATGCGGTAAAACATAATATTGTCACTTCCGCTAAACCCTTACATATCCGTATTTATGAGGAAGAAGGATTGCTAAAGGTCACTAACAATCTACAAGAGAAACAGGTAGTCAAAAAAAGTAGTGGCGTGGGCCTCCAGAATATTAAGCAGCGTTATGATCTCCTAAGCAATAGAAATATGGAGATTTTTAATGACGGAACAAACTTTACGGTACAGCTACCAATGCTCACCCAGCAAGTTTCCGTTGTGGAAACACAAGAGGAGTTTATTGATGATAAACGCTATCAAAAAGCAAAGGAAAAGGTCGAAGCTGTGAAGGGCTTTTACGGTAATCTAATTGCTTACTGTATTGTTATTCCCTGTCTTGCCTTGTTAAACTATAAAACAACAAGTTTTCCTTGGGTCATCTTTCCCATATTGGGTTGGGGTTTTGGACTTCTCACCCACGGCATGGAAGCTTTTGGTTACAATCCGCTTTGGGGAAAACGTTGGGAAGAAAAAAAGTTACGAGAGCTCATGGATAAGGAGGATTTTTAGATGTTGGCATGTGCCTTGTAAGTAGTTAGTATTCAGTATTCGGTTTTCAGTTTTCAGTTTTCAGTAAGCAGTAAGCATTAGTCAGTAGGCAGTAAGGAGTATTCAGTAGGCAGTAAGCAGTAAGCAGTAAGCAGTATTCAGCTTAGTTAGTATATAGTATTCAATACAAAGTGTGTTTTTATTCTAACCTCCATCCTCCATCTTCTATTCTCTAATATATCAGGTCACACCTCTAACGTCTAATGTCTCACACAGGCAGTGTTCGGTATTCAGTAAACAGTATTCAGTATTCAGCTTAGTTAGTATATAGTATTCAATACAAAGTGTGTGTTTAATCAGTCCTCCATTCTCTAATATCGTGCATCTTGCATCTCAAATCTTACATCTAGCATCTAATGTCCAACATCCGGTATCCATTTCATCAATCCATCCTAGAAAAACCACAGTTCGGTAGTTCCTTTTTTTAAAAGAGGGGTTCTTTAGGGATATTTGGAGTGTAGATAAGAACAAACGTAAAGTTTAAATAACGCTAAAATAAAGATCATGGAAAATTCAAACGAGTATAAGTATAGAAGGGCTAAAGAAAGAGTAGGAGCTATAAAATCTTTTTATAATAATCTTTTGGCATACTGCATTGTAATCCCATTTTTGGCTTGGGTCAATTATAATACCACAGGCTTTCCTTGGGTAATATTTCCGGCACTCGGATGGGGAATAGGATTAGTTGGTCATTGGGCCAATGCATGTGGGTACAACCCCATTTTAGGGAAGAACTGGGAAGAGCGTAAAATTAAGGAGTTAATGAACAGTAACGATTTTTAGGGAATCGCTTATATTTAGTAAATGATTTACTTACTTTAATAATCATAGCAATCATGGACGATAGAAATAGAGAGGACAAATATTTTAGGGCACGGGAACGCGTAGACCAGATAAAGAAGTTTTATTCTAGCTTACTGTCTTACATTATCTTCATAGCACTACTGGGAGGACTGAATTATTGGATAGATGAGTGGAGGTATCCTTGGTTTTTATGCGCAGCTTTCGGATGGGGGATAGGTTTGGTCTTTCAAGCTGTCAAGGCATTTGGGTTCAACCCTTTTTTTGGGAAGGACTGGGAAAATAGAAAAATTAAGGAACTGATGGAAAATGATGAAGACGCAAAAAAATGGAAATAATGAAGACAGATAGAGAAAAATTGAATCGTGCTAAAAAACGATTGGAAGAATTAAAAGGATTTTATTGGCACTTAGCTGTTTATTTAGGGGTTAATTCCTTTATTACAATTTCAACTATAATAGGAAGAATGAGCAACGGGGCTTCATTCCTTGAGGTATTGGACTTCGGGACTTTTGCTGTATGGTTTTTCTGGGGTATTGGTCTTTTTTTTCATGGGATGAAGGTGTTCTCGTATAATCCTATTTTTTCCAAGTCTTGGGAAGAACGTCAAATTCAGAAATATATAGAGAAAGACAAACAACAGGCGGAAAAATTCAGATAGGATGGAACGGAATTATAAACAGTCGGAAAAATTTTTAAAAGCTAAAAAGCAGGTAGAGCATATTAAAAATTTCTACAAACACTTACGGGTGTATATTATAATTAATTCATTATTGCTCGTAGTAAAATTCAATTTAATAGATTGGTTCAAGGACGATTATGAATGGATTCAAAACCCTGGCTTCGGTGATTGGGTGAGTTGGAACATTGTAGGAACTCCTATCATTTGGGGTTTAGGTTTGATGGTACATGCCGCTTACGTTTTTAAGTTCGGTGCTAAATCTTGGCAGGAATTAAAGCCAGCATTCTTAAAGAGGTGGGAAAAGAGACAATTGGAGAAATTTTTGGAAGAGGAAAACAGGAATGGGGAATATGGAAAATAAATCGGAAGAAGAGAGACTGGACAAAGCACGCCTCCGTGTGGCAAAGCTGAAAGGGTTCTACATCCACCTCACCATATATTTGGTCATTAATACGGCATTGGTACTCATAAAACTGATAGGTAACTCGTACTATGGAGAAGCTTTTATGGGTCCTCTTTGGCACTTTAGCACCTTTGCGACGTGGATGTTTTGGGGCATAGGGTTATTTTTTCATGGTCTAAAGGTATTCTCTAATAGTTCTGTGTTTGTAAAAAATTGGGAGCAGCGTCAAATTGAGAAATATATGGCAGCGGATAAGGATAAAGCTGAAAAGTTGAGATAATTAAAATGCAAGGGTATTTTAAATAAGCAGTTCGTAAATGATAAAGCTCAGAAAAAAGATAAATGGATATCGTTAGGTTTTTAATTTTTATTCATGCCGTAACGGGAGGTATCGCATTATTAGCGGGTGCAATTGCAATTGGAAGTAAGAAAGGCAAATTAGTGCATAGAAGAGGAGGCAAGTGCTTCTTTTATTCCATGCTTGTCTCTGCAATTACGGCTTTGGTCATAGCCGTTTTACCTGGTCATGAAAACTCGTTCCTCTTCTGTATCGGAATCTTTAGTCTTTATTTTTTGATTGCCGGCTTTAGGGCTTTGGCCTATAAAAACGACATTAGCGATTTACGGTATGATAAATTACTATCTATCTTAGTTATCTTTATAAGTCTTGCAATGCTTTTGTACCCCATATTACAGGAAGGAGCAATAAATATTGTCCTAATGGTTTTCGGGATAGTAGGATTAGTATTTGCGCTTAGAGACTTTTCTAACTACAGAACTCCAAAAAAACTACAACAAAATTGGTTAAGAATACATTTAGGTAAAATGATGGGGGCTTATATTGCCGCGGTATCTGCTTTTCTGGTGGTAAATCAATTTTTACCATCACTGTTAAATTGGTTTCTGCCAGCAGTTTTTGGGGTCGTTTTTATTACCTATTGGATTTTAAAAATTAAAAAGAAGGATAAAGCTATAACAGGATGAACGTAATTATTATAGAAGACGAAAAGCCAGCAGCAAGAAGACTGGGCAGGTTATTGGCAGATTTGGATATGCCGGTTACCACCATGCTGCACTCAGTTGAAGAGTCTATTATTTGGTTCGAGGGAAATGAACACCCGGATTTAATTTTCCTCGATATTCAATTGTCAGACGGGCTATCCTTTGAAATATTCGATGTAATCGAGGTAAAGAGCGCCATTATATTTACTACGGCCTATGATGAATACGCCTTGCAAGCTTTTAAACTGAATAGTATAGACTATTTGCTTAAGCCCATTGATGATGAAGAACTGGAAAGTGCCGTTAAAAAATTTAAGGCGCTTAAACCTAACAGTCAAAAACTGGCCATGGATTTTGAGGATATAAAGAAACTACTTGTAAATCCCCTAGAGCGGGAGTATAAAAAACGATTTACCGCTAGGGTAGGACAACATCTAAAAATTATAAATGCGGATGAGGTACAGTGTTTCTACAGTGAAAATAAAGGAACTTATGCCGCTACGCTAGATGGTAGAAATTATTTACTGGATACTACTTTGGAACATCTTGAAAGTGAGTTGGAACCTAAAATGTTTTTCCGTGTAAGTAGAAAGTTTTACGTTAACGTTAACCACATAAAAGACATCATATCCTACACTAATTCTCGCCTTCAGATTAAACTAACGAACTTTTCTGAGCAGGAAATTATTGTCAGCAGAGAACGTGTAAGGGACTTCAAGTTATGGTTGGAGTAAACTAATTTAATAAATTGAAAAATAATTGATTAAAAAAGCATTATAGATTTTATCGATACTGTATTTTGACCTATTTTTCGCTTTGCTCAATCCTATTTTCATCGAATGAAGAAGGCAGTAGTTTAGGAATTAATTTTATAAAAATTGGTAAGAGTACCGCTCCTCCGGGTAAAAGAAAAATAGCCAGTGAGGGAATACTCTTGAATATGTCCAAGAGCTGGCGTTGTACTTTTTTCTTCTCCTCCTTACTAAGGTCCTTAACCGTAGATTTTGACAGCAATGCAACCAATTCCGCACTTTCGGACAGTTCTTTCTGTAGTCGTTTGCTATTTCTCAGAATTAGCCTGTTGACCAATCTACCCATATTATCGTAAAATTGCAGGGCCAGATTTTGGTCTTTTAAAAATGGAATCGTTTCAGCGTTCTCAATAAAAAAATGGGTTACCTGTGCTAAAGCCTCCTGTATATGCTCATGGGCAAAACCTAAGTCTTTTCCTATACCATAAATAAACTCGGATTCTTTGTACTCCAAAGAATTATCTTCCCATACCGTTAAGCAAGCCATATCTAGCAAATAGGCATTCTCCCATTTAGAATCGTTAGCTAAAAGTATATTTCTATAAGAACCATCGAAATTTTGATTATCCCCATCAATAAAACTCAGCGATGAGGCTAGCAATTGCGCCAGTTTTTCATCCTTCTTATTTTTTTCTTTTGAGTTTAAGGCGTGGTAGGTAACGTTTATTACTAAATATTCTAGCTTTTGGGCGTGTTTCTTTATGTTCTCTGCTTCGGTTAGATACCTTTTGAAGAGCAACACATCAATGAATAACAGGGAATTGGTGATGAAACTATTAAAGGTTTTACTGATAATGTTATCTTCTAAATATACCCGAGAATCTATAAGTTTCTCCAGCTTGGAAGAAGTTTTACTTCCCGTAAAAATTTTTCCAAGAAAAGAGGCCTGATTTACCTCCAGGGTTTCATAAAACTTGAATATACATTCTAAAAAATCAGCGAAGTTCCCATCAGTATGCTTATCGATAAAGGTGAAGTATAGGGCGTTGAGCAAATTTATTTTTGCTTTCTCGTCCTCCGATAATTTATGCTCAGGAGTAACAAAGGCCGGTAGCCCGGAATGTATTCCATAGACAAAACCTGTTTCTCTTAATCCAAAATATAAAGTGTTGAAGTCTTTATAGGTTTTTTGGTAGCTCTTGGCCAAGGACCCAAATTTATCAATCCAACCCGAAGCGGATGGGTTCATAAGAAAATTCTTTAACCGAATTAGAGTACCAAATTACTACAAAATAAGGAGATCAGAGTAATACCGATAGTATTAAAAGGATAAATAGATAATATAAAATTAATCGGACCGAGCTTTTGAAACCGATTTAGCTCATTTTCTTGACTTTAACGTTTTTTAACATTCATAAACAAACCTTCCCAAAGATGTCTCGTAAGTATTAGTGATTCTAATCTAAAAATTAAACTAAGAATGAAAAAATCAAAATTATTTATGGGCCTAGGGGCACTTGCTATTGCGGGAGCCGTGTTGGTTGCAGCAGATCACATTGATGCTCCGGGTACAATGGGTACCACAGCGGACATCGCCGATTTTTATGCTTTTGAACCTTCGGAAGGTTCGGACAATACCGTATTTGCGGTAGACTTACAGTCTAATGTGCTACCAGATTTGGCATATGGTACATTTGACGAGAATATTTTAACCGAAATCAATATTGATACCGATAACGATTTGGTAGAGGATTTGGTGATACAAGCTATTGCAAGAGATGGTGAAATGTATTTCTTTGGACCAGTTGCACCAAGCGCTACGGGCACTAGTGGTGAGATAATGGTAGACGCACCTCTTGGGTCTGTTGCTATTTCTACGGATACCGCTATAGTAGAAACTACTAGCGACGGTGTTTCGCTCTTTGCCGGTCCAAGACAAGATGCCTTCTTTTTTGATTTCTTTCAGTTCAATGCGGTAATAGGCGGAATGGCCCCTGAAGGTTTTAAGCCAGCCGGAGACCCAAACACAACAGATGATGACGATACTACAGGGGTGGACACTTTTGATGGTGCTAACACCATGTCCATTGTAGTAGAAATTCCAAACAGCATGTTAGGGGAGACCACCGGTACAAATGCACTGGGTCTTACGGTTTATAAGACCTGGGTTACCACTAATGCAAAACAATAATTAAGAAAAGATAAAAACAAAAAAGATGAAATTAGATACAATAAAATACATATTCTTATCATGTTGCGCAGTAGCGGTTTTAGCGTCTTGTAATAATGATGATGACCAAGTAGCAATGAACGAACCTACTTGTACGGACGGCATAATGAACGGTGATGAAACCGGTGTAGATTGTGGCGGAACCACCTGTGAGCCTTGCGAGGTAGCAATGATGGAACCAGATTTTTCTGGAACATTTGTTCAGGTAGATTTTATGGGAAGACCAGGAATCAACACGGTTCTTAGTGCAGACGGCACTATTAAGGATGCCCATAACTTAGCTATTCCGTCGGAGATGGGAGCTATTTTTCAAGCTGACTTTGAAGCGAGATTAGAAGCATATCATGATGTATATGCCGGTTTGTTAGGAGCAGACCCTGCCGATGTAAATTATGAGAACAATATTCTTGGTTTGGATGCCGCTACGCTTACCGGCTATTTAGCTGCCGATGTTCTAGAAGTAGCACCTAATTTACCTACCACATACTTTAATCCTGGAACGGATGCTGATATGGACGGGAGAATTCTTGTTCCAGACGGAGATGAGGTAGCCCTTACAGGTAGAACTCCGCAAGATGATGTTATCGATGTTTCATTGATTCTATTATTCGGAGGAATGGAAGGAGACAGGTTCAGCGGACAAGATACGGATATGGATGGTGTTCAGGATTTACCGAGATTAACTTCAGACGGTGTTGGGCTTACCGCTGATATTACTACAACATTCCCATATTTGGGAGCTCCTGAATAAGACTATGAAAAAGGAGTTTAGGGAGGGCAGTCAAAGCCCTCCCTTTTATTACGAGTAAAGAGTACATCCAAAAAAACAATAAAAACGAAAAAATGAAACCTATAATTTATATGCTATTTAGTTTTCTATTGCTTTCGTGCAATACCAAAAATAAAAACGATATAGCACAATCTAATGACTACGATAAATATTTAATTACAAACCCTACGGACACTACCTCAAAGTATTTTGAGCTATGGAACAAAAAGATACGTCCGGACAGCATGCAACTTACCAGTTTCGGAATAGTCGGCGGCGAGTACAATAGATACTTTAAAGAAACCGGTGATATTAGCTTCTTAAAAAAGTCGGAACAAAGTTTACAAAGAGCCGTTGATATTGCAGCAATCGGTAAAGAGGGTTATTTAAGGGCTTTGGCAAGAAATTATATCTCCCAACATAGATTCAGGGAAGCACTGGAAATGGCACAGCAGGCAAAGGAATTAGGCGGTGGTCTAAAGGACTCCCATAGCCTTCTCTTTGATGTCCATATGGAATTAGGAAATTATGAGGTAGCGGAGGAATACTTGGGGCGCATAAAAAACATGTCAGATTTCGGTTATCTCATTAGAGTAGCCAAATGGAATGATTACAAAGGAGATTTGGATACCACAATTGCCTTCATGGAAAAGGCAAAAGAAAAGGCAGTGGCTTCCAAGAATAAAGAATTAATGCTCTGGAGCTTTACAAATATCGCCGATTACTATGGTCATGCGGGCAGAATACAGGACTCCTACCAACATTATCTAAAGGCATTGGCCTTGGATGAGAATAATGCGTATGCAAAAAAGGGAATAGCTTGGATTGCCTTTTCCCACGATAGAAACCCTGACGAGGCTATGCGCATATTAGATTCAATAACCAAGACGTATAGTGCTCCTGATTACTTTCTATTGAAAGCGGAAATTGCAGATTACACCAATGATGACTTAAACCGTATGACAAATTTAGACCGCTATTTTTATAGTGTTCAAAATGACGCCTATGGAGAAATGTATAATGCCTACAACATTGGTCTTTATTTGGAAGAAACAGCGCAATACGAAAAAGCCTTGGAGCTAGCACAAAAAGAGGTCGCAAACAGACCTACACCAGAATCATTTAGCTTATTGGCCTATACCAATCTCAAAATGGGAAAGAAAGATGCGGCAATGAAAATAATTGATGACGAGGTTTTTGGTAAAACCTTTGAACCTGCCTTACTCTACCATGCAGCTGAAATTTACAAAGCAAATGGAGTTACGGATAAAGTAAAAGAACTTAAGGGAGAGTTGCTAGGCGCTATTTATGAGCTTGGCCCCACTATGGAAAAAAACATCCAGAATTTGTAGTTTTTTGCCCCTCCCGAATATCAAAGAATTGCCCTTCCGCGGTGTTCGGGATTTACAACTGGATAGTTTTTAGGTTGGATTGTTTTTTTGGAAAGCGCCACGGTCTTTAGACCGTGGCGTTTTTAAATGATGCATTTCATCGAAAATTAAGCTTTCCTTAAGACTGGTATGGATGAAATGCATATATTTATCGACCAAATGCATATTTTGGATTTTTAAGGAAGCCCCAAGCCACTTAAAATAAGAATTGAATTTAACCAAAGTAGACCGCTTAAAATTATAATGTTATGGAATATCTTCTTTTTTCTTTATGGATATTAGCAATGGCTGTAATGGTAGGCAAAAGCATAATTGCATACCGCGCACTTCAAAAAACACTGAATAGAAAAAACAGTATTATTTAGTCTTTAACAATTTTCTTATTAATACGGGTAGTAGTAAAAGGTCCAGGACAAGGGCGGTTACCAAGGTTACACTTATAATGAGTCCGATGGTTATACTGGGTTGATGAATGGAGAAAAGCATAACCAGAAAACCAAAAAAGAGTATAATGGTCGTTATCACCAAGGCTCTACCGGTTTGTATAAAAGTTTTTTCAAGTGCTTTTTCCTGTGATAGTCCTTGAGCTATTCCCAGTTTGTACTTTCCGAGAAAATGAATGGTATCGTCCACGGCAATACCAAAAACGATAGCGAAGACTACGGATAAAGATGCCTCTAAAGGAATTCCCAAGAAACCTAGAATACTACCGGCAAATACAATAGGCAGTAAATTAGGAACCAAGGATATAAGAAACATTTTAAAGTTTCTGAAAACGAGGACCATAATAACGCCTATGACAAGTAACCCATATAATAATCCCTCTAACAAACTTGTGCGGATATATTCTGAATTTTTATCCAACAACATACTTTTCCCCGTAACCTTCACCTTCACCAAGCTCGAATCTAGTTCTCTTGCGGCAAAATCATCTATCTGCTTATAAATCACCATAAGACTATCCGTGCCTACGTCTTCCAGTTTTCCATTTATTCTCGCTATTTGCTCCGTAGAATTTACAAAGCGGGCTAGTTGTTTACGAGCTAGCTTTTTCGCGTCTTTTTTATAGCGCTCAAAAAGAATTTCGTTCTCTGGAAGCGCAAAATATTCCGATTTATTTAAATGATGCGCCTTATTGATAATTTTGTAGGGTAGGTTGGCAGACTGCAGATTACCAATGCTCTTTATCTCTTTTAGGTAGGTCGTGAGTTTCTCTATTTCTTGCGCAACGGAAAAATCCGTGACCTTAGCGCTACCCTCTGACATAACCGCAATTTCTAGGGGTCTAAACCCTGCATAGTTTTCTTGAAAAAAGTTAAAATCCGCTGCTATTTTGCTCTCGTTGGGTAGCGTTTGCTTAAACTCATAATTTGTGCTGATAAGATTAATACCAATAATACACAACAACGTAAAAACTAGTGTTCCATAGAGTATGGCTTTTGGATGGTTTCTCGTAAACACGTTAATCCGAAGTAGATAATTCACCCATTTCTTGGAAATACTTTTTTGACCAATGAGTACCTTTTCGGGTATGCTTATTAAAAGGGAACCTGTAAAAAAAATCACCGTTAAATAGGCCACTATAACACCCATAGCAGCATTAATCCCAAAATCTTGGATACTTACCAGCCTCGAAGATAGCAAGGTAATAAAACCAATGGCAGTGGTAAGCGAGGTCAGTAACGTGGTGAGCCCTACTTCCTTTAGTGAGGAAGCTATAGCGGTATATTTATGGAGTCCGTTCTGTATTTTTCTAATAAAGCTATCCGTGATGTGAATCACGTCAGAAGTACCCACAATGAGCATCAATACCGGATAGAAGGCCGCCATGGCGTTTAATTCTTTTCCCATAACCGATAACAAGCCAAGAAAAAGTAAAAGCGAAAGTCCAATGGATAACACCGAAATGAATACCACAGGGATGCTTCTGTAGACCAATAGTAGTATGGTAAAAACCAGAATACTGGCAACAAGGGTCGTTTTAAGGACTTCACTCTTTTGCATCTCTACAATGGCTTCATAAAAAAAAGCCCTGCCTAGAATATGGTAATCGTTTAGTTCGTTGGCCTTAAGCGCCTTACGTAACTGGTTCAGTAATATTTCAGACTTCTCATAGTCTAGATTATCAATGGTTTGTAATGCCACGACTAAAGAAGTTCCTTTCTCGTCTATAAGTGCATTCACGAACAATTCATCTTCCTGTATTTTTAACCAATCTTTTGCATATTTATTTTTATCGTCCTTATGAATTATAGGGAGAGTGGTGTAACCAAATGAGGTTTTTAATGGATAAGAAAGTGTTGTTATAGACGAGCTCTCGGTAACAAAATCAAAAGTTTTACTTTCCTCGGAAAACTGATGGAATCTATTTAGAAATCCCTGTTCAAAAACGGTGCTATCACTTTTAACGGCGACCAATAAAAAGTTGTCATCCGTTCCAAATTCTGCAACATAGTCTTGATAAAATTCCAAATCGGGGTCCTCTTCTGGAAAAAACTGGCTAAAATCGAAAGAGAATTTCAAATTTTCCAGAACGGAGGCAGACAGTATGCCCAGGCCTATGAACAGAACGATGAATATTTTTTTTAAAATAGAAAAGCTGTTCATGAAATGCGGATGGGGCCTTTAGTCTTAATCCTCTGCGAAATTAATCAAACTAGAACAGTTTTCTCCTAAAAAAACTCTTCAAGCGAGAGGAAGTTGGTAAATTGTAACGATGAAAAAGAATTACTTGGCTTTGGTACTAATTTGTGCTTTGATGTACCCGTTATCAGCAATAGCTCAAAAACGGACCAAAAAGGTCAGAGACAGCACTAAAAACTTTCAATTAACGGCACTTCCGGTCTTATTTTTTCTTCCGGAAACGGGGCTTGGTTTTGGTGGCTTGGGACTTTCCACTTTTCGTTTGAAAGGAGAGCCTAAAGAATCCAGACCAAGTTCGGTGCAGTTGGGCCTAACTTTTACAAGTAAAAAGCAGTTGTTGTTCTTTATGCCCTTTGAAATTTATTCAGATAATGAAAAGTGGCGTTTTATAGGGGAATTAGGATACTACCAATACTTCTACAACTATTATGGTAGGGGCGTTAACTCACAGGAAGAAGATTTAGAAACCTACGATGCAGATTTCCCCAGACTACGTTTTTCGGCGTTGCGAGAAGTCTTTCCCGGTATTTCCATCGGTATGGGTTACGAGTTTGACGGTTACAACGTAATTAATTTGGAACCTGATGGATTACTGGATAATTCTAACGAAATTGGAAAAGATGGAGGTACGGTATCCAATCTTGGCCTAGTGGCCTTTTATGATACCAGAGATAATATATTTTTTCCCACGAAAGGCTTTTTTCTTCAAACTAGTGCTTTCACTGCCATGAAATTTCTGGGCTCTTCTTTTGCCTACAGTAAATTGGAAATTAACGCTAGTTATTATAAACAATTGAAAGGGAACCATATTTTAGCCAGTAATGTATTTCTTGGCACAAGAAGTGAGTATGCACCTTTCCTTGATTTAAATTCTTTAGGAACTAGACGTACAAGAGGGCACAATGCCAGACGTTTTCAAGATAATGCAGAACTCAGTGCGGTGGTAGAGTATCGGTTTCCTATTGCCGGTAGATTCGGAGGGGTGCTTTTTGGCTCTACAGGAACCGTTTCTCCAACTTTGGGAGATACTTTCTCTTCTGGATTCAGAAATGCCGTAGGTACTGGTTTGCGGTATATCGTGAATAAAAAGGAAGGTACACGTATCCGAGTGGATTATGGAATTTCATCCGAGGGCGGACAATTTTATTTTACGATTAACGAAGCATTTTAACTTCAACTATAACTCAATATAGTTATCCAAATCCAGAGTCCAGTCGTAATTTTTATAGGTTATATCAATATCCTTAGTGGTTGGAATAAGGTTCAGATTCTTAAGTATTTTCTTAACACCACTTTTGCCACCAAAATCCCCTCTAAACCAACTGAATAATGAAGTCACTGCCACCTCTTTTTTAGAAGCATCGTAGATGGTGGAACCAGATAGGTAATTTTCGGTACCCTTATCAAACTGTTCATCAAGTCTTTCCCATTCGTAAATAGCCACCGGAGGGCAATCCTTGGCACCACAGTTAAGCGCAAAATGTATTCGGTAATCCCTCTTGTCCACTCTGAGTTTGCGTTCCAACTTATTCGGAAACCATTTTCTAATGCGTCCAAGACCATACTCCCATTGCGATTTTCTAATGATGCCATGTTCTATTTTAGCAAATGATATCGTATCGCCAGCAATGGGTATTTGTTCGTTCTTGAAAAAACTACCCCTGTCTTCATAAAGTTTAGGATTGTCCTTGAGTATGTCTAAAATGTAGGCATTATAAACATTTACCCAAAAAGCCAATTTTTTTTGATCGTTGTCTAAGGCTAGTTCTAGGTCCTTAAGAGTAGAATTTGCGAATACACCGCGTATTTCTTTAGTATCTTCACCGTTCAAAGCTTGTGCTAGGAATTTTTCAGATAATTCATTGTAATCAATGTTAGCTGCACTTTGAGCAGTGACATTGTTTTTGCAGGCAACGAGCATGATAGCTAAAAGAGAAAAAACAAAATAGGAGTTCTTCATGATATTTTACTTAATATATTTTCACTTACGTAAAGATAATGTTACAGGTTTTGAAAATGAGTCGAAAAAACATGCAAACCTTTCATTCTAAATTATGGCTTTTTTAATTGGAAATTTAGAACCCTTTTCATTCTTATTACGTAGATTGAAATGAATTTTATGCAAACCTTTTATCTTAAACCGTTCCAATGGACAGTTTCCCCAAGATAGTATTTTATGATTAGTATAATAATACCTGCACACAAAGAAAAATCCAACCTTATACAATTGGTGACATACCTTGGAGATATGGATAATTCAGGTTTCTATGAAATTATTATCGCCCAGTCCCCGGATTGTTGTGAGGACATAGCCAAGATTGCGAACGGAACATCTGTTCGCTTGGTAAAATGTGAGAAGAAGGGAAGAGCCTGTCAGATGAACGAGGGAGCCGAGCATGCCAAGGGAGAGATAGTAGCTTTTTTACATGCCGATGTAAGACCTCCAAAGGACTTTCTAAGTAATATAGAAAGTGCTCTTGCTACGGGGTTTGATGCGGGATTCTTTTCCTACAAGTTTGATAAAGATAATTTTTGGCTTGGAATCAACGCATTTTTCACCGCTAAGGACGGTTTGTTTACGGGTGGTGGTGACCAATGCCTTTTTATTCGAAAATCGGTTTTTAAGAAACTTGGTGGATTTGATGCGAAACAAGTACTCATGGAAGATTTTGAGTTTTTCAAGCGCATGAAAAAAAATAAGATTCCATATACTATTATTAAAAATGACCTTGTGGTATCTGCCCGTAAATATGAAAGTAATTCTTACCTCAGGGTAAACCTCTCTAATTTACTTTTGGTCATACTTTTTAAATTGGGATATCCTAGCCAGAAGCTTAGGTTCCTTCACGATAAATTACTCCGCACCCCGTATAATGGATGAAAGCATAAACGGTATTCAACAAATAGGAATTGGTGTCCACGATACCAAAACGGTATTTAACTGGTACCGAGAACACTTAGGATTTGATATTCTGTTGTTCAAAGATGAAGCTACGGCCTCCTTAATGACCAAATATACCTTAGGCGAACCTCAAAGAAGAGATGCATATTTGTCCTTAAATATGCTTGGTGGCGGAGGACTGGAAATTTGGCAGTTTAAAGACCGGGTAGCGCAAGGGCCAGAGCATGAGATTTTATGGGGAGATTTAGGCATCAACGCGATGAAGGTAAGAACGGTCGATATTAACAAAAGTCATTCTCAAATTTCCGATTTGAAACTTTCTGGTATAACCAATATCACAAAGTCAAGTTACGGGGAGTTATACTTTTACTTTAACGACCCTTGGAACAATAGGGTGCAGATGGTTCAGGATTCTTATGCATTTGGAAGCAGTAAAACAGGCGTTGGGGGCGTTCTGGGTGCCGTAATCGGAGTTTCTGATATGGATACTTCCACTCTTTTCTATAAAAATTTCTTGGGCTATACCGATGTCGTGTGCGACGAAGAAATAGTGCTTTCCGCTAATACCGCGAATACTATTAAAGAACGGTTTAGAAAAGTGGTCATACGACATTCTAGAAAAGAGATCGGGGGCTTTGCAGAATTACTCGGACCAACTCAGATAGAACTGGTGCAGGCCTTGGACCGGCAACCCAAAAAAATCTACAAGAATAGACTTTGGGGAGATTTAGGTTATATCCATATCTGTTTTGATGTTCAAGGTATGGACAGCTTAAGGAAGAAGGCCAAGGCCATGAACAATCCTTTTACCGTTGATAGTGCGCAGAGCTTTGATATGGGAGATGCTGCAGGACACTTCAGCTATGTAGAAGACCCCGATGGAACGTTAATTGAACTCGTGGAAACCCATAAAGTTCCTATTATTAAGAAATTGGGACTGTACCTAAGTTTGAAAAATAGGAAAGCGAACAAACCTTTGCCAAAATGGTTGGTTAAGACGCTTCGTTTTCATCGAATCACCAAGAATCTCTAAAAATTCTTTATTATTCTTGAGACTTTGTGGTACGGATAAGGCCAATACCTGAAAAGAAAAAAATAGCTCCCAATACGCCGTAAACGATCAAGGCTTTGGTGGTTCCGGTACTATTACCGAATAAAATTGCTGCATACACAAGTCCGCCGATACCCAAAAGGGTTAATACGGTTCCAAAAAGTTTCTTTAAATCCATGGCGGAAAAATAAGAAAATTTCTGTTCGGGAAAAAAATTATTATTAGGAAGCCGATACCGCACCTAATGTATACAACTGTTCCAATGTGGGCGACTCGCTACCACCTGCCGGTTCTAGCGTAATTCCAAACGCTTCGGAATCGTTAGGATTTTCTAGCGTAAAAATTTTGTTTTCATCAGCATCAAAATTCTCTAGAAGCCCCATGTTAGTGGGAGTTAGAGGAGATAGTTTTAGCGACCAGACTTGATAAACAAAACCATCTGGGGGTTCGGGTAAACCTTGTACGTCGATAAACACTTTCTGTTCTTTTTTGTTCCAATAAGCTTTGGCATAGGATGTGGGGGACACTTCTTGGCCACCTAAAGGAATAACGGAAATATCCTTGTCTCTCAGGGTGGTTAATAATTCTTTTGTCTTTTCCGAGGAAGTACCAGCATTAGCTATTTGCTCTTCTAACATTAGGTTCTGTTGTTCAACGAGCTCTAGTTCAGATTTTAATTTGTCATTCTGATTATAGGTCCAAAAGAGTCCTATAGCCAGAAGAATAGAGGCTGCCCAACCAAGATACTGTGACCAGTCAGTACTGGATTTTTCTATCGGTATAACCTTTGTTTTGGTCTTGTAGAGACCTAAATAATCCGCTATCCTCTCAAACTGATGTGCTTTTACGACAGTAGCCTCTTTAGTAAGTCGCAATATAGCTGCCTCAATAGCTTCAATTTCAGCCTCAATGGCAGGATACTCCTGGGCATAGGCGATTATTTCCAGATTTTCTTTTTCTGAAAGTACCCCTGCAACATAAAGTTCCAGTATTCCTGATGCTATGTACTTTTCTACATCCATTTACTTGACATCCATAGTTTCCCTCAATTGGGAAATACAACTTCTATTTCTTGTTTTAACCGTTCCCACTGGTATTTCTAATTCCTCGGCTGCTTCTTTCTGAGTATATCCTCTAAAATATAGGAGTTCTATTATTTGAACACATTTTTCATTAAGATTTTTTACCATTTTTCTGATAGCAGAGGTGTCTATACCATCCTCTGTATCTTCTTTGTGGGCTAAAATACCTACGAGATAATCTGCGGAAAGGTTCTTTTTTTGATTTTTATACGACCTACTGCGTACTTCATCGATAGCGGCATTTCTGGCAATGTTCAGTATCCAAGTAAAGAAGCGCCCTTTGGAAGAATTGTAGCTTTCGGCATTATTCCAAATTTTCACGAATACATCTTGGCAAATTTCCTGCGACCTACCTTCGTTACGCACAATGGTTTCAATAACACCACAGATATTATCTGAATACATGCCATAGAGAATTTCAAAGGCGGAGGCGTCCTTGTTCTTAAAACGTTCTACTAAAGCATCTAACTGCATATTTTTTGCTATCTAAGAGGAGAATAAATAAAAAAGCTGCTCTGTGAAGCAGCGTTTTTTAAAAAGTACTGTAATTATTGAATTATTCCTGTACAACTTACCCTGGCCCCGGCAGCACCACTAGGTTGTGACGTGAAATCATCGATTCCTTGATGCACGATAACCGCTTTACCAACAATATTTTTATTCTCGTCCTCACATCCAATACACCATTGATCCGTTTCGAACTCTTTTACCGCATTACCGTCTGCATCAGCAACAAAATTTCCGATATCTCCTTTGTGATATCCTTCTTCAGCACCCCATTTACCATGTGGTTCGTTAGTAGGGTTCCAGTGACCGCCTGTTGATTTTCCGTCCGCGGAAGAACAATCTGCTGTTTGATGAATATGTATGGCATGCTCACCTTCGGTCAGACCACTTAAATTGGCCATCATTTTTACCGTACCGTTTTCTTCGGTAAAGGTAACCTCACCCTTTACATCACTATCGCTCTTGGGTTCCATCATAAATTTGATGCTCTGAGCCATTACCTCTTGTTTTACCTCCTCAACGGCTTCTTCCATTTCATCGGCCGCATCGTTAGTTTCTTTTTTTACCTCTTTACAACTTACGACCGCTAATAGCGACATGGCTGCTAACGGTAACTTAAATATTATTTTCATTTTCTAGTGTTTTTATATTTTCTAAGTTCAAGTCATAAGTGCAACATGCATATTTAAAATACTTGGGGCTAGCCCCAAGTATTTTAGGTTCAATATTTATATTGATCTTGCATGAAACATTACAAACAATTGACCCTATCTCAAAGGTATCAAATTCAGAGTCTTTTACAAGTCGGATTTACTCAAACCCAA
>NZ_MDGN01000044.1:0-1339 GCF_002742365.1 Maribacter sp. 4U21
TGGCCGTGTAGATGCCCGCAACGGTATAGGTGTGCGAAACCGTCTCGCCGGTGCCCGTGGCACCGTCTCCAAAGTCCCAGGTGTAAGTGGCTATGCCAATGTCATCAATGGAACCGCTGCCATCAAAACCTACAGCCAATGGCGCAAGGCCCTCGGTCACATCCGAATCAGCAACCGCAACTGGCGGTTGGTCGTTGTTCCCGGAAACCAAGCTAACGTTGTCGTACACCGCCGTGGTCAGTTGCCCGTCACTGTGCGATGTCGTGGCAAGTCCCACGAAGACGCTTTGGCCCATGGCAACGGACTGTGATCCTACCTCGCTCCAGTTGCCGTTCGTCTCGGACACATAGCCCGTAAAAGTGTTGCCAGAACGTACCAAGCGTACATAGTGCGGGAACCCTCCAGGTACAAGTGCAGGAAGTGTATAGTTTCCGGTACCCAAAGAACCGCCCTTGGAAGGCCTACTCTGGAAACTGTAGCCCGGACCGCCCAAGTTGTTCGGGTTAGGCGCCAAAATCATCATGGCCATGGCGGCGTTGGCATCCAAGTCTCCCCGTATCATAACACCTGCCCGTCCAAGGTGATGGCGGTGGACCGCAAGCGACATCGTCACCTTCCACCGTTATCGTCAACGTATCGGTGTCCGTGGCACCCCCACCATCGGTCACCGTCAGGGTGGCCGTGTAGATGCCCGCAACGGTATAGGTGTGCGAAACCGTCTCGCCGGTGCCCGTGGCACCGTCTCCAAAGTCCCAGGTGTAAGTGGCTATGCCAATGTCATCAATGGAACCGCTGCCGTCAAAACCTACCGCCAATGGCGCAAGGCCCTCGGTCACATCCGAATCAGCAACCGCAACTGGCGGTTGGTCGTTGTTCCCGGAAACCAAGCTAACGTTGTCGTACACCGCCGTGGTCAGTTGCCCGTCACTGTGCGATGTCGTGGCAAGTCCCACGAAGACGCTTTGGCCCATGGCAACGGACTGTGATCCTACCTCGCTCCAGTTGCCGTTCGTCTCGGACACATAGCCCGTAAAAGTGTTGCCAGAACGTACCAATCTCACATAGTGCGGGAACCCTCCAGGTACAAGTGCAGGAAGTGTATAGTTTCCGGTACCCAAAGAACCGCCCTTGGAAGGCCTACTCTGGAAACTGTAGCCCGGACCGCCCAAGTTGTTCGGGTTAGGCGCCAAAATCATCATGGCCATGGCGGCGTTGGCATCCAAGTCTCCCCGTATCATAACACCGGCCTTGGCCCATGGGTTGGTCTGCCCAAGGCTCACGACCCTGGCCACTATCTCACCGTCGCCCTCAAGCTCCTGGTAGACGTAGTGGAACTCGT
>NZ_MDGN01000045.1:0-93337 GCF_002742365.1 Maribacter sp. 4U21
AATATTTTGTCCTGAACCTTTTTCGGTTGAGCAAGTAGAAACTCCTCGAAATAATTTTTGTATTGTATTACTTGCCTAACTTTATCCATTTAGACAAAGGTAACTTAAAAGTTACTATTTCCAAAATTTCAGAAGTTGATTTTTCAGTTCCGAGCGTTTTTTGGGTATGTTTTACAACGGTTTTGTGTATGATTTCGTTGCGTGTTTCAGCAACTAAATTAGCAAATACAAACCGAATAGAAAATCCGCGAGGATTTTCGTAAGTAGGCGAGTATTAGCAATGAATTATACACGGTGTTAGGCACAGTTTTTATTGTTCATCATTTTCTTCTTTATTTTCTTTTTTCGGATTTTCGAGAAGAAATCTTTTATTTTGGTCAAGTAATAATTGTCGGTTTGAATAATCTTTTCGTTCAAGCATAATTTGCTTTGTCATAGTATTTTTTAGAATAATAGTTTCTGTATTTTCTATTATTCCATTGCTTATAACCTTTGCTGTTTCCGCATCAATTATTCCGCCATCTTTCGCAACTTTTATTTTTTCGAGTACTGTTAGTGATTTTTCAATTCCTTTCAATTTTTGCCCGTGTCGATAGCTTTTATTATTTGCAATAATATCCCAAAATTCTTTTAAAATTTGAGCTATTAAATTCGCAGCTTTTTTAGGTATTTTTAAAATTAAATTAATGTCACTACCACTGTCTACCATTGATATTGAAGGATGGATGTCAAATTTTTCTCCTTCTACTTTATCGTACAAATAGTATATTTTTTCTATAAGATTCTCCAAAGATGAAATTATGTCCTGAAATTTTTCCAAAGGAACATTTCCCTCATCTACAATCTGTAATATTAAATTTCCCTTATTTTGAGCGTCTTCAATTACAAAATCATTTTCTTCATTAAATATCTCTTTTGAATTCATTAACAAGTTGTCAATTAAGTTAAATGTAGAAATAAGAGACTTATGAAATGAATAAAAATCGTTTAGAGTTGTGTTAGAAACATACGTTGACCTATTACTATTTTGGGCAGTTGAAATCATTGAAATTAATCTTGAAAAATAAGCAGTCTCATACATTTTTACTGCTTCGAACTGTTCAAATACTTTTTCTTTTTCTGGGTCAGTCGCTGCTTGGTCAAAACCACCTTTCGAATCAACAACAAGTTTCAAGAGATTACTTTTTTCAATGTTATTATTGTCGAGAAAAGCAACTAACTCTCTACTCATTAATCGCTTGATAATTTCGTTTAAATTATTCCTTAATTCTAATTTTTGCATTTTACTTTAAATTGTATTATTTCAAATTGTGCCTAACTCGTTTATAAGTCTGTATATCTAATAATTTCCCATAAGGTACAAAATATATCAAATAGCCCGTAAATAATAGTTTAATATAAAATAAACGTACATGCATTTTGTATAAGTTATTATGTATATTTAATGCACGATTTATATAAAATGAACGTATAAATTATACCAGATGACTGTATAGAAAAATAAGCCCCAAGAGGTAAACCCACGAAGCTTTAGAAGCAAAGCCGATATTGATTTCAACGCAGACATAAGACTAATATAACTAGTGATTAGCGAATAAACCTAGATTATCACGTAAAATTAACTCGCCTCCTTGCGCAGTACTTGTAACGGCGGACTTTTTAAAACACTGCTGCTATTAGACATCCCTATAGCCAATACCAAAAATGTCACCCCCGGCAATACTACCAAAAACGGCACCAAAGAAGGTACGAAGGAAGTATCAAAAACAAAATAGGCCAATAATTGGCTACTGACCAAGGACAGCAAAATGCCAACCCCGCTGCCCAAGAGTCCTAAATACAGATATTCCAGAGCGGTAATTTTTAGGATTTGATGACTTTTGGCCCCTAGGGTACGCAACAGCACACTTTCACGTATTCGTTGGTATTTACTATTACGTACGGCACCTATAAGTACAATAATACCGGTAAGCATACTAAAAAAGGCCATAAAACTAATAACCCATGCTATTTTATCCAGAATGCCCTCTACAAGGGTAATCACCTGTCGCAAGTCTAAAATGGACACATTGGGGAACCGCTGCACCAATTCGCGCTGTAAACTCGCAGAAGCCTTCTTACTGGGCGCATTGGTCGTTAATACGTGAAATTGTGGGGCCTTTTCCAAAACTCCGGTAGGGAAGACGATAGAGAAATTCAGTTGCATTCTACCCCAATCCACTTGGCGAATGCTACCCACCACGGTTTCCATAAGCATTCCTTGCACATTAAATAGCAAGGTATCTCCCAAAACCACTTGCGCATCCCGGGCCACATTATCCGACAAGGAAATAGGTATGGGTTGGTCGGGACCTGCCTTGACCCCAAAGTTGCCCGATACCAGTTTTTCGGAACCGATCAAGGAATCCCGGTACGTGACACGGAACTCATGGTTTAGAATCCATTTATTGATTCCAGTCGTGGTATCTAACCGAATGGCGTTTACGGAGCGTTCTTTGATCTTTTCCAAGCGCATGGTAATGATCGGAATATTGTCCAAAACAGGCATGCCTTTTGGGGTAATGGTATTGGCGACGGCCAATTTTTGTTCGGTCTGTACATCGAACAGAATCATATTGGGACTCTTGTTGCTAGATTCCAACGAAGTTTTTGCTAGTAAAAAGTCTTTGGTAAAGTAGAGCGTGCTGATTAAAAAAGTACCGATACCGATGGCCAAAATGAGTACCGCAGTCTGATTGTTGGGCCGAAAAAGGTTCAATAGACTCTGCCGAGACGTGAAGGTCCATGACTTTGGAAATAGGCGTTTTACCAGCTTCATAAATCCAACGGCCACTCCTCCCAAAATGGCGAAGGTTACCAGTACCACAGCTACAAAACCAAGGGCAAATTTAAAATTACCCAACAGCCAACAGGCAAACAGAAAAACAAAAAGCACGATGACGGCAAGCACTCCAAAATTGGCCCATCTCGATTTTTCCCCCGTACGCTCTTGAACGCGTAAGACGGCTAACGGCGATACGTACCTAGTATTGATAAGAGGCGAAAGCGCAAAGAGTACCGACATGATAATGCCTAATAACAGCCCGGTGATAATGGCCGCATACGAAGTGTTTATGGTGACGTCAAAAGGTAAAAACTCTTGCAATAACAAGGGAAAGGATTGTTGCAGCAGCAAACCGGCCAAAGTGCCTTTCAACCCACCGAGAAGGCCCATGCCCGCGATTTGAAGTAAGAAGATCATAAAGGTCTGCTTCCTAGATGCTCCCAAGCATTTTAGAATAGCCACCGCCTTAAGTTTTTCTTTAATATATATATGAACACTACTGGCAATACCTACACAACCGAGTAGCAAAGCGATGAACGCTACCAGATTTAAAAACCGACCTACGTTGTCGTACCGTCTTCCCAAGCGTTGGCTGGTAGCGGTGTGCGTGTCCATATCGGCGTTCTGTTCATCCAACAAAGGATCCACGGTTTCGTCCAGCGCCTCCAAATCGGCATCGGGGTCAAGGAAATAATAATTGTATGCCAACCTACTCCCCTTTTGCAATAACCCGCTCGCCTGCATAAAGCGGTACGGCACCATAACCGGTGGCGCAACGGATGTTCCGATTCCCGTACTTCCCGGAGCGGTAACCAAAGACCCGATGATGGGGAACGTTAGGGTACCCAGTTTAACACTATCCCCTGGTTTCAGGTTAAACTGTAGCATTGCAATAGCGTCTACCAAAGCTCCTCCCCTTTCTTGATAGGTTGTTGCAGCATCGGCAGGTTCGGTTTCCAATGCGCCATAGAAAGGAAAATCACCTTCTACCCCACGTACTTGCACCAATTTTGTCGCACCGTTCTTGTTAAAAGCGGCCATGGAGGCAAACTTCACCTCCATGGCATCGGCGCTACCTAAGGAATCCATCAGCTGTTGCACGCGGGCATTGGCCGGCTGGTTACTGTCGATCAAATAGTCCGCACCCATTAAGGCTTTGGACTGCAATCCTATATTCTCTTTTAAATTCTGGCTGAACGATTGTATGGACACCACGGCGGCAATACCCAGTATAATGGACGCCATAAAAAGAAGTAAACGCTTGCCGCTGGCCTTACCGTCTCGCCAGGCCATTTTAAACAGCCAGCTTATCGGCGTTTTCGAAGTATACCTAAAATCACTCAAGATACCGTAGTAATTTCGTTAGCCATTATTTTACCTCCTTTTAATCGTAATATATGCTGCGTAAGTTGTGCTAGGTCCAAATCATGAGTAACGATGACCAAGGTGGTTCCCATTTCCTTGTTTAAGTCGAATAATAGTTTTATGACCTTTTCACCTGTTTCCTCGTCAAGATTACCGGTCGGTTCGTCTGCAAATAAGATATCCGGCTTATTGGAAAAAGCCCTTGCCAATGCTACACGTTGCTGTTCTCCGCCGGACAATTGGGAAGGATAATGATCATACCTGTTCCCTAACCCTACTTTCGTTAACAAATCCATAGCGTCTTTGGTCGCTTGTGAAACTCCTTGCAGTTCTAAAGGTACCGCCACGTTTTCCAAGGCCGTTAAGGTGGGTAAGAGTTGAAAATCCTGAAAAATAAAACCCACTTTCTGATTGCGTAACAGCGCACGTTCATCTTCGTTGAGCTCACTCAATTCCTGTCCACATAATGCTACGGAACCCGTATCCAATTTATCAAGACCGGCGCAAAGCCCTAAAAGAGTGGTCTTTCCACTACCAGATGGGCCCACAATAGCGAAAGTGGCCCCCTTTTCAATAGAAAAAGTAATATCGTCTAAAACGGTGAGTTCCTTAGAACCGCTTGTGTAGATTTTCTTTAGGTTACAGACGTTTAATATCTTTGTCATAAATCATTTTGTACAAGGCAACAAAATAAGGCAATGATTTCGACTTTTAGAAGTATAGCACATGGGCAAAGTATTAAAGTTTAGTTATTTTTTTATCGCAATATTGGTAAGTAGTTGTGGCGAAAATCCGAAACAGAAGACCGTTGCATCTCCCACCACGAAAAATACCGAAGCTAATGTGGAGGTAAGCTCCGAGGGGAACAAAACAATTCTTTTCTTCGGAAACAGTTTAACCGCGGCCTATGGTTTGGAGACGGAAGAGGGTTTTCCCAACAGAATACAGGAGAAGATAGATTCCCTTGGGTTGAACTATACCGTAATTAATTCTGGCCTAAGCGGAGAAACCACGTCTGGCGGTTTAAATAGATTGGATTGGGTATTGAATCAAAAAGTAGACGTCTTTGTGCTGGAACTAGGAGCAAATGACGGATTACGTGGAATTCCATTAACTGAAACCCGTACTAATCTGCAGAAAATGATCGACTTGGTCCGCGCGAAAAACGGAGATACGCAAATAGTCCTTGCGGGAATGCAAATTCCACCCAATATGGGAGAAGCATATACCACGGAATTCCGGAACATCTTTCCAAACCTGGCCGAAAAGAATGCCATTTCGCTTATTCCGTTCTTACTGGAAGGAGTCGCAGGGAATCCTGACCTGAATCTGGAAGATGGGATTCATCCCACTGCCGAAGGTCAAAAAATAGTTGCACAAAACGTTTGGGAAGTGCTACAAGAAATAATCCAACCTGTTGAAGAAACAGAGATGGTGCTCGATTAAACCAATTTAACATCTATTTTTCTTATTTGAAAGGTTAAGGCTCTTTTGATTCTGGAATGTTTTAGGATAAAAATTCCGGTTACCGCTGGGAGCTGCTCCTTGACCAATTTAGTTTGGTGAACAGTTTTGACTACAGGCATGGAAATAGGGTTTACCTTTATTTCTGCTTTTGTATTCTGGGCTTGGGCAAAAGCCCCCATACAGATAACTAGTACTAAAATAAGAATAGATCGCATTGTAGGTTATTTGGGATATTGATAACTACCACATGTTCCTTTTCATTTGATTTGAATCGATAATAAGTCCGGTTTTACCGTTGAAATGCAAAATTTTCGATGAGTGGCACAATTTTACTCAAAAATTCCTACAAACACTCTTGTTTTTAATCCGATTTTTTAAACACTTTATCGATTTTATAAGCTTTTTCCTACAATATTTTTTCTTAAAGTCGTGTCGATTTGCCCTATAATTAGACAAAAACTTGTGTTTAACGAGAGAAAGTTGTGCTTACACGACGGATATAAAGCGTATAATTCAATATCCTTAAGGGCTTTTTCCACTCCTATTTGCAGCTATGGAAGCATTCTGAAAATTTGATGACCAGTATGCAATAGGTCAAAACCTATACCTTATAAAGGATTAGCTACGGCGTAATTGGAATAAAGTGAATGAGGCCTAAAATAATAGGGCATGTATTTACTACCCGATTAAAATTATCTTTTGAATTCATTGGTACTTTTAACAGGAACAAGGACATACCTCCTCTTTGGTTCAGCTGTTAGGGATATACCTACAGTTAGTAATAGGTTCTTGATACTAGTGCTAATGAAATTCTTCATAATCGTTACTATTTATCATGTTAGGTATTAAGCCATTTTAGCTTTGTTTCTTTGCGTTGTAAAAGATAATGCCTTGGTTACTCTAGCGTTCTTGTGCTTGTACAATCTAGCAACCTCCGTTTTAGTTTCCAAGTTCAACTCGTAAGCCGTTTCGGTCACTATGGTCATTTCAACCGTTTCAACTTTAACATCGGTAGTGTTGTTCTGAGCCTGAGCGGTCATTCCGATGAAGAAGATAAAGAAGATGGTTGCTATTGTTTTCATGACTTGCGTTTGTTACACTATTATAACGGGTGCAAGTGTACTTCGCAGGGTGGTCGTTCGCCGAAAAACCCATAATACTCGGTATCTGACAGCAATCCGGTTGAAGTGTAAAAATCAATCGATGAACGGCACGCACACCAAAAAACACCTTACCGAAAAAAGGTGCAGATAAACGGTAACATCATCATTCTGAAGAAAGAAATAAACGTATAATTCTATACTTGGAAGCTTATAAACTAAGTTCTCATTACTTTTGAATGTAATATTATACCATATGAAGAATGCTATTAGTATCTTAATTATGGGTCCGTTCGCCATGACCGTAATGGCTCAGACTAATATCACGAACACTATTACAGAAGTACATGTTTCTGTAAAAGGAACTAAAATAAGTTTGGCGCCACCAGCAGATTTCGTAAATGCTGCAAACTTTGCCGGTTTTCAACAGAATAGTTCTGGTTCTAGTATCATGATAGTGGAGGTTCCCGCTCCATTATCGGAGATAGGTAAAGCCTTCTCAAAGGAAGGGCTTCAAACCCAAGGGATGATATTATTGGAAAAAGAGCAACTTCTTATAAATACGAACACCGCCTTATTGATTAAAGGAGAGCAAGAAGCTTACGGCAATACATATCATAAATATACCTTGGCCTTTGGTTCCGAAAGTGAGAGTATCCTAATCAATGGCATCTACTTAAAATCAAACGAAGAAGACTTAGCTGCCATTATAAGAAAGTCATTGTTAAGCGTTGTTTATAATTCTGAAAAAATAATCAATCCTTTTGACACGGTAGATTTTGCAATAACTGCCGAGGCTACAGACCTGGTGTTTGCAAAGAATGTTGGTCCATCTCTCCTCTTCAATAGAGAAGGGGCCATTCCGTCTACTGCTCCGGACAAAGCTATTTTTATAGCTTCAAAATCTTTTTCGGAATTAGAAATAGTAGATAAGAAAGCCTACGCCGAAAACCGTATCAAATAAAATCCTATTATGATAGATAGCCTATTAAGTACAACACCTATCACCATTGACGACCTAGAGGGCTTTGAGATTGTAGCAAGGGGTAAGACCAAAAAAGAGCAGGCCAATACGGAAGTTTATCAAGTAATGCTTTTTTCTGATAAGCTCTATTATATCTTTTTGGGGTCTTCTGAAGGCGAGTATGAAAAAAACTTGGCTGCTTTTAAAACTATTGTCAAAACTTTCAAAAGAAAGAAAACACAGTAAAAATGCGCGCGATAGGGTATTCTAGAGTATTTATTTTCTTTTTACTTGCTTTTAACAGTTCGCTTGTTTTTTGCCAGCGCTTTTATATTGATGAAAGAAAATTTTACATAGAGATTTTAGGAACGGAAGTCACTTCTTTCAACGCTTCGAATACCACTCGCTCCAAGTCAAAAACACTTAAGACCGTTCATATTAGGCTTAAAATGGCAACTACCGATGGAGAATATGCCTTGTTTGATATTAATAAATTCTCTCTAATAGACGAATCCAACAAATTAAGAATAAGACCTATTGATGTTGCTCATAGAATGGTAATGCGCGAGCTGAGCTTTCCAAGATTGGCCACCCGACCATTAGAAAAACCCCATCCAGAAGTTTCTGAGGATATCTCGGTAGTGGACTCTTTTTATGAATCCGAGTTCGATGGCTACGAAATTATTGAAATTCCACTAGCTTTCGGTAATTTGTTTAAGTCTCAAAGTCAAGTTACTTACTTTAGGCCTGGCACCTATCGCTCAAAAAAACTAGATTTCTATTTCCCGTTTCCAAAAAGTTCCTCAATTGGTGTGCTGTATTATGGGGAAGAGAAAGTGGCTATCGTTGTATTTAAATAATTACACTAACCGTTAAGCCATTTTAGCTTTGTTTCTCTTTGTTGTAAAAGATAATGCTTTCTTTACTCTAGCGTTCTTGTGCTTGTACAATCTAGCAACCTCCGTTTTGGTTTCCAAGTTCAACTCGTAAGCCGTTTCGGTCACTATGGTCATTTCAACCGTTTCCACTTTAACATCTGTAGTGTTGTTCTGAGCCTGAGCGGTCATTCCGATGAAGAAGATAAAGAAGATGGTTGCTATTGTTTTCATGACTTGCGTTTGTTACACTATTATAACGGGTGCAAGTGTACTTCGGAGGGTGGTCGTTCGCCGAAAAACCCATAATACTCGGTATCTGACAGCTATCCGGTTGAAATGTAAAAATCAATCGATGAACGGCACGCACACCAAAAACACCTTACCGAAAAAAGGTGTAGATAAACGGTAATCTCGCCTATAACTTTAGCAAAAGATTTGGATCGGGACAATTTTTCCGATAGAAAGCCAGGTTCTTTTGAGAACATACTCCGGGATAATCACCGCTATATCCTTTCATGTCCCTAATAATCTGAAAATGTAAATGTGGCGCATAATTTACGTTAACCTCTGGAGTACCCAAATCTCCCAAAACGGAGCCCGCTATAAATTTCTTGCCCACGAACAAGCCTTCCAACGAAGTTCTTGATAAATGACCATAGAGGGTATAAAAAACCTCATCAACCAACTGATGTTCCATGATAATCGTCGGACCATAGTCGCCCACGCTGGCATTATCCTTAAAACTGTGCACCTTTCCGCTGATCGGGGTTTGCACTTTGGTCCCAGCAGCGCACCAAAAATCGACCCCTAAATGTATGTTTCGTTGATGTAAGGCGTTACCGCTGAAACCCTCCTTGTCCGAATACAAATTTCTTTTTTCCAAATATCCGCCATAGGCCACGCTTCCCCTATGCCTTGCGAGCTGTTGATCAATGTAAGATGCACAAATAACAGGGTCGGTAATGTCCCTAGTATTTAAATCTTCATTGTCTACCGACAAATCTATGCGAACGTAACGTTCTAAGGCTATACTTTGATCAAGAATGCTGATTGCCCCTTCGGAAAGGAGACTTAATTGTTCTGTAAAAGTCTTCATTTTGTAAAAATAGAATTCCCATTGAATTCCTTAACATATTTTAACCCTTTGTACTGTAAGTACTTTGTAAATTGCCTACAAATTGCTTAAAGAAAGAAAAATGAAACGATTACGATTAACCATTTTAGCGGTTGCAGCACTATTTGTGACCAGCTGCCAGTCCAATACCAAGAAAACTACCACCGCAGAGGCTCCAAGTTCGGAATTAGAAATCACTTCAAAAAAAGAGAAATTGAGTCCACAGGATTTAAGCGAATACGAGACGGCTTATTTTGCCAGTGGTTGTTTTTGGTGCGTGGAGGCCATTTTTGAAAGCGTCAAGGGGGTCAAGGAAGCGGTATCTGGCTATTCTGGAGGAAAGGAAGATAATCCCACCTACGAAATGATCGGTTACGGAAAAACTACACATGCAGAAGCCGTAGAAGTATATTACGATCCAGAGGTGATTTCCTTTACGGCCTTGGTCCAAGTATTTTTTGGGTCGCACGATCCAACTACTTTAAACAGACAAGGACCGGACAGAGGAACGCAATACCGCTCTATCGCCTTTTATAAGAATGAGGAAGAAAAGAAAATAATTGAAGCTTACATACAAGCTTTGAAGGACCAAGACGTCTATGATGGTGCTCCCATTACCACAGAGGTAAAGGAATTTGAAAAATTTTGGATTGCAGAGGATTATCATCAAGACTACGAACGTAACAACCCTAACAATTCCTACATCAGAAATGTTTCTATTCCAAGATTGAATAGATTCAAAGAAAATTTTGGAGCATTCTTAAAAGAGGATATACACTAAAAGCAACAAAATCATCAATTATAAAGCGTCCTACCGGGCGCTTTTTTTTATGGACTAAACTGTTAGTTAGTCATTTGTTCCGCTTACAAAAAACCGGACTTGGCCACTAAAACCTAAAGTTTACATCTAAAACTAGTTCCCCCAACGTATACATATAAAACCGTTTACTCACTTATTCAGTGTAATAAAAAGCTTACATAACCCGTGAATTCGCTATATTTAATACCACAAACCCCAAACTTGCAACGTATGAGACCGATATTTTTAGCACTGTGCGCGATGCTAGCAGTGTCTTGCAATAGCGCAAAGAAAAAAGCGGATACCGCCATCATTGAAGTGTCTTACACGGATAACGCGCCCAAGTTAGACGGTAAGGCCACGGAAAGTTTTTGGAACTTAATCGATTGGAACCCCTTAGATCAAAACTGGATCGGAGGCCCATACGACCATGAGGACTTCAATGGCCGCTACAAATTGGCCTGGAACGAACAAGGCTTATATGTACTTGTTGAAATTATGGACGATGTTCTCTACGACAAGTCTGAGGACCCTTTAAAATTATGGTGGAACGACGATTGCGTCGAAGTTTTTGTTGACGAGGATAATTCCGGTGGTCTGCATCAATACAGCCATAATGCATTTGCCTACCATGTAGCATTAGACGGTAATGTAGTGGACTTAGCGCCGGATAAAACCCCAAAGTTGTATAACGACCATGTACGCTCCCAACATCATACGGTAGATAATGTAACCACATGGGAGCTAGCACTTTCTATTTTCGATGATTCCTATACCGATGGAGCAAAGAATAAACCGTTAACATTAAAATCCAAGAAAAAAATGGGTTTTGCCTTAGCGTACTGTGATAACGATTCCAGTGCGGAAAGAGAGAATTTTATAGGTTCCGTATTTGTGCCGGGAGAGGATAAGAATCAAGGCTGGATCAACGCGGATATTTTTGGGACATTGGTTTTGAAGAAGTAAACTACCTTGGGTAATCCCGCGATAAATTTATAAGAATTGAGTATTTAATTTCGAAGCAAACCTTAGGATATTATACCCTTGGGCAGTGGCAATAAATCAGTGTATGATTACATCACTATAAGCTGAATTGATCACTATAGATTTTCCGCTGTTTTGTTTTAAATGAAATCCTTTATTCACGACCGTATTTCCATTTACCGTCTTTTTCAATTGTAAGCCTGCAGGTGTTTCCAGTTTGGAAGAGTTTCCCTTTACATAGATTTCCGTAGGGGTTTCTGGCAACCCCAAGTCCATCTCCGCATTTTTTAAGCTCACGTCCAATTCCTTGAATCCATCACCAAAAGCGATAATATGTAATGGCCCAAAATCATTTTTGATATAAGCCGTATCGAACAGTTTATCGATGGTCACCTCAGATGAAGTAGCACTCAAACGCAAGTGCAACACTTCGGACAAATTTACATCTTTACTATACTTTGTCTGCAATTGCCCATAGTTCCAGTTTTTAACTTCTACCGGCGAATAAGAAGCTTGTATATTAGTTTCATCGCCAGAAATTGTCGCCGCCCAAAGACTTGAGTGCGACAAGGTCGCATTCAAGTTCTTTGTGTTTTCGGCAAGCTTTACTTCCCCATGTCTCACGTTCATTTTTATACGTGTAGATTTTGGCAGTTTTATCTTAATGGTTTTCTTGATCTTGTAGTTCTTATTTTCCCCATCAGAAGAAAAATAAAAGATATTGGGTTCGTTCCTCAAAGAATCTCTTCTAAAAAATGAGTTTTTAATAGAATCTTGGCGCATGGACCAAGCCGCTCTTTTTTGATGCATTTTCTCAAATCGTTTTTCTCTTTCCTCCGCTCTTTTTTCCATTTCGGCGACCCTCTTTTCTCTCTGTTCCTCTCTACGTTCTGCCCGTTCCTCCATTCTTCTCTCCATTTCGGCGCCTCTTTTTTCCATACGCTCTCCCCATTCTTCCAGTTTCTTTAAATGGTCTTTATCAAAACTCTTTTCGAACTCCTTTTGCCATTTCTTCATGTATTTATCCCCATCTTTCTTGTACTCGCTATAATCAAAATGAAACGTTTTGGTTACCGGAAGAGAAGCTATTTCCGCAATTTCAGGAAAAGGAGCTATGTCCGCCAATTCCTCTATAAAAGGACTCATATCCGGTACTTCAATATGAAGGTTTTCAAAATCAAAATCGAAATCATGGTTCGTGAACAAACCCATGCGGCTAGATCTAGAAGTAATCTCGATCCTTTTACTGTTCCCTAAAATATCAAAAGGTTCGTTTCTAAAGTATTTTTCTGCCTCCTCGTCGGTAGCTCCCTCCAAAGTTGCGGTGGCGCTAATTTCTACCACGTCCTTGTTCCAGGTTTCAAATTCTATATCAGTATAACTTGTATTGATATCAAGAACGGCATCCGCCCCAACATTAAAGGTCTCTTTATAAGTTTTCTGTTGTTTCTGCCCTAAGGCAATCGTTGTAATTCCGAAAAAGCTTAAGGCAATGATGAGTTGCCTTAGCTGCATTTTAGATGATCTGTTCATTTTTTGATGTTTTTACTTGGTTCAACTGCTTTTTTAACTGCTGTAATAATTGTAATCGTAACTGTAAATTCTCTATGAGTGCGCTTATGGTTTGATCGTTAGGACCTAGTTCGTTAAGCTCCGCGTTTAATGCTTCATATTCTGCGTTTAACTCGGCTAAACGTTCCATATAACTATCTATCAATTCCTTGTTATCGTCGGAAACTTCTAATTTGGAAAGTTCCATGTTGATATTGGCCACGTAATAATTTTCAATCTTTTTTAAATCCGGAGAAAGGTCTCCAAAAGAGAAATCGGTATCGGTTTCCGAGTTCGTATCCACATCGGTAACCGTAGTGTTCTTTACTGCACCGTCCTTAGCAAATTGCAGGTATCCAAAAAAGCTAAGACCTACCACTAATAATACGGATGCTGCTATTTTTAATAGACTGAAATCAAACTTTTTTTGTTTTGGAAGTGCTTCGTCCAGTCTATCTAAAAAACGTGTTTCATGCCCCTCTTTTAGTTTAAACCGTTGTTCCGAACGCTCTTTTTTGAACATTTCCCTAAGATCCTGTCCCATATCGTTTTGTTTTTAATAATTCTTTTAATTGACCTTTTCCCCTTAATAATCTGGTTCTGCAGGTGGTTTCCGTAATATCCAATACTTGGGCAATTTCTTTATGATCAAAACCTTCTACCAAGTACATAAGCACTACATATTTATATTTTTCCGATAGTTTTTCTATCTCTTTTTTCACCACTTCCAAAGAGATTCCGTCCTCTACCGTCCAACCCTCTTCCGCTACGGGGGTCATATAGGTTTCGTCTAAAGAAACCATATGTTGTTTTTTCGATTTTAAAAAGTCGATACATTTATGAACCACTATTTTCTTGAGCCATGCTCCAAACGTTACCTCCCCTTTAAACTGATGCAATTTTTGAAAAGCCTTTACAAAGGACTCTTGCAATACATCTTCAGCGTCGTTAGAATTTTTCACAAATCGCATGGCAACCGCATACATTCCATCGCAATACTGCTGGTACAATTGTAATTGCGCATTACGGTCATTGGATTTACATTTCTCTACAACGTCAATCTGAAACATTGGTCGGTTCGGTGTTTGTTTTTAGTTGTTGTTATCTTAAGGACGAAAGAAAAAAATAGATGTTGCAAAAAACTTCTATTTTTACAAATCTTTTAAAATTTCCATTTGAAACAAGTTACGATATCCAACGAGTTTATAACCCTAATGGTCCTGGATTATGGGGCTACGATACAGAAATTATTGGTTAAGGGAAAAGACGGCAAATATACCAATGCCGTCGTAGGTTACAACCATCCGAGCAGGTACCGTTTAGATGATAATTGTCTTGGCTCTTGTGTGGGACGCTATGCCGGTAGGATATCTAAGGGAGGGTTTGAACTGGATCGCGAACAATTTTATGTCCATCAAGAAGATGGGGTTCATTTACATGGAGGCAAAGAAGGTTTTCATCAGAAGTATTGGAAAATTGAAGAGGTAAAACAAAAGGATGACCCCTTCATTAAATTATCCTATGTGAGCAAACATTTGGAAGAAGGATACCCCGGAAATTTAACCGTCAACGTAACGTATAAACTTGTTAACAACGCTTTACAAATAGTACATGAAGCCATTACGGACAGAAGCACGGTGGTTAACCTTACCAATCATTCTTATTTTAAGTTAGACGACAGCCCCTACATAGATAATTACGAGCTACAGCTAAATTGCCCCTTAGTTTTGGAAGTAGAAGAAAATTTGCTGCCTACGGGAAATCAAATTCCCGTCAGGGGTACGGAAAATGACTTTTTGATTCCGCGGGAAATTGGGGTCCAACGTTTGGATACCCCTTTTGTGAAAGATATGGGTAGTGAAAAAGTGGCGGAGCTCTATTCCCCAAAATCGGGCATATCCATGAAGGTCTACACGAACCAACCCGCTGTAATCGTCTATACGCCCTTAGATTTTCCCGGGATTTGTTTTGAGACGCAAAACTACCCGGATGCACCTAACCAACCTGATTTTCCGAATAGCGTCTTGAGACCCGGAGAGACATATAACAACATTGCCATATATAAGTTTGATTTAGTACCTTAGAAACAATAAACACTAGGCATTCGCCATAGACAAGGATAATGAAGGTTTTAAAAAAATTACTGATAGCACTACTGGTTTTAGGCGCTCTTTTCTACTTTGTAGGAATACCCTATCTACAAAGTTATACCAAGAAATACAGCCCGGAAACAACAACTACCTATGATTTTGATGGCACGGAACTTCAGGTCCACTATTCCAGTCCATCGAAAAAGGAGAGGGAAATATTCGGTGCGTTAGTACCCTATGGTAAGGTATGGCGTACGGGTGCTAATGAACCTACGACCTTTACAACGAGTACAGGCATAAAGATTATAGATAAACCGCTACCAGCAGGCACTTATTCGATATGGACAATCCCCAACAAAGAGAGTTGGAAAATCATTTTCAATAAAGAAGTTCCCGATTGGGGAGTTACGCTTTCGAGTGGTGGCAGGGAGACTACCCGAAACGAAGCGGCAGATGTACTTCAGGTAGAAGTACCCGTTAGAACACTATCCCAAACCCAAGAAAATTTTACGATCTCTTTTGAAGATAAGGAACAAAGCTATTTAAGTTTTGCCTGGGATAGGGTTAAAATAAATGTCCCGATAAGCAAACTATCTCAGGGCAAGCCCACTATAAATTGATAAAAAACATAATTTTGATTTCGAGATAAGTCTCGGGATATTAACCCTTAGGCGGTACCAATAAACAAACCTCAAAAAGAAGCTATTATTTCTCGACCGAAAGAATCTGGTAAATTAAATCCACAACTACTTGCGGAAGCCTTGGTAAATGGAATATTTGCTAAGGATATAGCTGCCTTGAGCAAGGCGATCACCATGGTGGAAAGCACCAAACCTGAACATCAAGGGATTGCCAAAATCATCATCGAAAAATGTCTTTCCAAGAAAAACGATACCGTTAGAATAGGAATAACCGGTGTTCCGGGAGTTGGCAAAAGCACGTTCATAGAGCGTTTGGGCAAATTATTGACATCAAAGGGTAATCGATTGGCCGTTCTTACCATAGACCCATCCAGTAATCTAACCAAGGGAAGCATACTCGCCGACAAAACGCGTATGCAAGAATTGGTACAGGACAAGAATGCATTCATAAGACCTTCACCTTCGGGTGATTCTTTAGGAGGCGTAGCCCGCAAGACAAGAGAGAGCATTATACTTTTAGAGGCCGCGGGGTACAATATCATTATAATCGAAACCGTAGGTGTGGGTCAAAGTGAGACTGCCGTACACAGTATGGTAGATTTCTTCCTACTATTAAAATTAGCAGGGGCAGGTGATGAATTGCAAGGAATAAAAAGGGGCATCATGGAAATGGCAGATGCCATAGCAATTAACAAAGCGGATGGTGATAATATAAAAAGAGCCAAATTGGCCGAAGTGGAATTTAAGCGAGCATTGCACTTGTTCCCTCCAAAGGAAAACGGATGGGTGCCGGTGGTAACCAGTTGTTCGGCCTTACAGAACCAAGGTCTAGAAGAAATATGGTCTATAATAGCTTCTTATGCGGAAAAAACAAAAGAGTCCGGTCACTTTAGGACTAAAAGGCAGGAACAAAATAAAAGCTGGTTAAAACAGCATATTGAAACTAGCCTTAAAATGGACTTTTACACAAGTCCGTTAGTAAAGAAAAAGCTTGAAACCCTAGAGGAAAAGGTGGTTAATGGCAGTATGTCCCCATTTGCAGCGGCGCAGCAGTTATTGCAGACGTACAAAAATAGTTAGTAGTAATTGTCTAAGCACTCTAACCGCTATACCATAGAACATCTTAGGGATAAAAAACATAACTTTGTAATTAATTCTAATACCGACCAATGGCTATTGTTACCGCTTCCCTCTTATCTGTAGTTGTACCCCTTTATAATGAGGAAGAAAACGTAGCACTTTTAACACAAAAAATCCATGAGAGCTTAGCAGGGTATAATTACCAAATTGTTTACATCGATGATTTTTCTACAGATAGCACCAAACAAGTGGTAAATGAGCTAAAAGACCAGAAAATACACCTCATTGCGCTGAAAAAGAACTACGGACAAAGCTTGGCATTGGCAGCTGGTATCGATTACGCCGAGGGCAAATTTATCATTACCATGGATGGTGACCTACAAAATGACCCAAGCGATATTCCTGAAATGCTTTCCTATGCGGTTGATGGTGAATTTGATGTGGTCACAGGAATACGACAAAAACGAAAAGATTCTTTGGTAAAGAAAATACCGTCAAAAATTGCGAATTTTTTGGTGCGCCGGGTCACTAAACTGGATATTAAGGATAACGGCTGCGCGTTGAAGGTTTTTACAAAGGATATTGCAAAGGATTTGAACCTATACGGGGAAATGCACCGATTTATTACCCTCTTGGCACATTTGGAAGGCGCACAGATAAAACAAGTACCTGTAAAACACCATGCTAGACATGCGGGGGTTTCCAAATATGGATTAGAACGCGTTTTTAAAGTGGTAGCGGATATGATGCTGCTCCTTTTTATTAGAAAATATTTCCAACGACCCATTCACCTTTTTGGTATTTTCGGTTTTTTGATGATTCTATTGGGTGTCCTCATTAACCTGTACTTGCTAGTGGTAAAGTTAGGTTTTGGTGAAGATATAGGAACAAGGCCCCTGCTCATGTTCGGGATGATGTTCATCTTGGCCGGGATACAACTCTTTACTATCGGTATTGTTATGGAACTTTTAATACGCACCTATTATGAATCACAGAAAAAGAGGCCATATCGCATTAAAAAAATAAGTGTAGGTGGCAAATACGCGTAAAGGTATAACTACCGCTTTAAAGCTTCTTATAAGCGCAATTCTTATCTATTTTGTTTGTACTAAAATAAATATCGATGAGATAGGGAATACTTTAGAAAAGAGTAAGCCTAAGTATCTACTCATAGCATTATTCTTCTTCCTTGTTTCTAAAATTTTAGCTGCCTTTCGTCTCAACCTGTACTTCTATCAATTAGGTGTTCGGTTAACACATAAAAGTAACCTAAGGCTTTACTTTTTAGGTATGTTCTATAACTTGTTCTTGCCCGGGGGAATCGGTGGTGATGCCTATAAGGGGTATCTCATTAAAAAAAGTTTTGAGGTTCCTACAAAAAGAGTGGTCAGTGTTCTGGTATTGGATAGGTTAAGTGGACTACTCCTACTTTTTGTATATGCCTGTGTGCTGTTTTACGTATTACAAAACCCGGTGTTAGCAGAAGTAAAATACTTGTTTATTCTAGGTATTCCGCTTGCCGTTCTTGTCTTTTGGGTCCTGAACAAACGTTTTTTCAACTACGTATTCCCCTTATTCTGGTCCGCACTAGGATACTCCGCCTTAGTACAATTGGCCCAATTAATCAGTGTCTGGTTCATAATGATGGCCTTGGGTATCGTGGAGGATAAGGTAGCCTATTTAGTTATTTTCTTGGTGTCCTCAATCGTTTCGGTATTACCCCTCACCATTGGTGGCATTGGAAGTAGGGAAGTAACCTTTTTCTACGGTGCTTCGCTACTTGGTTTAGATGAAACTATTTCGGTAGGAATAAGTGTCGTATTCTTTTTGATAACCGCCGTGGTATCACTTATGGGGATTTGGTATCACTTTAAAAAAGTAGAGTTGGAAACCACGTCACAGCACTAGTTCAATAAATATGTATGAGATACATTTTCTTCAAGACTTTATAACGCGTATTAGGATTTAAGAATTTGCCCTGTAAACGGGTGATTCGAAACTGTTTTACACTATGTCTTTTGTCCCAATCTATACCGGTTGCCCTAAGTTCCTCTAACTCCTTTTCATTGGCATACACCCAAATATCTTTCTTTTCCTTAAGGTTTTCTATTGTTGTTAGTTGAACCGGATGCCGATTATAAAAGTCCAAAGCCCAGGTAAAATCGTTTCCGATTTTGTAAATCCTATCGACAGGAATCGTATTTTCCTTTACAACGGATGCCATGGCGGACCCACCCTGATAGGCCAATAAATTCGGGTAAAAATGAAGATTAAGAACCGTATTTAACAAGAGTGATGCACAGACGGAAACCGTAATTAAACGAACATACCTAGTCTCTCTTTTTAAAGCGTAATAGATGATAATGATTCCGCCTACAAGAAAAATACCATAGGTAAATAAACTGGTTACCTTAAAAACAAAGAAGCATAATAAAGCCGAAGCTATGAATACGATTGCTAAAATAAAATATTGGCTCGCCATCAAATATTTAGTTGCCTTTTCCTTTTGAAATCGATGTAAATCGTACAAATAAGATGCGGTTATTACCGAGAATAACGGAACGGTCACATTTAAATAATGCGGCAGTTTAAATTGGGCAAAACTTATTAATATGAAGACCAATATAATACCACCGAGCGTTAAAAATTCGTGCTTAGGGCGGTACTCAAATTTTAGTTTGATGAAGCTTTTTATTCTACACCATATACTCGTCAGGGCCAGTATGGTCCAAGGAAGGAAAACCCACAAAAAAGTATGAAAAAAGAAAAAGTAACCACTACTGTTCTTCCCGATTCCCTCACCGCTCAGCCGCTCAAAACTTTGTTCCCAAAAAATAAAAAAGATACCGCTTCGGTTAGATTTGCCACGAATTACCTTTTCCGGGTGTAAATCAAATTGATGGTAATAGGCATACAGCATGGGACTGATTACGATACCAAAAACCAATAAGGCAATAAGCACCTTCCAATTCAAGAAGGCATTCCATTTTCTAGTATGGGCAACATGGCAAAGGAGCGGTAAGCCAATCACCAATATGGCAATCTGTCCTTTAGTAGAGAAAGCTATTCCCGCACCTAGAGCCCCAAGAATGATTGCTTTAACACTACCGTTTTCAATATAAGTAGCTAATTTCCAGATAGCGAAAATGGTAAATCCGGTAAGTATGGCGTCCGTACGAACGTCGATAACGCTTAACACTATGGTTTGGGCGGTCATGAATATCAGTGCTGCCAGCTTTCCCGTATGTGCGTTGTATAAAAGTCTACCGAGCCCAAAACAGCTATAAGCCCCTAGAAGCGTTGTCAAAATTCCAGGTATGCGATAGGCCCAATCGTATATACCGAACAATTTAAAAGAAAGTGCGGCCAGCCAGTAGTGCATATGCGGCTTGTCCAAATACTCATTAGGACCCTTAAACAGGTTCAAAAAATCATTTTCTTGGACCATACGCATTGCCATTACGGCAAATTGGGCAGAATCATTCTCAAAAAGGGTCACAAAAGTGCCTGCAATATAGACCAACACGATAAGAAGGATTAAAAACCAATATCTTAAGTTGGATATCATAGGGAGAATTTACGAAGGGCAAATATATACAACTTTGCAAACAACCACCCAAGAAGAGCCCCAATGAAGGCACCAGTGAGAATATCTAAAGGAAAGTGAACTCCAATATACACCCTACTGTACGCTACGAGCGCAGCCCATAAAAGAAGAGCAGCGGAAATATATTTTACTTCGGACTTTAGCACAACTCCAAAAAAGAATGCTATAGCAAAGGAGTTGGATGCATGTGCAGAATAATAACTGTACTTTCCTCCACAGTAACTTTTCACCAAACGCATAATTCCTGAAATATCTGAATCATGACAGGGTCTTAAACGCCCAATACCGTATTTAAAGAAATTACTCAATTGGTCGGATACCGTTATGAGCAATGCAATACTTACCAGTAAAAGAGCGGTACTCTTTAGACCGTATTTTCGGTAAGTGATCAACAATAGAAAAATATAGATAGGAATAGCACTGAACTTGTTGGAAACAAATTGCCAAAAATTATCCCATGAATCAATACCCAATCCGTTCAAGTAAAGGAATACCTCCTTATCCAAATGAAGAAGTTGTTCTAGCATTGCCTTCAGTCTTCGTAGCGAGAGATTTCCCTGTCATAAAAAGCGGTGGCGGCTTGGATAAGGTTTTCCGCCTCGGCTTCCAATTCTTTTTCGTCCTCTTTAGAGAACTCCTCTAACCACTCCACCTCATCATTCTCTAAATTGATTACGAATCTTGGATACTCCGTATGCACTATAAAAATTGCACTTGGATAATCGGTATTGTCCCCTAATAAGAATTTTGGCAGTTCCATTTAAAACTCAAGTTTAGTATTAATTAGCAATCAATTTTTTGGTCAAATAATTGAATCGAATATACAACATAATGGCAGAAGCGGTCAGGCCCGTCAGTAGCCCTAACCAAATGCCTATACTTTTAAAATCGGTATAAAGGCCTAGGTAATACGAAATAGGAAAACCGATTAACCAGTATGCTATAAAGGTAATAAGCGTTGGGATTTTAACATCTTGTAAACCCCTTAAAGCTCCTAGCACAACCACTTGTACTCCGTCCGAAATTTGAAAGAACGCGGCCACCAATAACAACTGGGCTGCCAAGTAAATAACTTCCGCATTATCTGCGAGATGCAGGGTGTCGTTCGCATCCAGATACAAGGTAGGAAACCAATTTCTGCCCAACAAAAACAGTATGGCAAATACGATTTCCAATAAAAACGTCAGAAAGAAGATAGACTGCGCTATCCTACGGAGTTCTGTGAAATTTTTCAATCCTTTTTGGTTTCCCACGCGTATCATGGCGGCCACCCCTAGACCCATCCCGAACATGAACGTCATGCTACTTAAATTAAGCGCTATTTGGTTAGCAGCCTGAGGATTCTTACCTAGAACTCCGCTCAACCAAATCGCCGCAGTAAAAATAGCAACTTCAAAGAACATTTGTAAGGCCGAAGGAAAACCAAGGGAAACGATTTTATTGATAACCTTCCTCTCAATATTTCTAAAATTGAACGCCGTAACATAATATCTAAATTTAGTTTTGCTTCTGAGCAATAACCATATATAGGTTACCATGATTATTCTAGCCACCAAGGTACCTATGGCGGCACCGACGATTCCCCATTTGGGAAAACCAAGCGCACCGAATATTAAAAGATAATTGAGTATGATATTCACAACATTGGCAATTACCGTGGCATACATGGGATACTTGGTCTGTGAAAGTCCTTCTGAAAATTGTTTGAAGGCTTGAAATATGATTAAGGGAACAAGGGAAAGGGCAACGATATCCAAATATGGTAAGGCCAACGCTACCACCTCTGTTGGCTGTTTCATTAAAAACATGATGGGTTTGGCCAACAAAATTAAACCGAATAAGGACATTCCTAAAAAAGTGCAAAGTAGTAAACCGTGTTTCAAGGCGCCCTTGGCGTTCTCAGTATTATTGGCACCATCTGCCTCAGCTACCAAGGGTGTTATAGCTGTAGAAAAACCTATCCCCAAGGACATGGCTATAAATACAAAACTATTACCCAAGGAAACGGCCGCTAGCTCTGCTGTTCCCAACTGCCCGACCATAATATTATCTGCGAACTGTACAAAAGTATGCCCTAACATTCCCAGAATGACAGGTACGGATAGTTTAATATTATATGAAAATTCTTTGGTGTAGTTCTGAAACAAAATAATGTTATTACGGAAGCAAAGATACTTCTAAAAATGAGTTTGCATCTCAAAGTATAGGTAAGCGTTTAAGTATTAGCGTTAGTCTGCCTTCTTCGCCGCCTCCCAGTATATATCCATTTCCTTTAGTGTCATATCCTGAAGAGAAATTCCTTTCTTCTGCGCTTCACGTTCCAAATACTGAAAACGCTTGGAGAACTTTTTATTGGTTCTTTCTAAGGCATTTTCTGGATTAATGCCTAGAAAACGTGCGTAGTTTATCATAGAGAATAGTACATCGCCAAACTCTGCTTCAATTTTATCCTTGTCGCCCGTTACAATTTCTTGTTGTAGTTCTTCGAGTTCTTCGTTTACCTTTTCAAATACTTGGTGCGGTTCTTCCCAGTCAAAACCTACACCGGCAACCTTATCCTGTATTCTACTGGCTTTGACCAAAGCGGGCAAACTTTTAGGAACACCTTCCAGAACACTTTTTTTACCTTCTTTGAGCTTTATTTTTTCCCAATTCTGTTTGACCTCTTCTTCATTTGCGACCTTTACATCTCCATAGATGTGAGGGTGCCTGTTGATGAGTTTTTCGCAGATACCGTTCGCCACATCAGCGATATCAAAACTCTTTGATTCCGAACCGATTTTTGCATAGAAAACAATATGCAACAACAAATCTCCCAATTCTCCTTTAATCTCCTTTAGGTCATTGTCTAGAATAGCATCTCCTAATTCATAGGTTTCTTCTATAGTAAGATGCCTAAGTGTTTGCATGGTCTGCTTTCTATCCCATGGGCATTGCGCTCTGAGTTCCTCCATAATGGTCAGCAAACGGTCAAATGCCTGTAACTGCGTTTCTCTAGAATTCATTATTCCAAAATTTAGCCAAAAGTACGAATAGTAGGTGTTTCCATTTAATTTTTGTTTCGGCAACTCTTAACACTTTAGAATCACTTCAACAGTTCGTACACCAAAGAGACCTAGAAAAAAGAGTTGGTCAGGTTACTTGAAGTGGCCGGCAAACTAGTATAGATTACTTACATCTAAATTGTTTTCATTACTTTTAAAACGAACATGGTGATGCACTCCTTCTTAAACATAAATTTTCACAGTAAGTCGATATTTCTCGGTAACTTTCTTAAAACTGCGGAAATAGGTGACACTTACTAACTATTAATTATATAAAACATGAACGCACGTAGAGACTTTCTGATAAAATCTGGCTTATGCTGTGCTGGGGCTCTCGTAACGCCCCACATTGCTTTAGCTAGTTCTCCCAAAAGTGTATATGGAGTACAATTGTATTCCTTTAGGGACGACATGGCAAGAGATGCCAAAGGAACGTTGAGAAAAATTGCGGATTTAGGAATTAAGGAAATAGAATCGGCGAGGTCCTCCAAGGGGCACTATTATGGCCTTTCTCCCCAGGACATGAAAACTACTTGTGATGAATTGGGTATGAAATTGAAGAGTGGTCACGTGCATTTGGATAAAGATTTCGATAGCACCATTGAGGAGGCAGTGGCTGCTGAACAAGAATACTTAATTTGCTCATCAATGCCATCAAGTGGACAAAATGTAGACAATTACAAAAGGGTCGCCGAAGCTTTTAATAAAGCCGGGGAATCCTGCAAAAAGTTAGGTGTCAAATTTGGTTATCATAATCATGAATACGAATTTGAATCCGAGAACGGGCAAGTCCTCTATGATGTTCTAATGGATAACACAGAGCCGGACCTAGTGCATATGGAACTAGATTTAGGATGGGTCATTATCGCAGAAAAGGACCCGGTACATTACTTTGAAAAATATCCGGGAAGATTCCCCCTTTGGCATCTGAAGGATATGAACATGACCCAAAAAGAGAGTACAGAATTTGGAAAGGGTGGTCTGGACATACCATTGATGATGCAGTATCAGAAATTATCAGGAGTAAAACATATTTTTATAGAGCAGGAAGAGTACGCTAATAACCCCCATGACAGTATGCGCCACAATCTGGCATATTTAGCGAAACTTTAAGCGGTGCGCCGAGCATTATGAATTATCAACGATATCAGCTGTAAGGAAGAGTATTCTTTGATTGGTGATTCTAATAACTATAAATGGCCTAGAGCTGGTATAACGTCTATTGCTTTGTGTATACAAAGTTCAAAAAACCGGGTAAGTTTTCTCCCCTATTTTCAGTTAAGGTATCCCCGCTTAAGGTAAAGTCTTGAAAATCCGAAGAATTTAATGATAAGGTATTTCCTGTATTACTCCAATTGCCAGAAAACGAAAGTGTATTGCCACAATCAATAATATACAGATCTCCAGTTACCGGAGTTACGCTCACATCAGTAATTCTTGCCGTCCAAGTATTATTACTATTAATTGTTAAAAGCCCCGATAAACAAGGTAGTTCATCAATCAAGTTAGTTGAAGAAGTTCCGTCCTCATTTACGTCCTGTGCAAGATTGATGTTCACCGCTGTCAAATCCCAAGCTCCTATGGCTAAAAATGATTCCGGAACAACAGGAGTTCCCCCGTCATCGGATGAACATGAAAATAAAACCATTAGGATTATAAAGAAGGTACTCCATTTTTGAACAGCCATTTTTACAAATTTTTTAGTAAGATTATAATTTTTTGATAAGATAAAAAAATATGGAAAGTTAATTTAGACTAAAAGAAGATGAAGCGATCGGCAGTGCATCTTATATTCAAACAAAAGTAAAGGGCGCATCACGCACTTTAGTCATTACATTTTTTTATCTTAATCGGCCAAACGATAATAATGAATAATTACATTTTTGAATTTATAGGTACCGCTATGCTTATTCTTATAGGTAACGGTATTGTTGCTAATTTGGTTTTAAAGGAAACAAAAGGTTCCGACCTTGGATGGGTAGGGATATCCCTAGGATGGGGTATTGCCGTATTTATAGGTGTTTTTATAGCTGCGGACGTCAGCGGGGCACATCTAAATCCGGCCGTCACCATTGGCTTGGCCACCGCAGGAAAATTCACATGGACAATGGTCCCTGGGTATATTGTAGCTCAAATTCTAGGAGCCATGATGGGTAACATCTTGGTTTGGTTGGCTTACAAGAAACAGTATGAGGCCACTGAAGACCCTAATGCTATATTGGCAACGTTCTCCACAGCGCCTGCGGTCAGAAGTCCGTTTTGGAATCTAATCACAGAGGCCATTGGCACATTTGCCCTAGTATTTGGGGTCTTTTACATAGCAGGAGGTGCTGTCGGCGAAGAAACCATATCCTTAGGCTCCTTAGATGCTTTGCCCGTAGCCTTCTTGGTCATGGGAATAGGTTTTGGAATTGGTGGACCAACGGGGTATGCTATAAATCCTGCCAGAGATTTTGGACCACGTTTACTACATTCCCTGCTACCTCTGAGAAACAAGGGAACAAGTGATTGGAACTATGCTTGGGTTCCTATAATAGGTCCTATATTAGGTGCTTTATTAGCGGCAGGAATCTTTTTATTGATAGGTTGAACAAAATAAAATTTAATTCATGAAAACTTTTTTATCCTTAATGATCACTATTTTTATGGCCTCCAGCATTTATGCACAAAATATTATACCTATTCCACATGAAACTTCTGAAAATACCACTTGGGTTGGTGAAGAAAAAGAATACTTTTCGGACATCTGGCAAACCCCAGTGGTGACCAATGTATCAGTCCCGACCATGGAGTTGTTTCAACCAGAAAACCCGAACGGTGTTAGTGTTATTATAGCTCCAGGAGGCGGGTTGTACGCATTGAGTATTGAAAGTGAAGGTACAGCTGTGGCCAAATGGCTGAACAAGAAGGGAATTACCGCGTTTGTGCTTAAGTATCGATTAGTCCCCACAGGCGAGGATGGTGTCAAAGAAATTTCGGAAGAAGGTGCTACAAATCCACAAAGAATCGGACAGCGGGTAGCGCCCGTTATGCCACTATCCATAGCAGACGGCCTTTCTGCAATTACCTACGTGAGGTCAAATGCATCCTCTCTTAAGCTAGACCCGAATAAAATAGGTTTTATGGGTTTTTCTGCGGGCGGCGCAGTGACCATGGGTGTTACTTATAATTATGGAGAAGCTAACCGTCCGGATTTTATTGTTCCAGTGTATCCTTGGACAACCGTTTTACCCGTACAGCCCGCCCCAAAGAATGCGCCACCAATGCTCGTCATATGTGCCTCTGACGACCCACTAGGATTAGCAAGCGGAAGCGTTGAGTTGTATTCCTCCTGGCTTAAGATTCAAAAACCAGTAGGCCTACATATGTATGCTAAAGGCGGACATGGATTTGGCATGAAAAAACAAGGTTTACCCTCTGATGATTGGATACAGTTATTCTACGATTGGGCAGTAGCGGAAAATATCGTAATACCTTCTAAATAATTTACCCTCATGTTCCTTTAACCGACATTTGTCGAAAATGATTTGATAATACTTTTAAGGCATCTTTATTTATACTTTTAACACCCTTTGATGAAAAAACTTCTGATACTTTACCTTTTCATAGCTACAATATCCCATGCACAAGAAAATATTCCTTTTGCAGAGGAAGTAGCCAATATTGCAATGAAATATGATACCATTTGGGATAGTTCTAAAGAGACCATCGTATTTACGGGAAGTTCCAGTGTTAGACTCTGGAAAAGCTTGGAAGAATCCTTTCCAGAGCATCAAATCATAAACACCGGTTTCGGTGGCTCACAGACATCCGACTTATTGTTACATTTAAATAGTCTGGTTTTAAAATATAAGCCGGTTAAAGTATTCATCTACGAAGGCGACAATGATATTTCAGCAAAAAAGAAACCTAAGCATATCATACAAACTACGAACAAAATTATACAAGAAATAAGGAATCAAAACCCCTTCACTCAAATTGTACTTATTTCCGCAAAACCGAGTATTAGCAGATGGAGACTTCGAGGAAAGTACAAACGACTCAACAAAAAGTTTCAAGGTTTAAGTAAGGAGGATATGTACTTAAGTTATGTTGATGTATGGAATCCTATGCTCGACGGAAGAAAATTAAAAAAGGATATTTTTATATCCGATGGCCTACATATGAACCAAAAAGGCTATGATATTTGGTATACCGCCATGAAAAATTTAGTAACCGACCTTAATTAAAAGAGAATGACCAAAAATTTTTTAACGAGATGTTTATTTTTATTGGCCTTGGCGATGGCAGTAATAGCTTGTCAAAAAGAAGAGAAGAAAAGAATACCGATGCCCACTACAGATTTGAGTAAGGTTAGTTTAATGCCTAAACCCCTCAAGACCGTACCCACACATTCCGCTTTTGCGCTAGACCAATTTACGGCAATCTATACTGCAAAAGGAGATACCGGTTTTGAACAAGTAGGAAAGTTCCTGTCCAAAAAATTAAAGTCCAAGATAGATTTGGAAATACCTGTGAATCAAGCCACATCGAATACGGTAGAACGTATTATCTATATCAATCAATCGGACAGTGTTAAGCTTAGGACTCCAGAGGCCTATCAACTTTATATCAATCAAGATTCCATAATACTCAATGCCAACACGGCAGAGGGTGCATTTAGGGGCATACAGACATTGAGGCAGCTTGTACCAGAAACGAGCAATGATACCCTAGCGGAGCAATCCATATGGCCGGTTCCGACAGGAAAGATAACGGACAGTCCAAATTTCGCCTATAGAGGTTCCATGTTAGATGTAGCACGCCATTTTTTTAATGTGGAGGATGTAAAGAAATACATTGACCTGTTATCCTATTATAAAATAAACGTGCTACATCTACATTTATCCGATGATCAAGGATGGCGGATAGAAATAAAATCATGGCCAAAATTGACCGAGGTAGGAGGCAGCACAGAAGTTGGCGGTGAAGCCGGCGGTTTCTATACCCAAGAAGACTACAAGGAAATTGTGCGTTACGCGGCAGAACGGTATATGACCATCATACCGGAAATTGATATGCCCGGGCACACCAACGCCGCATCGGTCTCCTATCCGTTTTTAAATGGAAATGGTAAAACGCCCAAGTTATATGAAGGCACCCATGTCGGTTTTAGCACATTTGATACCCGAAAAGATACAGTATACGCTTTTGTGGATGATGTTGTCCGGGAAATTTCCGCGATAACGCCTGGTCCCTATTTTCATATAGGAGGGGACGAAAGCCATGTTACCAAGAAAAAAGATTACATCTATTTTGTAAATAAAGTGGAAAAAATAGTGCAGAAGTATGGCAAACACATGATTGGCTGGGACGAAGTTGCCATTGCGAATATCGATTCCACCTCCATTTCTCACTGGTGGTCTAGCGAAAAGAATGCAAAAAAAGCAGTTGAAAAAGGAACGCAAATAATTATTTCTCCAGCAAAAAAGGCCTATTTAGACATGTCCTACGATAGTCTATCAAAGCACGGTTTGCATTGGGCGGCCTATATTCCTGTAGATACCGCCTACGTTTGGTCACCTGAAGAGTATGGCGACATACCTGTAGAGCATATATTAGGTGTTGAGGCGCCCCTTTGGTCAGAAACTATAAGTAATATTGATGAATTGGAATATTTGGCCTTTCCCAGAGTTATTGGCTATTCCGAGCTGAGCTGGAGTATTCCCGAAAATAGAGATTGGGAGGATTATAAAATACGATTGGCCGATCAAGCTCCCTTCTTGGATAGGATGAACGTAAAATATTACCCCTCTCCACTTATAGATTGGAAAAAGAGCAAATTCAGTTATGAAAAGATAGATAAGGACTAAACAAAAAAGCCTCGACAAAATGTCGAGGCTTTTTATCTGTTCTCATAGGTACCTATTCCTCAGTAGCATCATCACCGGCTGAATCTTCAGAAAAGTCCGCCATGTTCTTATCCACCAAAATATTGTACCACTGTATTATTTTTTTAATATCACTCGCATAAACTCGGTCTTCGTCATAATTAGGAAGTACTTCAAAAAAGTACTCTTCTAACTTTATCTTTTCCGCTTTATGACTTATAGATGTCTTAGCTCCTTTTTCTTTTACTTGTATATTGAGAAAAACCTCACGTAAAGGCAATTCCTCATCAAGAGTATAAATCGCAATTTCTGAAAGCACACTAACGTTGCTGCGTAAACCTACACTTATCTTTTTTCCATCCAAGAGCGACTCCGCAACAAAACCAGATCTAGTCTGTGTAATAAGCTGGTACAAGCCCGGTTTCCCGGCAACAGATAATATTTTTTCCAATCCCATGAGCTATACTTAAATTTTGAGCGACAAATATTATATTTTTCTAATGATAAACGGAAAGATTTAACGTCCTTTTTTTTGATTTGGAAAACGCATGCGATAATCCACATTAATTTTACCTTTCGAAATATTGGTCAACCTACCTTTTATGAGTCGTTTTTTCAACGAGGATAACTTATCCGTAAAAAGCACTCCTTCTATATGATCGTACTCATGTTGAATGACCCGCGCCAAAAGACCGTCATAAGTCTGGGTATGCTTTTTAAAATTTTCGTCTAGATAAGTAATTTTTATCGTGTCTTTTCTGCTAACGTCTTCTCGCACATCGGGAATACTAAGACAACCCTCGTTAAAAGGCCATTCCTCTCCCGTCTCCTCTTCTATCTTTGCATTTATAAAGACCTGTTTAAAGCCCTTTAATTGCTGCTGTTCATCTGTTGACAATTCTTCATCGTCGGCAAAAGGTTCCGTGTCCACCAAAAAAATACGAATCGCCAAACCTATCTGCGGTGCCGCAAGACCTACCCCGTTCGCATTATACATGGTTTCCCACATATTGGCAAGCAAGTCATTTAATTTAGGATAATCCTTATCTATATTGGATGCCACTTTTCTTAGAACCGGGTCACCGTAAGCTATTATAGGTAAAATCATTTCTTATTGTTTAAATCTTGTTCGTGTTACACTCGCCGTATTCAAATAGTTCACTACATCAAAATACAAAAAGGTAAGCTTAAATCTTTTCTTACCGTTAGGCGGTGCTCCCTTCTTCTTGGAAAAGTCTTGAATGAACTTAATATGCCGGTGCTTGTCCAAGCCTTTTATTTTATAGAAAGAGAAGGATATTTTATTCTTAAAGTTTAGCTTATGAAAAGCCAGGATATCACTTTCGGTAACTCCCCTCCTATCACAGATACTAAAAAAATAATCGTCCTTATTTTTATGCTTTAGCATTCGTTCCCTTCTTCTATACCACTTTTCCTTAGCTTCCTCTGGGTTTGAGTAATGTTGGAAATGAATCTCTATATCATCTAAAACGCCTATGGGATAATCGTTATGAGCTTCGGGGTACTTGGAAATTTCTCGGAATTTCAATTCCAATTTCATGTACCTATCAAAGTCGTTTAAAAGCTTCATATAACATGGTCCAAATAAAAACAGCCCCACAAAAGGTGTGTTGTAGGGTATTCCCAACCACTGGTAGACTTGACCTCCCCAGCAATTACGACTGATAAGAACAAACGTTCTATTTTTTAATCTGGAAATATCCTTCTTTTGGTAATAAGAACTAAATACATGCCTTATCTTTCTCTTCAAGAAAATTTCTAGTTTCCGTAACATATTCAAATTAGGATCTTTCCAAAAAGGACTGAAGAATAATAGTTGCGCTTATTTCATCTATCAACGCCTTATTCTTTCGTTGTTTTTTACCCAACCCAGCATCTAATATACTCTGAAAGGCCATTTTTGAGGTGAATCGCTCATCCTGCCTATGTATTTTTATCGTTGGATGATTCTTGGCCAACTCCTCTAAAAACGGCAGAATTAAAGCTTCTGATTCTGATGGTTCGTTATTCATTTGTTTGGGCTCTCCTATCACAAAATCCGTAACGTTTTCATCTGTCGTGTATTTTTTCAGGAAAACAAAAATATCTTCAGTCGCCACGGTAGTAAGACCAAACGCTATGGAACCCATTTCGTCCGTGACCGCAATTCCAGTCCTTTTTAAACCATAATCAATTGCGAGAATTCTTCCCAATTTAAATTTTTGGCAAAAATAAAGTATAATTTGTTATATGTGTCCCTCATGGGAGCTAATTACTGAACTTCAGCCTATATTTGACAAAATTTTAGGAAAAATGACGGATTTAAGAAATACCATAGAAAAAGCTTGGGAAAACAGAGAGCTTTTAAAAGAAGACCATATTCAAAAAGCGATCAGAGACGTTATCAATTTAATTGATTTAGGAGAATTGCGGTGTGCAGCACCTACCGAAAACGGCTGGCAAATAAACGAGTGGGTAAAAAAGGCTGTTGTGCTGTATTTTCCAATTCAAAAAATGGAAACCCTTGAAGCGGGTATATTTGAATATCATGATAAAATGCCTTTGAAAAAAGGTTATGCGGAAAAAGGCATACGTGTTGTTCCCAATGCGGTAGCCAGACACGGAGCCTACATATCACCAGGAACTATTCTAATGCCAAGCTACGTGAATATTGGCGCTTATGTGGATGAAGGGACAATGGTAGATACATGGGCAACGGTAGGTAGCTGTGCTCAGATAGGAAAGAACGTACACCTAAGCGGAGGTGTTGGTATTGGAGGGGTGCTAGAGCCACTGCAAGCTTCACCCGTTATAATTGAAGACAATGCCTTCATTGGTTCTAGATGTATCGTTGTTGAAGGAGTGCACGTTGAAACCGAGGCGGTACTAGGAGCAAATGTAGTTTTAACGGCCTCTACTAAGATTATTGACGTCACAAAAGAAAATCCGATAGAATTAAAAGGTAGGGTTCCCGCCCGTTCAGTTGTTATACCAGGGAGTTATACTAAGAAGTTTCCTGCGGGAGAATTTAACGTGCCTTGTGCCCTAATTATCGGCACAAGAAAAGAAAGTACCAATAAGAAAACATCGTTGAACGATGCATTGCGGACCTATGATGTTGCTGTCTAATATTTTGTAGGAAATTTATCTTAATTATACTTTTTTGCTTTTTTTTTAGTTATAACTTTGTTGAACTATTTAGACAATCCTACTTATTCATTGTATGACTAACATAGCAGAGAAAATATCGGCCCTGATTATTACCTATAATGAAATGGGTTACATAGAAAAATGTATCGAATCCGTTTCCTTTGCAGATGAAATCATAGTCGTAGATTCCTTTAGTACGGATGGTACCTATGAATATCTTCTAAGGCACCCTAAAGTAAAGGTCATACAGCACCCGTTTGAAAACTTTACCGCGCAGAAGTCCTTCACACTTAAGCAGGCGTCCAATGACTGGGTACTGTTTTTAGATGCTGATGAAATTGTCTCCCCGACTTTAAAGTATGAGATAACACAAACTGTTGACCGACAGCCTGAAGAAGTAGCATTTTGGTTCTATAGACAATTCATGTTCCAAAACGAAAAATTAAGGTATAGCGGTTGGCAGACCGATAAAAACTACCGCCTTTTCAGAAAAAGTAAGGCCAAGTTTTGTGATCGGAAAATAGTCCATGAAACGTTGGACGTAGATGGAAAGTCTGGTATACTCAATGAAAAACTTATTCATTATTGTTACAAGAATTACGAGGATTACAAAAGTAAAATGTTAAAATACGGTAGGTTAAAAGCGGTAGAGTCTTTCTACACGGAGAAGTCTTTTAACTATGTTCTTATGTGCATTAAGCCAAGTTGGAAGTTCTTCAATCATTATATCCTTAGACTTGGTTTCTTGGACGGTAAAAAAGGATTTTCCGTTTGTTACCTCAATGCGCTTGGTGTATTGGAACGTTTCAAAGAACTGAAACGACTAGAACAGAAGAATAAATTGGCGTACTATTTAGTGATGCCATAAAAAGTCCATACCCGTTTTTCTCGTTTGGTATCCTTTCTTATGCCCACATTTTTCGCGATTGATTCTGGCGTTTTATAACCCCTTTTATGGTCTAAGTGCACGCAAACGGCACTATATCGCAATTGTTTGGACTTAACACCAAAGTTAAAGAGTCGCTCACCGAGCTCACGGTCCTGTCCGCCATACTGCATACGCTCATCAAATCCGTTTACGTTAAGTATATCTTTTTTCCATCCAGAGGAATTATGACCGTTCCAACTTGCATTAGTTGGGGTTATCCAATTAAGCAATTTAGAGATAAGACCATTAGCGGTTAACTTGTTGTTTTTGAAGGTTTGCGGAATTCCTTTTTCCTTAAGCCAATTGATATTGAAACAATTCTGCTTCTGAATATCCTCTAGGGTAATCAATTTAGAGATATTCATAGGTAACATATAATACCCACCAGAAATAAAGTAACCTTCTTCTTTATTGATGTAATGTACCTGTACAAAGTCCTCTCGCGGTATGCAATCCCCATCGGTCATGATAATGTATTCGGCAGCACAGGAAGATACGGCTTTATTAAGAATTCTAGACTTTTGAAATCCATCATCTTCCTGCCAAACATGTACTATAGGATAAAAAACCTCTTTGGACATTTGTTCTAATAGCTCCTTGGTAGCATCCCTTGATCCGTCATCGGCAATGACCACCTCAAAATTCTTGAACGTTTGTTGGTTAAAACCCCAAAGGACCTTTTGTAGCCATTCTTCGGCATTGTAAGTGCTAACGATAACACTTATTTTGGGAATTTCAACGGTGTCCTTCATAATAGTACAAAAATATAAAAGTCTTCCAGTATCTTTGAATCAACCTTTGAATAATGAAAAAAAAAAAGAAAATAGCCTTAATAGAACTTACTTCATACCACGAAGAATGTCTGTACAGTCAAATTCAATTTCTCATCAAAGGCAACTACGAACTGACATTAATTCTCAATCCCAAAAATAACAGTAATATTCAGTTTTACGGTATTCCTAAGAAGAACATAATTCTTTATAATCCAAGATCTTCCTCTTTTATCGGCAAAAGAATCGCTAATTGGTTTTCTTTGTATCAGTTTATTATAAAAAGTGATTTTAAAAAGATAGTTTTTAATACCGCCAGTTCCAATAAGGAAGTCATTGCCCTGACAAAATTCTTACCAAAACGAATTAAGTGTTACGGAATTATTCATAATCTAAAAAAACTTAATAGGAGTACTTCCCAAAAAATCGTTAGCCAAAGGATTACGGAGTATTATGTGCTTAACGATTTTTTGACCAATTCAGCAGACATAGAAAATGACAAGATTAAATTCAGTTCTTTTTATCCCATTTTTTTTCCACAATACGATTCAGAACAAGTACCTAAGAATAACAATGAAATATGGATTTGCATACCGGGCGAACTTAATTATAAAAGAAGAGATTATGAAGTGATTTTAAAAGCTCTCTCTTATTTAGCACCCACAAATCATCTAAAAATAATTCTTCTTGGTAAAATGGACTCTAAAAAGCCAGACACCATTCAGTTTTTAAAACATGCTGAGCAACTTGGTCTTCTTAAGTATTTCGTAACTTTTGACAACTTTATACCCAATACGGTCTTTCATGAATACATCAAAAAATCTGAGTATATCATGGCCCCAGTTTCGTTGACCGAACAAAACTATTTAGCCTACAAAATAACCGGCGCATACAACCTTGCTTTTGCCTATAAAAAACCACTAATATGCCCCGTTGAGCTAGAGGTTATTCCTGATTTGAAAGAGACTTCTCATTTCTATAAAAATCCCACGAGCCTCTCTCAGTTATTCAAAAAAATCAGTGAAAACTACGTGAATAAAAAGATAAGCTATGATAACCCAAAATGGAGTTTTACCGAACAACAAAAAAATTATTTGAACCTGTTGGAAACCTAATCATGAGTAACGATAATTTTTTATTGCCACTAAAAGAATGTCATAATGTATTGGAAAAAGGAGGTCTTATCCTCTATCCTACCAATACTTTTTGGGCAATAGGCTGCGACGCTACAAATGAGTTAGCGGTAAAAAAGATTCAGGATTTAAAACAGGAGAACCTTAGCGAAACAATCATTTGTCTGGTCGCCAATGACGCCATGTTAGAACGTTATGTGGCCAATGTACCAGACCTTGCTTATGATATCATGGATTTGGCTACCAAAGCGACGACTATAGTTTACGATACTCCAAAAGGCTTCGCTAAGAATGTCCTTGGCACGGACGGTTCTGTAGCTGTTCGCGTAGCAAACGATAAGTTTTGCAGCTATCTCATCGGAAGGTTTAAGAAGCCAATAGTAGCCGCGGCGGCAAATATTGCGGGAACACCCCTTCCAAAAAATTTTGAAGAAATAGATGGCGCTATTTTAGCAGGTGTAGACTATGTGGTAAATTTGTATCAGGATAAGGAAATTGCCAACCCTTCATCCATCATTAAACTAGGAAACGACGGTACCGTCAAGATTATTCGTCATTAGCACTATGCAGGAAAGCCACGAAAAAGCTTTAACAGACCCCATATTTTCCATCATTTCACAAGCAGCTGAAGAGCTTGGGGTAGAATGCTATGTAATCGGCGGTTTTGTACGCGATTATTTACTGAACCGAGGAACGGCAAAGGATATAGATATCGTTGCTGTTGGAAGCGGAATAGCATTGGCGGAAAAAGTGGCGTCTAAATTAGAGGGTAACCCAGCTATTTCGGTCTTTAAGAATTTTGGTACGGCCATGATCAAGCATGATGATATTGAATTAGAATTTGTTGGCGCTAGAAAAGAAAGTTACCACAGGGATAGCCGAAAACCCGTAGTAGAAAATGGTACACTTCAAGACGACCAAAATAGACGAGATTTCACCATCAATGCCCTAGCACTATCCCTTAATTCCCATGATTTTGGAAATTTACTAGACCCTTTTGATGGTATAGTCGCGCTAGAAAAGGGAATAATACGTACACCACTAGACCCGGATATCACGTATTCCGATGACCCCTTGAGAATGATGCGCGCCATACGTTTTGCGACGCAACTTAATTTTGTTATTGAACCGAAATCACTCCAAGCGATTACGGACAATAAAGCGCGTATAAAAATCATATCCAAAGAACGTATAGTGGACGAACTGAACAAGATAATGCTCTGCGACGTGCCCTCTAAAGGTTTTTCTCTATTACACAAAACAGGGTTACTGGAACTCATACTCCCAGAGCTGACCGCTTTGCAGGGGATTGAAGAAATCGAAGGTCAAAAGCATAAAGACAATTTCTGGCACACCCTGGAAGTGGTCGATAATATTTGTAAGACCACGGACAAGCTCTGGTTAAGATGGGCGGCATTACTGCATGATATTGGCAAAGCCCCTACCAAGCGCTTCCACAAGAAAATTGGGTGGACCTTTCACGGACATGAGTTCGTTGGTTCGAAAATGGTATACAAGCTCTTCAAAAGATTACGGCTTCCTTTGAACGAAAAAATGAAATACGTTCAAAAATTGGTATTGATGAGCTCAAGACCAATAGTCTTGGCCGAGGAATTTGTAACCGATTCGGCCGTGAGAAGACTCGTTTTTGATGCCGGAGAGGACGTAGAAGACTTAATGACACTATGTGAGGCCGACATCACTACTAAAAATCCAAAAAAACAACGGCGTTACAAAAATAATTTTAAGCTGGTGCGTGAGAAAATTACGGAAGTGGAAGAACGCGACAGAATCCGGAATTTTCAGCCCCCTGTAAGTGGTGAGGAGATTATGAAAGCCTTTAATTTGAAACCCTCAAAAGAGATAGGAATAATAAAGGAGGCTATTAAAGAAGCTATCCTTGAGGGTGAAATACCAAATGAACATGGAGCTGCACGGGATTTTATGTTAAAGAAGGGGGCATCCCTTGGTCTTAAAAAATAGTATATGGTATCCTTTAGAAAAATAGCCAAAACAGCCTTGATACTGGTGTATCTAGTAATTGTTGCGGGCGCGGTAGTCCGTATGACGGGAAGCGGAATGGGATGTCCGGATTGGCCCAAGTGCTTTGGGTATTACATCCCTCCTACCGAAGCCTCCGTATTGGAATGGCGTCCAAACAAAAAATTTGAGAAAGGACAGGTTATTATTCTGAACGAAACACTTCAGGTTGCTAAAGAAGATATCATAACTAGTTTAAAGTTCAGTAACGAAAATTGGGAGCAATACACCAAGCATGACTATGCTATCTTTAATCCTTGGCATACCTGGATAGAATATATAAACCGACTCTTAGGTGCACTCGCCGGTTTAGCAACGCTAATTTTAGCCTTTGTATCCATCAAATACTGGAAAAACAAAAGACAAATCACGATATTGTCGTGGCTGGTAGTTCTGGGAATGGGTTTTCAGGCATGGTTGGGCGCAACAGTAGTTTATTCCGTCTTAGAGCCTGTTAAGATTACCACACACATGCTCATGGCCCTATTGATAGTTGCGCTGTTACTCTATATCATTTTCAGGGTAAACAAAGAGGACAAGAGAATTTCCTTTGACAAGAACACCCTAGTTTTAGCAGTGGTCGCTTTAATTTTTACCCTGGTTCAGGTAGTTCTAGGAACACAGGTAAGGCAATTTGTAGACGACCAAATAGACCTGGTTGGTGAAAATGCAAAAAACCTTTGGCTACAGGACCCAACCTTTAAGTTTTATTTTCATAGGTCCTTCTCTATCGCTATTCTTCTGATCAATTCCTTACTGGCCTACAGAATCATTACTCTAAAACTTGGGCACATTAAGATATTCTGGGTACTTTTTATTCTAACCGTAGAAATATTCTCTGGTATAGCGATGTATTATCTAGATTTCCCCTTTGCAAGTCAACCGCTTCATTTGGTATTGGCATCCATTCTGTTCGGGGTGCAGTTCTATTTAGTTTTAGATGCGTTAAAGCCTAAAAATAGTCTTAAAACTTCGTAACTTTGCCATCCCACAAAATTTAAGGAATGGTTTACAAAATCAGAATTATACTTGATGCAGAGGAGGATATTTTCCGGGATCTAGAGATAGAAGCGCACAACTCCCTGGAGGATTTTCATAATGCCATTACCCAAGCTTTTGGCTTCCTAGGTAATGAAATGGCATCTTTCTATACCTGTGACGAAGATTGGAAACAAGAAGAAGAAATTGCGTTATTTGACATGAGCGAATCCGGTTCGGATGTGCGGTTGATGAACGAGACGTTCTTAGAAGATATCATAACTGCAAAAAGTCCCAAACTGATTTATGTCTATGATTTTTTGAACCTGTGGACTTTTTTCGTTGAATTGGCGGATATTGTTGAAAAAGAAGATGGCAGGGCTTATCCTAATGTGTTGTTCAGTTTTGGGGAACTGCCGGAGAATCCACCAGAGAAAAGGTTTGAATCAGAAAATAGTGCTTTTGATTTTGATGATACTTTCGAAAACTATGACGATCTGGATTTTGATGAAAACTGGAATTAAACACAAACCTCAAATATAACTTACTTAATAATCGTTAGAATCTATGATTAATCTTTACGCCACTCAAATTGAAAATATTTCTATTCATCGCGTTGGCAACAAAAATAAGAACGAAGGTGTTTTTTTATCATCCGAACCCTTTTCATTGAACGATGAGACCACAGGGTTATTAAAAGAATATTTCTTTAAACCTTTTAGGGAAAAAGAGGAAAACTATTTTAAACTTAGTAACGAAGTTGATGTTGAGTTCAATGAGCTTTACAAGATAGTGAGCGAAATTTTTTCTGACAGCTCCAGTACGCATCATAATTCTAAAAAAATAGCCACACATTTATTTGAACAATCCAATCATCCCCACATCAAGAGTGGAGAAGTATACGTCACTTATTTAACTGGAGTGCTTTTAGACAATCAAAAAGTGGATGCCGTGGGTATATTTAAAAGTGAGTTAAAGCACGATTTTCTTCAATTTCAAGAAAAAGATGCCAACTTGGACATAGTAGTACAGCAGGGCATCAATATCAACAAACTAGACAAGGGATGCCTTATTCTAAATGTTGATAAGGAAGAAGGATACAAAGTACTTTCTGTGGATAGCAATAAATATGATGCTAAATATTGGCTAGAGCACTTTCTAGATGTTGATGTGTTATCTGACGATAATTTTAAGACCAAAAATTACTTGAAGTTCTGTCAAAATTTTGCCAAAGATGTTGTATTACCTGCCGAGGATAAACAGCAAGAGGTATTGTTCATGAACCGTGCGGTAAATCATTTTGCAAAAAATGATGCTTTTGAGGAGAGTAATTTCCTGAACGAAGTAATGGAAAACCCAGAACTGATTCCTGAGTTTAAACATTATAAGGTAGAAAAAGGTCCAAAGTATAGCATTGAGGATGTTTCTAATTTTGACATTGCCAACAAAGCGGTCTCCGATGCCAGAAAGAAAATTAAAAATGTCATTAATCTGGATACGAACATTCAGATTAAAATGGATTTCATTAATCCGGAATCAGCAGAAAAATTTGTAGAAAAAGGTTGGGACGAGGAAAGGCAGATGTACTACTATCTCGTGTATTTCAATAAAGAGCAGAAAAGTTAATATCGGTTTAGCGAATTTTTCGTGTCGTATAACATAAACTTGAATAAATTTTAAAGACTGATTTTGAAAATCTATGGTATAGGTGGTCTAGGTGCTGATAGTCGTGTTTTTAACGACCTAACTCTTAATTATGATTTTATTCCGATAGATTGGATAACTCCAACCAAAAATGAAACGATATCGGATTATGCAAGTCGACTTTCCAACCGTATCTATAAAAAAGAAGATTATATTATTCTTGGTATTAGTTTTGGAGGCCTAATAGCAACCGAACTAAGTAAAGTGCTAAATCCAAAGATGACCATTCTTGTATCTTCTGCTGAAACTAGACCAGAATTACCTTTGCTTTTCAGATTCATCGGCAAAACGAATATTCTGAGAATTTTATCTCCCAGACTATTTAATCTTCCCAGGGGGTTAGCTCATTATTTTTTTCAAACCAAAAGAAAGGAATTACTTGATGCTATTCTTAATGATACTGATTTAAAATTTACCAAATGGGCCGTAAATGAATTAGTGGTCTGGAACAATAGGCCAACTTTAAAGAATGTACTAAAAATAAGCGGTAGCGCAGACCTTATAATTCCTGCAAAAAACCATAATAAAATTCACATATTCGACGGAGGAGGTCATTTCATGATTGTTGATAGGGCTGAAGAAATAAGTAAAATAATAAACGAAAAGATTAGTAGTATTTCATTTGAGTAGTTTATGGTAACACCTCAAATATAAACTGATAACCGCTGACTGCCAACTACTAACTACTAACTACTAACTAAATTTTAATATTCTGCTCAATAATCTGTTTCATACTAACATCTTCATAGTTACGTCGAACAAAGTTCAAGGCCAAGTCTAGAACTTCTCCCATGGTTTGGCATTTCTTAAAGTCCATATCCTGGGTCAGTTCCAATATTTGTTCACGGAGCATTGTAATATTTTCATCGGTAGAAATGGTATCCTTTTTACAGATAGCCCTTAATTTTTTAATACGGTTTCCAGAACTAAGGATACGTTTCGCTACAATAGAACGTTCCTCTAACTTATATTGATCAACAGAATCTGCCAATAGTTTGGCACGAACCAGTTCTACCATTTGATAGTTCTCTTTGAAAAATTGCGGGCGATACACCTTTAGCTTACCTTCAAAACACTGTTGGTCAAAGTCTATTGCTCGAATTTTATAGACTACATGATCAAAATCATGTGTGGGAACAATAACGTAATTATAGGCACGCATATCTCCCAGCAGACGAATCATGCAACGTTCATTGAATTTCACGAACTCCTTGGCCAACTGTGCCTTCTCGGGCTCTGTACATTTTGGAAGCATATCCCTTATAAATTCATCCCCTGGAATTCCGGCAATATGCTCTTCTATCAAAGTATCCTTATAAACCAGAAAGTTAAGGTTATAAGGAGAGAGCATATGCTCTAACTCTAAACCATAAATACGAGAAGCATCCGTTTTTTTTATATAGAAATAAGTAAAATTATCATTGAGAATATTTCTGATTTTAATACGGAAAGGCTTAGAATTTCCGAAAGTGCAAAAATCAACGGCATCCACATTAAGGTATTGGTTAATGTTTTCGCTACCATCGGAATGTAGTATGGAATACACTTTTTTGAGACTATCATCTATTTCCTGTCTATCGAATTCCGAGTAATACACTCTTATCCAAAGTGTATCTTCATCATTGGCATTGTATACCACCACGGAGCCGGAAAAACGAAGCAGGTCATCATAAAAAATAGGAATTTCAATTTTCCGATTATAGTTTGCCAAATAACCATCTAACTCCTTACTCACGGGGTAAGCAGGTTTTTTCTTTGACATTAATTTCTTTTCGCTCATTACGTCTTCTTAAAATTACACCTCCGCCCTGTAACAAAGTTAGGCTTTCTTCGTCAAGTAAGTATATCAATCAAAAAGCAACTTCATTTTGAAGAAAATACTGACCGTGAGTAACCTTACTAAAAAGTTTGGTTACTTAACCGCCGTTAAAGACCTATCGTTCACCATAGAAAAAGGAAATGTTTATGGCATTCTAGGGCCTAATGGTAGCGGAAAATCCACCACGCTAGGTATTGTTCTGAACGTAGTAAACAAGACCACGGGGAATTTCTCCTGGTTCGACGGTAACACTTCTACCCATGACGCCTTAAAAAAGGTGGGAGCCATTATAGAGCGACCTAACTTTTACCACTACATGACAGCGGTACAAAACCTAAAACTTGTCTGTAAAATCAAGGAAGTTTCCAACGATAAAATTGAAGAAAAATTAGCTTTGGTCGGTCTATTAGAACGCAAGAATAGTACCTTTAAAACCTACTCTCTTGGCATGAAGCAACGCTTAGCCATTGCGTCCGCCTTACTCAACGATCCAGAAATTCTAATTCTCGATGAACCAACGAACGGTTTAGACCCACAGGGAATCCATCAAATACGGGAAATCATAAAGAAGATTGCGTCTCAGGGAACTACTATACTTTTAGCCTCTCACCTCTTGGATGAAGTTGAAAAAGTATGTAGCCATGTAGTCATTCTTAGGAAAGGAGAAAAACTGTACTCTGGTCGTGTGGACGGAATGTTGGCAAGTCACGGCTTTTTTGAACTGAAAACAGATAATGGGGATAAATTGATTTCCATACTCAATGCAGACGGTAGATTTGGAGAAATTAAGAAGGAGGGAGAACTAATCACGGCGTTTCTCAAAGAAGAGATGGATGCAAAAAGTTTTAACAAAACTCTTTTTGACAAAGGCATAATTCTCTCGCATTTGGTAAAACGCAAAGAAAGTCTTGAAGAACAATTCCTGACTTTAACCAAAAACCAAAGTAACTAACCGCCTAAACCACAGAAATGATACGTTTACTACAGATAGAATTCATAAAACTTTGGAATAACAGAGCGAGTAAGGTGCTTATTATATCATACTTTGTGCTGTTGACCTCGATAGCACTGATATCCGTAATCAAATTCCCTTTTGGGGCAAATGTTCGTCTGGCGGAAATCGGTATTTTCAACTTCCCCTACATTTGGCATTTCAACACCTTTATTACGGCGTTCTTTAAACTATTCTTGGCCATTGTCATTGTTTCCATGATGGCCAATGAGTATAGTAACAAGACTATTAAACAGAATTTAATTGATGGTCTATCTAAAAAAGAGTTTATACTATCCAAATTCTTGACCGTATTGTCCTTTGCGCTAATCTCTACGGTATTCGTCTTTGTCGTCTCTTTAATCCTTGGACTGATCTATTCGGATTATAATGAATTATCCATCATATTTTCGGATCTAGAATTTGTATTCGCGTTCTTTGTTAAACTTGTGGGTTTCTTCTCTTTTTGCCTGTTTTTAGGCATTTTAGTGAAACGCTCTGCCTTTGCCCTTGGTTTTCTAGTACTTTGGCAAATTTTTGAATTGGTTTTTAGAGGCTTGGTACGTTGGAAGCTCTTTGATGGGGATACTACTGAAATACTTATGAGCTTCTTCCCCTTACAGGCTATGTTCAATTTAATAAAGGAACCTATTACCAGACTGGAAGCTGTACAGACGGTTGCCAACCAAGTTGGCGAACAAATCAATTTGAATTACCACGTACACTGGTATGAAATTCTAATTGTTTTGGTCTGGACGGCTATTTTCATCTATTCATCCTATGCTTTGTTAAAGAAAAGAGATTTATAGCTTAAGGCGCGTTCTGTAGGTAGACCTAAAATTAATATTTAGATATAACTCAACGAATACGCTAGCCTTTCATCCTATTTAACAGTATCGGCAAACCAAAGGAAAGTCAATTTATCTTATATTGTAGTGTTTTCAAGGACGCTATGAAAAAAATAAGAACCTTAGTTTTACTAATTGGTTTATTAACTCCTTATCTCTTTTTTGGGCAGGGTGAGACGGCTACTTGGTATTTTGGAAACAGAGCAGGAATAAAATTCAATAATGATGGCAGTGTAACTCCGTTGACCGACGGAAGAATTAATACTGTTGAGGGCTGTGCTTCCATTTCCGATCCTTTTGGCGACCTCTTATTTTACACGGACGGGATTTTCGTTTATGATAGAAATCACAACACCATGGAGAACGGTACGGGCTTATACGGCGACCCCTCTAGCACGCAATCTGCCATAATTGTTCCAAAACCAGAAGACCCTAACATTTATTACATCTTTACAGTGGACACCTCAGTGGCAGAAGCTGATGCCGACCGTGGTCTTAACTATTCCGTAGTAGACCTTTCTATGAACGATGGTAACGGTGCAGTAGTGGAAAAGAACATTAACCTGTTAACAGATTGTTCCGAAAAAGTTGCTGCCTTACTTAAAAATTGCTTTGATGAGTCTATTTGGGTCGTTACATTAGCTTCGGAAGATGGATTATCTCCACTTTTTAATACCTATCATGCTTTTGAGGTGAGTACTGCGGGAGTAGCTACAAATTCCGTTAAAACGACCTTTTCGGATTTAAGAATAGAAGACCCTAGGGGTTATATAAAATTCTCTCCCGATGGTTCAAAAATGGCAAGCGCCAATATGCGAGACGGATTACAATTATTCGATTTCGATAGCGACACCGGAATATTTTCGAATAGACAGGATATTTCAATTACCGATGTCGGTCAATTACCTTACGGAATAGAATTCTCCGCAAAAGGGCAATTTCTCTATGTCCACACCACAAGATTTATTGAGCAACAAGAATCCTTTCTTTCCTTACTACTTCAGTTTGATATAGAAGCCATTGATATCTCAGCATCGAAAATAGAATTAGATAGAAGACCAATTTTTAGGGGTGCTTTACAAATTGGGAATAATGGAAAGATCTACAGAACCTTGTCAGATGATTATTTCACCGGAAAACCTTTTTTAAGCGTAATCAATAATCCAGATAGCAAAGGAGTGGCAGCTAATTATAGCCATGGAGCGGTTACCCTATCTGGAAGAAATAGTACACAGGGGCTCCCACCCTTTATTCAGTCTTTCTTTGACAAAACGGATTTGCTAGTCAATGAAAATGGGGAATCCACCAACTACTTGGAAATTTGCGAAGGTGATCCCTTTAGACTAGAAACAACTGAAGAAGTGGATGCCGTTTATAATTGGAGTAAAGACGGTATCCCGTTTGATAATCCGGACCAATTTTTTTTAAACATAGACAGCTCGGAGTTAATTGACCAAGGCAGGTATCAATTAGAAATAGTGTCCCTTGACCCTAAAAAATGCCCCATACTTGGGGAGGCCGTAATTAGGGTAAATCCTATTCCTACGGCGGAAAACTTATTTCTGAAACAGTGTGACATTATAAATCCCTCAGATGGCATTACGCAAATAAATCTGAATCAAGTCAATGAAAATCCGGATGAGACCTATTACTATTATGAATCTCAAGAAGATTTACTAAATGATAATGTAATCCCGAACATTGAAAACTATACCAATACTACTGCTTTTTTACAAACACTGTATTATAAGTCCGTGAACGAATTTAACTGCGAAAATTATGGATTGTTGGAGATTGAGGTGGTTCCTAAACCACCCGATGTAAATTCACCCTTATATGTTCATGAATGTAGCGAAAAAAGTGATGGCCAAGAGCTGCGCGCTACTTTTGATCTGGAAAAATTGATAGTTGAGAATTTTTCAGACTTTGAAACGGTTTTCTACGCTACCATGGAGGATGCAACTTTAGAGAAAAACGCACTCATCGGTATTTACGAATCTGGCACCTCTACCATATTTGCAAGACAAGAGAATGCCAATCAATGTGAAAATATTGCAAATGTGGAACTGGTAGTCCATCCTTCTCCTGTAATAACATTGCAAGAGACATATTTGATATGTACGAATAATCCAGAACTTTCCATCAACGCACCCACTGGCTACGACCGTTATTTATGGACAAGAACCGTAAATGGCATGCACGAAACGATTTCAGAAAACGAGATCGCAGCTATTAAAGAAACGGGCGACTATTCATTAACCGTAGCCTATGAATACCCTATTAGTACAAGTACATTTAGTTGTGAGGCCAGTTTTGATTTTAAGGTACTACCTTCTAACCCCGCAATGATAAGGAATATTGAAATTAAAGATATCTCTGCAAATAATACCCTAGAAGTTTTTGTGGACGGCGATGGTAATTATGAATATTCTTTAGACGGTTTCATGTATCAAGAAAGTAACTTTTTCGAGGGGATAGCGCCTGGATTTTATACTATGTACGTGCGCGATAGTAATGGCTGTGGAATTTCTGAGCAGGAATTATCGGTCATAGGATATCCTAAATTCTTTACCCCAAACGGAGACGGAATAAATGACAATTGGCAATTGATCGGGGTAAATGAAAATTTTCAAATGAACAGTTCGGTAAGTATTTTTGACCGTTACGGAAAAAGTTTGGTGAATTTAAATGCGAGTACCCCAAGCTGGAACGGGATAAAAGATTCGAAAGCCATGCCAGCAGCAGATTATTGGTTTAAGGCCACCTTAGAGGACGGTAGGGAATTTAAAGGGCATTTTTCGTTAAAAAAATAAATCAATTTAGAAGAAAGAGCGAATGAAGAAATTGATTATCGGTACATTCTTAGTTTTAATGGGGAATATAGTTCAAGCCCAAGATTGTCCAAACTTGATAGGACCGGTAGATGGCGCTACGAACATCCCCGTTGACACTTCCATTACATGGGAAAACATTCCCGGAGTAACCGGTTATGTTATTTCTTTGGGAACCGCTCCTAACGGGACGGATATCGTTAATCAAAGAGCTGTTGGCAGTGTTACTACCTACGACCCTCCTCTTGGATTACCCGAGAATACTGAGATTTTTGTAACTATTACCTTATTCTTTCTTAATCTACCCGATATCACCTGTCCCAGTCAAAGTTTCACTACAGGAGACGTCACAACGCCTCCCCTTTGTACAACGATTCGCTCTCCTTTAGATGGCACCACAAACGTGAATAGTGCCAGCAACATTTCGTGGAACTATGCACCCACAGCAACGGGGTATCGTGTATCTATCGGCACATCACCTAACGGAAACGATGTGGCGAACAATGTAGACGTTGGCAATACCCTCACCTATAATCCGCCAGCAGATTTACCCGCCAGCACCTTGCTTTATATCACCATTACACCGTACAATGAAAATGGTGCCGCAAACTTATGTACAGAAACGACTTTTACTACTGGGGCGGCGGCGACACTGCCAAACTGTACAAGTTTAATAACCCCTGCGGACGGAGCCATAAATGTTCCCTTAACACCATTTTTAGAATGGAACCCAGTTCCTGGTGCCACTGGTTATCGATTATCTATAGGAACCTCTCCATTTGACCAGGATATCTTAGAAAACGCAGTATTTGACACGAATTCTACCTTTGTTATCGATTTTGAACCTAACCGTACCTTTTTCGTTACCATTACACCTTTCAATGCAGCTGGTGAAGCCATAGGCTGTACTCAAGAAACATTTTCTACCATATTGGGCTGTGGCCCTTATTTTGATGCGGTAACGGGAGAACTTGTATTTCTTAATCCAGAAATCGATTTTCCCGACGAAGTAGGCATCTGCTTAAATAATGGGGGAACCACCTTTACCTCAACAGATGTAGCCGAAGGGTACAGATGGTATAAAATAGAAACAGGAGGCAGTGAAACGCTGATATCAACAAGCTCCGAAGTAGAACTGTCAGAACTGGGAGAATATAGGTACGAGGCATTTAATACAGCTGCCCAGTCCGGAAACACCGTAGAATGTCCTACCAGTAAAAACTTCAATGTAGTAGTCTCCGAAGCACCTAGAATAAGCACAGTTTTGGTAACGGAACAAGTCTCGGGTTTACGATTAGAGACCATTGTACAAGGCGTTGGTTCTTACGAATTTGCTTTGGACGATATTAATGGCCCGTACCAAGACAGTAATATTTTTACTAACGTGCCTGCCGGTTCATATACGGTATATGTTAGGGATAAAGGAGGTTGCGGTACGGATGAAGAACGAGTTGAACAAGATTTAACCTTAGAAGGTTTTCCAAAGTTCTTTACGCCCAACGGGGATGGAGTAAATGATTTTTGGCAGTACATTCCGCCCGTAGCCACGGGAGAAATCAATGTAAGTACGATTACAATTTACGATCGTTACGGTAAATTATTAGCTCAGATTTCACCTAGCTCAAGAGGTTGGGACGGCATGGTGAACGGAAGACTTCTACCGGCATCGGACTATTGGTTTAAAGCAATATCTTTAGAGAACAGGGAAATAAAGGGCAACTTTTCACTGAAAAGGTAAATCAATCCATTTTTAAAACTAATCTTGGTCACGGTAGTACTTTGCTGTTTAAAGAATTAGCGATAAATTTTTTATCAACAATTAAAAGGTATTGCTCATTATTGCTTAAAAAGTCAGCGCTTTACAATGCTCGTTTTGTATTTTTAAAAGATGAAATTCAATGTTGTCTCAGAGTTCAAGCCCACTGGTGATCAGCCCAATGCTATCAATGAATTAAGCACAGGACTTGATCAGCAAGAAAAATATCAAACCTTACTAGGTGTAACCGGTTCCGGTAAAACGTTCACGATTGCAAATGTCATCAAGGAAGTTCAAAAACCTACGTTGGTGCTTGCCCATAATAAAACGCTTGCAGCCCAGTTATATTCAGAGTTCAAGCAATTTTTTCCTGACAATGCGGTAGAGTATTTTGTGTCCTATTACGACTATTACCAACCTGAGGCATACATACCTACGAGCGGTGTGTACATTGAAAAAGACCTTTCTATTAATGAGGATATAGAAAAACTGAGGCTAAGTGCAACCTCGTCCTTACTATCAGGTAGACGGGATGTTATTGTAATTGCTTCCGTATCCTGCTTATACGGAATAGGAAACCCGGTGGAATTTCAAAAGAATGTGATTGCCATTAAAAAGGACCAAGTAATCGCACGAACAAAATTTTTACATCAGTTAGTGCAAAGTCTGTATTCCAGGACAACAGCGGACTTCAGAAATGGAAATTTTAGGGTAAAGGGAGATGTGGTGGATGTTTTCCCCAGTTACGCCGACCATGCTTTCCGTATACATTTTTTTGGTGATGAAATTGAGGAAATTGAAGCCTTTGACCCTTTCAACAACAACGTGATAGAGGTTTATGAGAACTTGACCATTTATCCGGCGAACATGTTCGTAACCTCACAAGATGTGTTACAGAATGCCATACACAATATTCAGGACGACCTCGTCAAACAGATAGATTATTTCCGGGAAATAGGAAAACCGCTAGAGGCAAAACGGCTTGAAGAGCGTACCAATTTTGATTTAGAAATGATAAGGGAACTTGGGTACTGCTCCGGAATCGAGAATTATTCAAGATATCTGGACGGAAGAGAACCGGGAACAAGGCCCTTTTGCCTTATTGATTACTTTCCTGATGACTACTTAATGGTCATAGACGAGAGCCATGTCACCATTCCACAGGTACACGCCATGTACGGGGGAGACCGCTCAAGAAAGGAAAATTTAGTGGAATACGGCTTTAGACTTCCAGCGGCAATGGATAATAGACCATTAAAGTTTGAAGAATTTGAAGCCTTGCAAAACCAAGTAATCTACGTAAGCGCCACTCCGGCAGATTATGAACTGCAATTAAGCCAAGGTGTGTACGTAGAACAGGTAATACGCCCAACGGGATTATTAGACCCAATAATAGAAGTAAGGCCAAGCTTAAATCAAATAGATGATCTTATTGAGGAGATCCAACAACGTGTCGAAAAAGACGAACGCACTCTTGTAACTACCTTGACAAAACGGATGGCGGAGGAGTTGGCAAAATACATGGATAGAATAAATATTCGATGTAGATATATTCATAGCGATGTGGATACTTTAGAACGCGTTGAAATTATGCAAGATCTAAGGAAAGGTATTTTTGATGTGCTCATCGGAGTAAATCTTTTAAGGGAAGGTTTAGACCTTCCAGAGGTTTCTTTAGTAGCAATTTTGGATGCGGATAAAGAAGGGTTTTTACGTAGTAATAGATCGCTTACACAAACTGTTGGAAGAGCTGCAAGAAACCTGAACGGAATGGCAATTATGTATGCCGATAAAATTACGGAAAGTATGCAAAAAACAATTGACGAAACGAATTACCGACGTCAAAAACAGATAGATTATAATACTAAAAATAATATTGTGCCAAAGGCATTAAAGAAAAACCTGGACAGTGTCCTAGCCAAAAATTCGGTCTCTACGTATCACTTTGAAAAGGAGGAATTGAGAGCGGCCGAGCCAGACCTGGAGTACCTAACAAAAGAGCAGATAGATAAGCTTATCAGGGACAAAAGAAAGGCTATGGAAAAAGCCGCAAAGGAGTTGGACTTTATGCAGGCGGCAAAGTTGAGGGATGAAATAAAAGTGTTACAAGAACAGGAAAATTGACCATTTTACTCTTGAAAAGCCCAATTTTTAAAAAATCGTACTAAAACTTTAGGTAAATTTATTTAAAATACTGGAATTTAATTATTTACTTAATTTTTTAGACAAGTCTAAAATCAGATAAAATGCTCTAATAAAGATGAAAATTGCTAGAATAACTCTTTTTTCTTACTGTCTATTGTTCTCACAATATTGCAGCTCTCAACAACTTAGTGCAGACAAAATAGAGAAATTTGCAGCGGACAAATTAGTGGAAACTATATCCAATTTACGATATTTTTTAAGACTACAAAACGACGGTAATTTCCCCGAACAAATAGCGCAAAACAAACAGTGGTGCGACAGTGTTTTCACAGCACTAAAGTTTAAAACTACGACTATAAAAACGGCAGGGGCTCCCCTACTCTTTGCTGAAAAGAAATTTCATAAAAATGCAAAAAGTATTTTATTCTATTTGCAAATTGACGGACAACCAGTAGACACAACGGCATGGCATCAAGACAATCCTTTTGAGCCGGTTTTGAAAGAAAAAAAAGAGCAAGGTTGGACCAAGATAGGCTTCGAAAACATCCATAAAAAAGTGGACCCGAAATGGCGTATTTTTGCGCGCTCCGCATCGGACTCTAAAGGACCCGCAATTGCTCTCATTTCCGCCCTCCAAATTCTACAATCAAAAAAGATTGAACCGGAATTCAACATAAAAGTGATCATGGATTTTCAGGAAGAACTTGGTTCTCCAGACCTTCCAAAAGCAGTTGAAGAAAATAGAGATTTATTACAGTCCGAAATGTTATTTATCATGGACGGGACCAGACACCTTTCCAATCTTCCGACACTTACATTCGGAGCTCGGGGAATAGCTACGGCAACGATTACGGTTTTTGGACCTAAGTACGGTTTACATAGTGGGCAATATGGAAATTTTGCGCCTAACCCCGTATTTGAAGCTTCAAAATTAATCGGAGGCCTTAAGGATGAGAAAGGACGTGTTACCATTCCTAACTTCTACGAAGGTGTTACACTAAGTGATACGGATAAATATCGCTTAGGATTAATCCCCGAAAATATAGATAGTATCAAACAGAACCTTGGGATTACTGAGCAGGATGCTGTGGGAGACACGTACCAAGAAGCGTTACAATATCCGTCTCTGAACGTTAGGGGCCTTAAAGCTGGGTGGACAGGCAAGGAAGTCCGCACTATTATCCCATCAGAGGTAGTAATCGAAATAGATATGCGATTGGTGCCCGAAACTAGCGGAAAAAGACAAATGAGTTTGTTAAAAAACTACATTCTGGAAAAGGGATACCATATCGTAGATTCCATTCCGACTTTAGAAGAACGAAGATTACATCCCAAATTGGCCTCATTTTCATATAGACTGGGCTCTCTTCCGTTTAGAACGGAAATGGATAGCCCCATTGGTATATTTCTCAACAAGGCGATGTACAAAGTTTTTGGTAAAAACGTGGTTAACATGAGAACCACCGGAGGCTCCCAGCCCATGGCCCCTTTTATAAGAACACTCAACGTACCTGCAGTATCCATAAGAATTCCTAATCCGGACAACAGCATCCATGGACCAAATGAAAATCTTCGTTTGGGCAATCTCAAAGAAGGAATTATATCCTGTTTGGCAATTCTTACGGAACGTTTATGAAACAAAAAAGCACCTTGATCTCTCAAAGTGCTTTTCCAAACTAACCAACTAAACCAACTATCATGGTCCCTAAACTATCAGGACCATAATTTCATTATTCCTTAAGATAAAGCTATTAGACGCTTTGGCTTAGGTAAAGCCTCTTCCCTTTTTGGAAGAACAAAATTCAATATTCCGTTCTCGTAACTAGCCTCGATTTTCTCCGTATTTACCGTATCCGGTAAGGTAAACGCTCTTTTAAAGGAAGTAAAGCTGAACTCGCGTCTCGTATAATTCTCCTCAACGCTTTCGTTCTCTTTTTTAACTTCCGCCGAAATGGACAATACATTATCGTCTATCTCAATGTTAAAGTCTTCCTTGTTGCGCCCAGGAACAGCCAGGGCCAATTCATAATTTGTCTCATTGTCCGTGATATTCACTGCGGGAACAGTAGATCTATGATTTTCCATACCTCCGAACCAATCTGGGCTAAAAATTTCATTCATTAATGAAGGAAAAGCCATATCATTTCTTTTTATAATACTCATAACTTAATTTTTAATGGATTAAACATCTTAATTGATTTCTGTAGGACAAATGCTATACCATTACACAAAAACTGACTTTATGTCGCTTTACCCGTCTAAATTAATGTCATTTTGTCTTTTTTTAATTCAGATATTTATTTTTTTGATTGAGTACAGTTTTGATTTGTACTTTATTAAATTCATCAGAACTGCAAAAAAATGAATAGACTTAAAAAATTCTTTCAAACCATTAAAGGCAAGATTGCCTTTTACCCCAGCCTAATCTCCTTGTTCGGTATACTACTAGCATTTGTCATGATCTATCTTAAGCAATAGCAAATTTTTGCTTATTAGATGAAGATAGCTCCTAGCTTGGTCATTAATAATTTAGATACGGCCCAAATACTATTAAGCACTTTGATCAGTGGTCTCATATCCTTAGTGATTTTTAGCTTTTCTATGGTGATGGTGCTTCTAAACCAAGCCTCCAGCAACTTTTCTCCAAGAGTACTGCCGGAAATTATATCCAACCAAAAACATCAAGTTGTACTCGGGATATATATGGCAACGATACTTTACATGATTTTTATTCTAGTCTCCATAGAGCCTACCGGAAGCGCGTATCAGACCCCAGGATTCGCTGTTCTCATAGGAATTATATTGACAGTCGTATGTCTTGGCTCGTTCATCTATTTCATCCATCATATTTCACAATCAATACAAGTAGGAAACATCCTTACCTCCATACATGAAAGAACCAAGAATACAATTCTAAAAACCATTAAGGAACAAAATGCAGTATCGGCAGATTTTAATGGAAGAGATAATTATACCGACGTTAAAATAAATAAAACGGGCTATTTCTATGGTGTTCTAGAAAATGAACTCCTCGAAATCTGCAAAGAACATAATACTAAGGTCATAGTACATATTTTCAAAGGACAATTTATAGTGAGTGGCACGAACAGCTTTCTGACCGAAACGCCAGTTACCCCTGAGGTAAGAGAAAAAATAATGAACACCTTATTATTCAATAATGAAGAACTCGTAGGCGAGAATGACGTTTATGGATTTAGGCAAATATCCGAAATAGGTATCAAGGCCATGTCACCGGGAATCAATGATCCTGGAACGGCGCTGAGCAGTATTGATTGCTTAACCTCTTTATTTGTCTCATACATGGACAAAAGAGAGCGGTATTACTTGACAGACGATAACGGTAAAAATAGGGTCGAGATAAAGAATATCAAGTTTTCGGAAATTTTGTACAACGTAATGACCAGTTACAGAATTTACTGCAAGCATGACACATTGGTTATGAAAAAATTATTGGACATGTTAAATACTTTGGCCACAATAGCACCTAACTCCCTACTAAGGGAAGCTATCCATTTAGAGATAGCGCAACTCAAATTAGTTATCAATACGCATATAGATAATGAACGGGATGTATCTAAAATAGAAACGGATTTTGTATCCTGGTCCTAATTATAATGAGCTTTAAAAATATTGATGAGCACTTCTGGAGGAACCATCTTATTAGGATATTTATGCATTATGGATAGCACTTGCTCTATCGCCGAAGGAGGCAATCCCATAAGCAGACCAATATTATGAAGGCGTTTTAATTCCACAAGATCTACTATATCATCCACATTCATAAGAAGTATAAGTCGATGAAACTGAACCAATCTATCTGCCTGTGTCTTTGGGACGATATGCTCGGCTTCTTTTTTGAACAGGCCATCGAACACTTTTTTACTTATTTCCAATTGTTGGGCGACATTAAAAAGAAAATCGTATTCCGATTGCTTTATAGTATTATCTACCCTTGCAAAAGCAATCATTTCCGAAAGTATACTTAATTTCTCTTTTTTACCGTTCATTTCTTCAAGCAACTGGTTTTTAATTAAATAACCTAGGACAGCATTACTAGGAAAGTCCACATTTATTTCAACGCAAGCGTCTGTATATCATAAATCGCCTAAGCGAGTAAAGCACTATATAGATAACTAAAAAAAAGAACTTATAGTATCAAAGCATTTCTGTAGGGGCGTTATTAAATGTATTTATAATAACTTGCGGAAAAAAATCTGGCACATGACCAATAATGACATTTTTAAAAAATTAAGGGTAGCATTAAAACTAAGGGACGACGACATCGTAGATATTTTAACCCTGGTCGATTTTAAAATGTCTAAAAGCGAACTCGGCGCATTTTTTAGAAAAGAAGACCATCCCAATTACATGGAATGTGGAGACCAAGTTTTACGTAACTTTCTGAATGGACTGGTTATATATCTGAGAGGAACAAAAGACGACCCGAAAATACCTGGAGAGGTACTACTTGGGACAAAAGTACCCAAACCAGAGAAAGCACACGACAATAGAATTAAAACACAACAAAGAAAGAAGATGGAGCGGGCCATTTCTCCCGTGAAATATAAGAACAAAAAAAAATCCTAATGCTTTAAAGCATCAGGATTTTTTAGCTATATTCAACTAATTATGCCGAAATACGTACTGGTATGGTATATAATTTTCCTTCCTCAATAGTAGAAATGTCCACTTTTTTATAGTTTAATCTACTTTTAACAAACCCTTCTAATCTGGTATATTCCGTATCTACAGAAAGTACCACAATTTCTCCCTCACTATTTAAAGTAAATCTCACCTGTGCGGTTAAATCATTTTCTTTCTCAGAAAAAGAATTATCCGATAACATTTTACTAATCTGTGTGGAAAGACTTTTGGTAGGTTTTACTCCTTCGGTATCATTAGCTAAAACATTACCGGTTGCTAATAGCATTGCAGCTACAAAAACTAAACTTAATTTTCTCATGACTTGTTGTTTTTATCTCTTTATGATTTTAGAGATTGATTAATAATTGATGATGAATTACTAAAAAGACGTTCCAAAAATGAGAATGTTACAGCAAAATTAATTTTTAACATTTTTTTATTCAATACTCCCACGCAAAGAAAACGTGCGGGATTACATAGGAAACACATCTAAACGACCTGTAAATATGACACTTACAGTTATTTTATAGAACTTAAAATTGAGTAAAGACGAGTTTTCACAGTGGGAAGAAAATAATTGAACTTTCCTTGTTTAACATTTATACGACTAAGAAATATGCTGAAAAGAATGGCAGTTATTTTCGTCATCGAGCCACTCCAACATCACACGTTAAACAAAAAAAGAGGGGAAAATGCTTTATTGCCATTTTCCCCTCCAAAATAATACGCCTAATAGTTTTTAAGCTAATACTTCTTTTACTTTATCCGCAGCTTCCTGAAATTGCACTGCAGAGTGTACCGCCAATCCAGAATTATCTATAATCTCTTTTGCTATTTCAGCATTTGTTCCCTGTAGTCTAACGATAATAGGAACGTTTATGGCATCTCCCATGTTCTTGTACGCTTCAACAATACCGTTCGCAACGCGATCACAACGAACGATACCTCCAAAAATATTCACTAAAATTGCTTTAACACCATCATCCTTTAATATAATCCTGAAAGCCTCTTCCACTCTTTTTGCATCGGCAGTACCCCCGACATCCAAGAAGTTTGCTGGGTCACCGCCCGCCATCTTGATCAAGTCCATCGTTGCCATAGCTAAACCAGCACCGTTAACCATACAGCCAACATTACCGTCTAAATCTACATAATTGAGTCCAAGAGCTCCAGCCTCTACCTCTATGGCATTCTCTTCTCTTAAATCCCGCATTTCCGCGTATTGCTTTCTACGGTATAAAGCATTATCGTCGATAGATACTTTAGCATCTACTGCCATTATCTTGTCGTCAGAAGTCTTCAGAACAGGATTAATCTCAAACATGCTCGAATCGCTTTCCACATATGCCTTATATAAAGAAGCAACAAACTTTGTCATTTCTTTGAATGCAGTCCCGGAAAGTCCCAAGTTAAAAGCTATTTTTCTTGCCTGAAATCCCAAGAGTCCGGTGGAAGGGTCTATTTCTTCCGTAAAAATAAGATGTGGCGTTTTATCGGCCACCTCTTCTATATCCATACCCCCTTCAGTAGAGTACATGATCATGTTTCTGCCCGTCCCACGATTTAAAAGTACCGACATGTAAAATTCACTCGTTTCACTATCGCCAGGATAGTATACGTCTTCTGCAACTAAAACTTGGTGTACTTTTTTACCCTCGGCAGATGTCTGAGGAGTAATCAGGTTCATACCAATGATACTTCCTGCTATTTCTTGTACCTCTTTAAGGTTTTTGGCAAGCTTTACACCACCACCTTTTCCACGACCACCGGCGTGTACTTGCGCTTTAATAACATGCCATCCTGTGCCTGTCTCGGCAGTTAATTGTTTAGCGGCATCTACAGCTTCTTTTGCGTTATGCGCAACGATTCCGCGCTGTATGCGCACACCAAAACTTGCAAGTATCTCTTTACCCTGATATTCGTGAAGATTCATATATTAACGTGGTTTTATTTGTTATACAAAAATAGGGAAGACACGGTAATTATAGAAAATAATAGCGAACTAATTGAGCGGAGGAAATTAATAGTGTATTGTTAAGATTAAATCATCTATAAAACTATACTTCAATATCCTTGAAATCAAGCGGGTCAAAATTTTTAAAATGCCCGTTCAACTCTATAGTTCTTCTGGTACGCTCCACTTCGGTAAGTACGGTAATGGTAGCCATTAAATGGGCTTTTAAGAAACCTAAACGCTCCGTTTCCTTGGACATTTGTAGTAATTGGTACTCCTGCTCAAAGGAAAGCCCAATCTTATGGGCTAGCGTAAAACTATTAAAGATATTTACATCAATTTGCGTAAAGGGAACTTCCATTATATCGTAAAGTTCCTGAATGTGCTCTATCACTTTAAGCTTATCGTCTTTCTCCGCCTCATAATCATATTCGTAAAATTCTACCTCCCCCCCAGCATATAACTTATCGTCCATTTGATTATCGAATGTCAATACTTTGAAAACTTGGCGCGCTACACCAACAACATCCATTTCTCCTCCATTGTACGTGGTAACGACCTCAACTAACTGCACCTCGGTACCATATTCCATTTTCCCGTTTATGTAAACCGGTATTCCAAAAGTGATGGCCTCATCCCTACAGTCCTGAATTAACTGTTTGTAACGAGGTTCAAAAATATGCAGCGGTACGGTCTCCCCTGGAAAAAATATAGATTGTAAAGGAAATAATGGTATTCTCATTAAAGATGGTATAAAATTAAAGTAACTTTCTTGATGAAAGTACAAATCCGCTCAACTTGGAACAAGAAAAGCTTTAGAAATAATTGTTGCAATTATAACATTTTGTTGTTTTTATCAATTTTTGAACATTTTTTTTGTGAGTATACCTTCAGTGACCTAGATTTGTCAAAAACCCTTACGCATGAAAAATTCGGACCTACTTCAAATTGCCGAAACCTACGGAGATCCTGTTTATGTATATGATTCCGCAAAAATCATCTCACAGTTCAAAAGGTTGACCAAAGCATTCAGCTCGGTTAAAAATCTGAAATTAAATTACGCTGCAAAAGCGCTTTCTAATATTTCTATTCTTAAACTGATGAACAGTTTAGGTAGCGGTTTGGATACCGTTTCCATTCAAGAAGTACAATTAGGTCTTTTGGCCGGTTTTAAACCAGAAGCAATCATATTCACGCCTAACGGGGTCTCTTTAGAAGAGATTGAAGAGGCTGCAAAATTAGGGGTTCGTATAAATATCGATAACCTCTCCATTCTAGAACAGTTTGGAAGCAAGCATCCTGATATTCCTGTGTGTATTCGAATTAACCCACATGTTATGGCTGGGGGTAACTCCAATATATCCGTTGGCCATATAGATTCTAAGTTCGGAATAAGTATTCATCAAATTCCACATCTATTACGAATCGTAGAATTAACCCAGATGAACATCAACGGAATACACATGCATACGGGTAGTGATATACTTGATATTGACGTCTTCCTGTACGCATCGGAAATCCTATTTGAAACTGCAAAGAATTTTAAAAAATTAGACTTTATTGATTTTGGAAGTGGGTTTAAAGTGCCTTATAAGGACGGTGATATTGAAACCAATGTAGAAGAATTGGGCAAAAAACTAAGCAAACGCTTTAATGAATTTTGCAAAGAGTACGGAAAGGAACTGACTTTAGCTTTTGAACCTGGTAAATTTTTAGTGAGTGAAGCAGGATTCTTTCTTGCCAAAGTAAATGTGGTAAAGCAAACCACTTCTACGGTCTTCGCTAGTATCGATTCCGGTTTTAACCATCTCATTCGGCCCATGCTTTATGGAGCTTCTCATTCAATCATAAACATATCCAATGAAAAAGGAAGGGAACGCTATTATTCTGTGGTAGGCTATATATGCGAAACGGATACTTTTGCGAGCAATAGACGTATCAACGAAATATCCGAAGGTGACATTCTATGCTTTAAGAATGCAGGAGCGTACTGTTTTACGATGGCTAGTAACTACAATTCCAGGTTTAGACCGCCAGAGGTGCTCTGGCATAACGGACAAGCCATTCTCATTAGGGAAAGGGAAACTTTTAATGACCTCATCAATAACCAAGTGGACGTAAAAGACCTTTTTGATGTTAAGGAACCTGCCAAAGTAAAATAAAGCTTTTAAAAAATCGTTAGTTTTGGTATAGTTGTAGGACTAATTGCTCAAAAATATACGATGATAAAACATAAGGCTTCCTATAAAAATTACGTCATACTTTTAGTCATTGCGCTCAGCACAAATTTTGCTGCTGCCCAAGAGGTACAATGGTTAAGTTGGGACGAGGCTGCAGCACTTGCCGCAACTGATAAAAATCCTAAAAAAGTATTTATCGATGTCTACACGGATTGGTGCGGATGGTGCAAAAAAATGGATAAGGATACTTTTCAAAATCCAGAAGTTGCGGAATACATGTCCAAGAACTATTATATGGTAAAATTGGACGGCGAAGGTAAAGAGCCCATAGAGTTCAAGGGAAAAATCTATAAATTTGTTCCTTCTGGAAGAAAAGGATATCACGAGTTTGCTGCAACATTAATGCAGGGCCGGTTAAGTTATCCTACCACAATATTCTTGGATGAGGAATTGAATATGCTTTCTCCCGTACCGGGCTATCAAAAACCGGAACCTTTTCTGAACATTGCAAAATACTTTGGAGAAAATATCTACAAGAACAAAGATTGGAAAACCTACGCTGCCGAAGGCAAATAGTCTTCCATGTGATATAATATTATAATGAAAAAGCCGAGTGTTCCTACTCGGCTTCTTTATATACTTAACTAAAAAAGCTTTTTTATCTACTGTAATTAGGAGATTCCTTAGTAATGGTGACATCGTGTGGATGGCTCTCATTAATACCACTTGCCGTAATTTTTACAAACCTTCCATTTTCCTTTAGGTCGTCCACATCTTTGGCGCCACAATAGCCCATTCCTGCCCGCAGACCGCCCACAAACTGATGTATACTCTCGAACAAATCTCCTTTGTAAGGAACCCTGCCGACAATACCTTCCGGGACTAACTTCTTAATGTCATCTTCAACATCCTGAAAATATCGGTCTTTACTTCCTTGCTTCATAGCTTCAACAGAACCCATTCCTCGGTACGACTTAAATTTTCTGCCCTCATAAATGATAGTTTCTCCGGGAGATTCTTTAGTTCCTGCTAAGAGAGAACCTAACATTACCGTATCGGCGCCAGCGGCGATCGCCTTTGGAATATCGCCTGTATAACGAATACCGCCATCTGCAATTACGGGAACCCCTGAACCTTTAATGGCCGCAGCGACCTCTAAAACTGCAGAGAACTGTGGAAAACCGACTCCTGCAACAACCCTTGTTGTACAAATGGAACCTGGACCAATACCTACCTTTACGGCATCGGCACCCGCCTCCACCAAGTATTTAGCGGCTTCACCCGTTGCAATATTTCCAACAATGACATCAAGGTCCGGAAAGCGTTCCTTGACCTCCTTTAAGACGGAAATCACTCCTTTGGTATGACCGTGGGCCGTATCTATTACAACCGCATCGACCCCAGCATTGACCAAAGCTTCTGCCCTATCCACGGCATCGCCGGTAACTCCTAAAGCGGCAGCCACTCTTAAACGTCCGTACTTGTCCTTGTTGGCATTGGGTTTCTGCGTAAGTTTCGTAATATCCCTAAAAGTGATGAGACCGACCAACTTATTGTCCTTATCTACAACAGGAAGTTTCTCTATCTTATGGTCCTGTAAAATATCCTCTGCCTCAGAGAGTGAGGTTCCTTCTGCGGCAGTGACCAAATTTTCAGATGTCATCACCTCAGCAATAGGCCTTTCGTTGTTTTTCTCAAAACGTAAATCCCTATTGGTGACGATACCGATCAATTTTCCTTCTGCATCCACTATGGGAATACCACCGATACTATGCTCTTTCATATGGGCCTTGGCATCACTTACCTTAGAATTCAAAGGCATCGTAACAGGGTCCAAAATCATTCCGCTTTCCGCCCGCTTTACTTTTCTGACCTTTATCGCCTGTTGTTCTATGGTCATATTTTTATGTAATACACCAATACCGCCCTCTTGGGCAATGGCAATAGCCATGCTGGATTCGGTAACCGTATCCATAGCCGCGGAAACGATGGGAACATTAATGGTAATGTTGCGTGTAAATTTTGATTTTATACTGACTTCCCTAGGAAGCACTTCAGAATATGCCGGGACCAAGAGTACGTCATCATAAGTTAGACCTTCTCCGAGAATTTTGTTTAGGTGAGCTTCCATTGCAATTAAGGATTTAATTGCGTGCAAAGATACTCTTTTTACTTCAAGAAATGAGAAAACCAGGTATTAGAAGTCCAATATGTTGTTAATAGGGATGCCTTGCATAGGTTCATTAGATGCGCCGTAGTTGGCATGGTCCGTAAAAATGAAGACTACAAGTATCGTTCTAGCCAAAGAAAATTCTTGAACCAAGGAATAGGAAGTAAAATGAATACAACAATGAAAGCCATTAAGACGATATATATTCCTTTGGTTAAAGAGGTAAACGTTTATCTAGCAAAAGTTCAAAAGCTCAACATTAAACCAATAAAGCTAGGTGTTATGCTTGTAGTAGCTATCCATAGTACACACTGCACCATCCTTATAGCAACTGATACTAACGGTCATTAAAAGCAATATGTCCTAAGTAATAACAATTGTCTCTAAGTAATGGGAAAAGAAAACTCATTTGAACTTGCAAACATTATTTAGAATTCATCTAAATAATTTTCATAACCCATTATTCATCCTTAATTTTGCCAAAGGCAATGAAGACACAAAAGGATACATTTGAACAGCAGCAACAAAAACAGCTCATTTTTGCTACGTTCGTTTTCATGCTATTGGGTGTTGGTTTGGAATTATATCTCCTAAGTCATTATGAAGACACGCTACAAAGAATACCCCTATTTTGTATTGGCAGTGCCATTTTGGTCCTTATCATACTACTATTTAAAAGGTCTTCTTTTGTAATAACCTTGTTCAAAGTTATTTTGGGTTGTACGGCACTAAGCGGTATCTATGGCTCCTTTCTGCATTTAAGGGCCAACTATGAGTTTGAAATGGAAATGAAGCCTAATGCCCGTGATTGGGATTTATTTATAGAAAGTTTATCAGGTGCCCTACCCACCCTTGCCCCTGGAAGCATGATAGTATTAGCATTAATCGGTTATTCATATATATTACTACTAAAACAAAAACAATGAGACATTTTTTAAAATTGACATGCAGTTTAACACTATTGGCCATTATGGTTTTGGCATGCAAAGAAGATAAAAAAGACAAAAGCACCGAAGCCGCAACTGCGGAACAAGAAGCATCGGCCACTGAAGAAGTTCAGGAAATTACAAAATCGGAAATGACAACCGTGTTAAATGCCAATTTGGCTACGGAGGAAGATTTGAAAGCTATTGGCATATCCGACGAAATGGTTGAAAAGATTGTAAAAGGTAGACCGTTTCTCACCATGACGGATTTTAACAGTTTGCTGGGTAGCGAAGTAAATACCTCCGAATTGTACAAAAAAATATTCGTGCCCTTCAATTTAAATACTACTGCGGAGGCCGATTTTAAGATGATTCCCGGTGTTGGTGACCGTATGGCACATGAGTTCGAGGAATATAGACCTTATGTATCCTTAGCTCAATTTAGACGTGAAATAGGTAAATATGTTGATGAAACGGAGGTGGCTCGTTATGAAAATTATGTATTTGTTCCTATTGAGTTGAACACGGCATCGGAAGAAATGATCTTAGCCCTTCCAGGTGTCGGAAAACGTATGGCTCATGAGTTCGAGGAATACAGACCCTATAAGAACATGGCACAGTTTAGAAAAGAAATCGACAAATATGTTGATGATAAGGAATTGGCCAGGCTGGAACGTTTTGTTTACTTAAAGCAATAACAAACACTACAATAACAACCATAATTTTAAAAGCCCCAATTTTGGGGCTTTTTTATTTACATTACAGCTTTAGTTGCAAGGTGGTATAAAAGGTTCGTGGTTCCGAAGGAATTATTCCAGGTCCCGGGTATCCCGTAGCCCTGCGTGTAAAATAGCTATTGTTCAATACGTTGTTGATTCCTGCCTCTAGCTTCCATTTTTTGTAACTGTAAGACAAGGAAAGGTCTAATATATCGTATGCGGGAATTTCTCCCTCGATACCACGTTGATTGTCGTTAGTATCCTGTAGTGCATTGGTCGCGTCCGTAAATTGATTGGACAAGTAGGTGTATTGCAAACTGCCCAATAGATTACCAAATCCAAAATTCAATCCCGTTTTCAGGTTGACATTCGGGATAAACTCTACTTGATTACCTTCTACATTGGTTTCTTCTGAGGATAGATATTCGGAATTGGTCAAGGCCAAATTCAAGAAATAATTCAGTTTTAACTTCTCTTTAGATGGTAAGAACGTTTCCTTTAAACTCCAGTTGGCAAAACCTTCCAATCCGTACATAAAAGCGGTTCCTATATTACCGCGGAAACGAACGATACGTCCAGTTTCTACCTCTTCACCGGCAGCATTGGTCCTGGTTTCACTTTTCAATACCTCTCCCAACCTGTTATCGTACAACAACCCGAATGCACTCAAATCATAAGACAGAGCATCTTTTATTCTACCTCGCAGTCCTAAATCAGCCGTAAAACCATCTTCATCCCCAATATTTTCATCTACCTGAAAAGAAGGGTTCACCACCCTAATGTCACTAAAGGTTACCGACCGGTAGTTTTGTGAAAAATTTCCGTATAACTCCGTAGTTGGAGTAACCTTATACGTAGCGCCTAGTCCCAATAGGAGAAATGTTCTATCGAATATTCTATTATCGTCAATCTCTTCGTTCAATAGTGGGTTACCTGCCAAATCCAAAACAACGTTCCTAAAGCTACCAATACTTTCCGTTTTTATATGTTCTAACCTAAATCCAGGCGTTAGCGTAAACTTTGGGGTGATATTAAAAATGTTCTCCCCGAAAAAGGCTAGATTAAAATTGGGGAAATCAAATTGAGATTGCCGTTCGTAATTGGGGAAGGCGTCATCGGCAAAATTAAAATCGGCATTGGAAGCATTTGTTCCAGGTCCCTGTCTTTGATTATTATCCGTCTTATAGATTTTTGAACCAAGTAGCAAGGCTGACTCCGTACCGCCTAGTTTATATCTCGTAAGTACCCGTGCCTCTGCACCCCAATTTTGAAAATTATCAATCAATAATTCCCTTGGTTCCTCAGGATCATCTGGCTGGGAAACACGGTTGGTCCTAAAACCTAGTGCACTCCTTGAAGCATCCAATCCAAAGATGTTCAAACTAAAATCCGTCTTATTAGAAAACTTGTGATCTAAACGCAGGGAATATAATTTCCAATCTACATCAAACCAGTTTCTGTCCCTATTGCTAAAGGTTGGATCTGCGATAAATTGAGCATCCGTTAAGCCTCCTGGTTGTTTGGCCAGATAATTCAGGAAAGTGGTTTCTAGGGTGAGCTTGGTCCTATCCGTAAGTTGGTATCCTATATGTGCAAAATAGTTTCTACTGTTATAATCGGAGTTTGGTCTAAACCCATTTCCTTCCTTATAATTAAAGTAGGTGTAATAGCTAAGTTTACCCACCGTACCGCTTAGACTATTGAAACTGGTCCTAAGGTTATAGGAACCCAAGGTTTGCCTACTTACCCATTCTATTTTTTTGGTAGTACTTGGTTTTTTGAATTTAAAGTTCACCAAACCACCGAACTGGGTACCGTATTGTAAGGATGCGGCACCTCTAACCACTTGAATTTCTTCCAGAGCTTCCGCGGGTGGCGTATAGTAACTTTCTGGGTAGCCTAGAACGTCGGCACTAATGTCGTAACCATTTTGTCTCGTATTGAAATTTGCGGTTCTGTTGGGGTCCAACCCCCTACCACCAATGTTCAGTTGAAGACCGGCATCGCCATTATCGTAAATATTAAGACCTACTACCTGACTGTAAATCTGTCGAGGATTGTTGGCCGCTAGATTTCCGGTAATGCCATCAAGCAGCACTACTTCGCTCTTTTTACCCGCATAGATTGCAGTACCTTCTACCTTTTTAAGTTGTTTTAAAGCAAAAACCTGTTCTCGCTTCTGTGTGAGCACTACTTCAGAAAGATTTTCCGCCTGCAGTCTTTGTAATGTGATATCCAGGGAAAAAGGCTTATCAAAAGTCAATTCTTTTTCCAATACTTCATATTCATAGGCAAAAACTACAATAGAATACTTACCACCGGGTATATCTTCAAACGTAAAAACTCCATTAGCATCGGTCATTTCCAAACGTTCCAATTCACGCAAATATACCTCCACATCTGGAAGTGGTTTACCTTCCTCGTTCGTGATACTTCCTGATATGCTTAGTTGACCCCATACCGGGAAAGTCAATAACAATAGCAGTAATCCACTAAATTCCTTTAATCTCATCCTTAAATGGTATAATCCAATCTTTATGGGCAAAAGAAGCCTTCTCCTTGGTTAAATCCCTATCAGGATCTATATATCTTGTACTTAATCTACCGTTTAAACTTACTTGACAGTCCGCATAGACAGCCACTTGCTTATGACCGTCCTCTTCAAAATGCTCCTTTAACATGTGTGCGTATTCTAAAATGAAATCTGGTTGAAATGCCATTTGCTTTTCCTGAAATGGTGTTAAAAAGTCTGAATTATTTACGTAAAACCATCTATTGGTCTCAGCATCGACCACTTTAAACTGGGCATACCCGGATTTCTCCATGAGCATTACCCTCCACGAAAACCGATACCCTTCTTCCGTCCAAAATAATTCTCCCGGATATAATAGGTAGCGAAAAGGAACTGTTAACTGAAGTATAAAAAAAACAACTACGACCGAATACTTTAAGGAAGCCGACCCCATGGAATTTTCTCTGAAGACCTTCTGATTGTTAAACCGAGAAGTATTGAATCTGAGTAGGCGCCCGATATAAGCAATTATCTTGTGATGAAGGCCATTATCAAAAAAGATAAGTGTAGCAATAATCATAATATACGGGAACATTCCTATAGGGAAAAGTACGCGTGTAAGTACATGAAAAACTACTACCAAAATGAAAGCATAGGGGCGTGTTCTTTTTGACAATAACAAAAATGGAATAGCCAAATCATAGATTGCTCCCGTCCAGCTAAAAGCGTATTGTACCCATTCTTCACTCAACAAATCACCGATCAATGGAATATGGAACTTAGACGGAAGCCAAATTTTCAAGGGCATAGCTTTGAATAACCAATCGGAGTTCAATTTTGCCAAACCTGCGTATACATAGACAATTCCCAGTAATAGTTTTATACTGTTTATGGTCCAAGCGGGAATGTATTGAAAGGCTTTTTTAGGATTTCTTGCTGCGTCAACTGAAAAGTATGCCTGTGCAGGAAGAAAAATCATTAAAAAACTTAGGATACTTATAAAATAATAATGATTTAGGTAAGTGGTCTTATCCATAAGCTCAATGTAGGTAAAGCTTAAAAAGAAAACGATAATAGATATTCTGTACCGATAACCTAATGCCACAAAAAATGCCGAAATCCCACAAATTGCGAAAAGCAAATACGTATAATCACCGATGGGTTTTACCCACTCAAAACCATAATAGGAAAAAAATAACTTGGGCTGTATGTACAATTTATCAATCCACCCGTAGCTCCAGAACCTAATAATGCTTATAAGCATCATTAAACCGAATAAAATACGAAAGACCGCCAAAGGGGCGGCCTCCGTAGGAGCTTTTATATGTTTAGCTTCAAAGGTCATTAGTCGCCATCGGCATCAACAAAATCGATACTTATACTCATGGACGAAACCATATCTACCTTTAATAAGGGCACCGCTCTTTGTACCTCGTCGTAAGCCAAGAGCATATTGGTAGGTGGCGTATTATTTTCAATTTCGGTCCTAAAGGGAGCTAAGTTACTTACCATGTTCCTTGCCGTATTGAACTGATTGTTGATAAGCGCTTTCAAATCTTCACCATCCTTCACCGTATTGAGGACATCTAAATAGGAAGCCAAACTTTCCCCTGAAGCGCTGGAACCATAATGCTTACCGTTAAAGAAATCCTGTACAGCGCTTAATCCTTCTAAAAACAGGGTATTGGCGATTTCCTGTTCGTAGTAGCCTTCAACATTTTCAGGCAATGGACTGCCTGAAAAAACACCCAAGGGAATACCCATTTTACCTGCTCTGAGGAATTTTTCGTAGTAAAATATGTAATCGTTGACCATACGGTCTACGGATGCCGTAGCCGAAGCACCATCATTAGCCACAAAAGTATCCCTATAACCCGATTTCCATTCCGCAAGAACACCACTGGAAAGTAAGGTCATGTCGTTAAGGATGTCCTCCATATAGGAGAGGAGGGCATCTTTGTCCGCGGTATTGAACTTGGCCACGATAGCGGCATCAGTAGTATCTAAACCGTTGATCAGGTAATCTAGCGCCGGAAAACCTTTAGCATCTCTATTGGAAGATAATGAAAGGTCATATGCTCCTGATGCAACGTGGGCATCAATCTTTTCCGGGTCCGTAGGATAGATATTAAGATTTAATCGTAGTCCAACCGTTTCGGCCGGTCCTATTTCAAACATGGAAACACGTTGCCATGTTTTGTAGGCCGTTAACCATGCCGCACGCAAATCTGTAAGATTGGCTTCACTGGACGCTGCCTTGAATAATTCAAAAGATGCATTTAAGGCGACCATGTCCGCATTAAACGCTTCGTAAGACGGAATAATAATGTTATCCGCCCAGTTCACCAACATGGCACTCCTTTCAAAATTTACCTCAGCACCTGGGTTTATAACAGGTTCTTCTCCCTCATTATCGGTAGAACAGGCCCAAACCAGGCATAGAAAAAATGCAATTCCAAAAATCCTCTTCATAGCTTATTTTTATTTATTCTAATTAAAAGCGAAAATAAAAAAAGCAACTCATTCTAGATAAGGAAAGAGTCACTTTTTTTATCAACATAACACAACTCAAACTATTCTGCAGCTTGTTCTAAAGTAAACTCAAATCTATCGGCAATGGCCGCTGCTAGACTATCCAAGGTAGCTAGTTCTACGTCCCAAAGTCCGTTTGCGCCGTCATCCAACAAATCGACTAAAAAGGCATCTACCTCAGATTTAGTAAAATAAGGCTCATTGGAACTTGGTTTTCTTGTAAACTGAAGGCTGTAAATAAATCCGTAACCTTCGGATAAATCATGAAAAGCTGTTCCGTATGCCGGGCTCTCCTGATCCAATGACACTTTAGCTTGTTGCAAGTAGTAGACAGCTCTAATCCCAATTACTTCAGAAATTTTCTTTCTTAGAATTGCTGCCTGCTCATCCCTTACATCGTATTGTTTAGCAACGATAGCGGCTCTTCCCAACTTAAATGCTTGGAAAATTTCATCCGCTATACCGGCGAAGTCATCATCGCCTTCTACCCTACCAATATATTTATTTAAAAAACTATCCGCACCTAAATCAGCATTTGGATTTGCAGCATCCGCATTTAAACCATAAGCATAACCATAAGCCTCATCCCACTTATGCTCCATGTTGGTATAGGTCTTACCCTCAGCAGGTGTACCGTTATCGTTATCAGCTATATTTTCGCCGGCATCCAGAACGGCTGGACTTAAATAATTATTCAATAATTGGTCAGCGGTTAATGCGCCGATTAAACCTTTTGTCCATAGTTGGTCGTATTCCAATCCTTTTTCATTTACATAACGTGTGGATGCTCCATCGGGTAGTTGGCCCACCATTCCAGCAGATGCCGCTACGTTCCAATTTGGAAAGACCTCCTCCGCCTGAGCTGTCAACCACTGGTCAAAATCTGCACGTATCAAAGCCTGGTCGGTGGCATTAGAGGAGAAGAAATCTGCGGATGCAGCCGTTTTACTTCTCATATTTTTATCGGAAGCATTTAATTCTGCATCTTCAAAATTCATATCACCCATTGCATGCGCGTACATGGCCAATAATTCATCCGCCGTCATCATGGGGTTCTTTAATGCACTTACAATTTCATCTCCCATCTTCAGCCTAGTAGTCTGACCAGAGAAACTGACCGTACTCTCACCGTTTCTAGAAAATAGATAGGTGGCAGGGTTTTCAATCGCAGTTTCGCAAGGTGCGCAGGAACCGCCACAATCAATACCGGTTTCATCACCGTTCATTACTCCATCAGAGCAAGTTGCGCCTATGTCTCCACCATTATCATCCGACTCGCATGAGGTCAATAGTAATCCTCCAACTATAGCTACTGCAAATACAATTCTTTTCATTATTAGGTTTTTAAGTTTATTTAGACTTGTTTTAAATAGAGTAACAAATCTAAAACCTAAAATGACAACGGGCAAGATTATTTGTATTAAATCTAAATAAAATTAAAAATTTAACACTTGGACTATGGTATGAATTAAAATAGGACTCCTCCGGAGTCCTATTTTAATTCAATGATGTTTGGAATTTTATGCAGTAATGTTTTGAGGAGCCCAATGGTTGCAAGACATCCCAGGTGCAGCTTTTTGAGGGTTGGCGCAGTCGCTTGCTTCAAAGCGAACGCAACTCACGCAGTTCTGCTCCGTTTTTAATGCTGCCTTCATTTCAAAACTGTCACAAGTGTAACTGTTACCCACTTGCACACCATGTTTTTTGCAGGTATTACCTTCAACTAAATTTTCACAATTGACACAACTATTTCCTAATCTTATAGACATAACGTTTTTTTATTTATTATACTATAAAACTACGTGAGAAACCAGTTAGAACCAATACAAATAACTGATATCCAATAATATCTATTTAGATTATATTAAAATAAAAGAAATTATTGCTTTTAGATTTTGGGGCAGCGTTTGCAGTTACTCTTCCCCTTTTTTTTATACTTTTTACAGCACTTCTTTTTCTTACCCACAGCAGTACAATCGCCGCAATTAGGGTCAATAACCAAACAAGGAGTCATAAAAAATGCTGTCTTCATTATTTTTATTAAATCTAAATAATAACAAAGCTACTAAAAAAAGACTTCCAATTGGAAGTCTTTTTTGAAAACTTTTATAGACACTGTTAGCTATTCCTCAGCATCTACCGATAGGGCTATGGCATTGATATCCCTGTCAAACATATAATGCCCGGATTTATCGTCTCCGATGATGTTCAGCTTATCCAGAAGTGTCCTGGCTACGGCTTCCTCCTCGAGTTGTTCCGTAACATACCACTGCATAAAATTATGGACATTGTAGTCTTTCTTATTTAAACATTCGAAGATTACGTGATTAATTTGCTCAGTTACGAACATTTCACTCTTTAAGAAATCGGCAAATAATTCATTCAGGGATTCAAAGCTTTCTTTGGGTTTTTCTAAAGCCGGTACTATTACCTTTCCACTACGTTCATTTACAAATTTTACCAATTTAGTCATGTGAACACGCTCTTCCTCCGATTGCTTGTAAAAGAATTCTGCAATTCCGTTGTATCCTTGAGCATCCGCCCATGAAGCCATGGCCAAGTAGTGCATTGATGCGTTTGCCTCATATTTAATCTGGTCGTTTAACAGTGCTTCTATAGTCTTGTTCATCCTTATCGCTTTTTACAAATTTAATGAGCTTTTATTGGGTTTTATTCAATTATGACTTTTTTTTCCAATGGATTATCTCTTTAATCCCCATATACAAGAATATCAAATTATTTTTAATCATTCTAAATAAGAATAGTATTTTTGACAAGTAATATAAATTTTACCCACGCAAGATGACAGATGTAAACCTCTTATATGTCAACTCATTTGGAATAGCTTTCGTATGGCCTACCGCACCGAATTATACAACGAAGAAAATTCAATTGGTCTTTAGAGATACTGGTTTAATGCTGAGCAAAGAGGAATTATGGCAGTTTCTAAAGAATATTCAGCACGCCAAACGCTCCAGTTCGCCATGCGCCGATTGCAGCGCAAAGCACTCTTGTAAGGCATTATTGGTAGACTCGCCCTTTACACAAGTATCCTTTGCCATGAACGTAGAGGAGCTAAAAGCTATGAATGACTTGGTAAAAGGCACCTTATTTCACCTAGATTTGGAAAATTTACTCGATGATTTATTTAGAAATTAATGGTAGGCACCGAATAACTCGGAAGCCTTGTTATAGGCAGCTTCAAAAGCCAGCCAATTCACCCCTGTGCTTGCTTTCTCGGCGGTAAAATACGATAATATTTTTTCGGTTGGCATATTACCTGTAAGCTCGTCCTTAGCCATTGGACAACCACCAAATCCTTGAACGGCACCATCAAATCGTCGGCAACCGGCTTTATAGGCAGCATTGACCTTCTCGTGCCATTTTGTGGGGGTCGTGTGTAAGTGAGCTCCAAATTCTATATTTGGATATTTCGGGATGAGATTGGAGAAAAGATAAGTAATGGTCTCAGGATCCGATGTACCTACGGTGTCCGACAACGATAAGATCTTAGCGCCCATACTCGCCATTTTTTCTGTCCATTCTCCAACAATATCCACATTCCATGGGTCTCCATAGGGATTTCCGAAACCCATGGATATATAAGTTACTACTTCCTTATTGGCGGCGTCCGCAATATTGAAAATTTCTTCTAGCGTAACGACAGATTCGGCTACTGTCTTGTGAGTATTTCGCATCTGAAAGTTTTCCGAAATAGAAAATGGAAACCCTAGGTATTGTATTTCCGGATGTAAAGCAGCTGCCTTTGCCCCTCTAACATTCGCTACTATGGCCAGCAACTTGCTTGTAGTTCTCGATAAATCTAGCTTTGCCAGGACCTCAGCCGTATCTACCATTTGCGGAATGGCCTTTGGCGAAACAAAACTTCCAAAGTCTATGGTATCAAAACCACAGCTAAGCAAAGATTGGATGTACCTCACTTTCTCATGCACAGGTATAAAATCCTTTATGCCTTGCATTGCATCCCTAGGACATTCAATAATCTTTACCTTTTCGGACATATTGTAAAAGTACAAACTCAAAAATCAAGTTCTAGTCTAAATTTGCTCAACCTATAAACAAGTAGATAGCTATTCCCACAAAAACAATAATTTGAAGCCACTTTAATACAGCTCCTGTTCTAGCATTTTTCTTTAGAAAATCAGCTATAGAAGCAGCTAAAAGAGCTATTCCACAAAAAACGAAAGAAGAGACCAGAATAAATAAAAAGCCTAGAACATAAAATTGTACCACGGTACTCAATTCTTCTGAGAACAAAAAGCCAGGGAAAAATGCTAAAAAGAAAATGGTCACCTTAGGGTTAAGTACGTTCATAACAAACCCCTGCTTAAATAAGGCCAAAAGCCCTTTCTTATTGCCTTTACCATTGCCCAAGGAAATGGCCTCATCCGAATTTAAAACTTGCCATGCCAAATACAAAAGGTATAAGGCTCCAAAAATCTTAATCGCATTAAACACAATGGGGTTATCCTTTATTATTATGGATACCCCAAATGCCAATAAGCTTGTATGGACTAAACAACCCGTCATAAGCCCAGCGATAGTGGCTAAACCATATCGTTTACCATTGGTCATACTCTGTATTAACACAAAAATATTATCTGGTCCGGGTGATAGCGCCAAGGCGGCCGTTGCGGCACAAAAAGGAAGTAATAGCTCTAAATTCAATACTCGTTGATTAAGGCCGATAAATTACGAATTACCGCCTATATCCAAAGAGTAAGCCTAACTATTTTTCTATTTAAATACCTCGTATATTGTTTTCATCTGAAAAAAAATCACTCTTAACTTATAAAATAATGATAAGTCCAAAATAGTTTTTATATTCCTAGCTAACGAGAAATCGCAAAGATTACTTTTGCCCTAGACCAGAAATGAAAAAAGCGGTATTACTTTTATTGCTCACCACGCTATCTTGTTATGGTCAGTTCCAAGTGGACACTGGTCTCTCGGAAGAAGAGCTTATACGAGATATCCTTGTAAATAGTAGCTGCGCGGAAACCTCTAACTACACTTCCTATACCGGCACGGATTTCGGGGTGAATGGTATAGGTTACTTTAATTCTAACGGAGCAAGATTTCAATACAGGGAAGGCATCATTTTATCCACAGGTAATGCTGCCGATGCAGTGGGCCCTAACGATCAAATCTATACTACTGGAGATGCGGACTGGCCGGGAGATAATGATTTAAGATCGGCAACGGGAACAGGAAACCTTTTTAACGCCTCCTATATACAATTCGACTTTGTGCCAAGCACCAACAGTATAAGCTTCAATTTTCTGTTCGCCTCAGAAGAATATTCCGATAATTATCAATGCACGTTCTCTGATGTATTTGCTTTTATTCTCACCGATGCGAATGGAATTTCTTCCAATCTAGCAGTTATTCCTGGTACTGATTCTCCTGTTAGTGCTACAACTATACGACCCGGAGTTGAAGATGCCTGTGAACCTGCGAATGAGGATTTTTTTGGTGGTCTGAATGGCGAGAATTCTGGAATTTCATTTTTTGGACAAACGAAGAGCCTGGTTGCATTCTCCGAGGTAAATCCTGGAGAAAATTACACGATTAAACTTGTAATTGCCGATAATCTAGACGCTGATCTAGACTCCGCTGTTTTCCTCGAGGCCGGTAGTTTCTCCATAGATGTTAGTTTGGGAGAAAATAGAACGGTTGCCAACGGCAAACCACTCTGTATCGGTGAAGAACTAATACTGGACGCTACTTCACAAGGAGCGCAAAGTTACGTTTGGTATAGGGACGGAACACAACTAACGGCATTCGACGATATTCCTGTCATAACCGTGAATGATGATGGATTATACGAGGTACAAGTGGTATTTTCAGAAGTATGTATTTCAAACGGAGCAATTGAAATAGAATATATTGAACCACCGCTGATAGCCGAGCAACCCTTGGATATAAACGCCTGTGATTTGGACGGGAACGATATTGAGCCTTTTGATTTTACGGCGAATAGAAACAGGATTTTAGGAAATCAAAATGATAGGATCTATAAAGTCTACTTTTTTGAAACACAGGAAGACGCCGAAAATCTCGAAAATAACATCACGCGCACCAGCCCTTACTTTGGAACCGAAGAAACCAAAACTATCTTTGCTCGCATATCTTCTGGTGAAAGTTGCTATGAAATTACATCGTTTGAAATTTTCCTTCGAAAATTAGAATTTGTCTCTCCGCTAGCTGAAGAGTATCTCCTATGTTTGGATGAAGATAACAACCCATTAACCCCCTTACCGTTATTAGATACCGGGTTGGCGACATCAGACTACAATTTTCAATGGTACAAAGATGTCGTTAGGGAAGAAAATAGGATTCCCAATGCTGCAGCGAACAACTATAGTCCAGCCACTCCAGGCACCTATTTTGTAGTCTTAGAAAATTTACAATTTGGTTGTGAATTCACGATTTTCACAAAAGTAGTTCCCGTTAGTCCTCCGACCCTTTTTGAAATCGTTCCCCTGAACGACCTGTTCTCTGGAAACAATTCCATAGCTATTGAGGTCGAGGGAGGTAATGAATATTTATTTGCAGTTGACGATTCCGATTTCACTACTAATTCCAGGTTTGATAATTTGGAAGCAGGTGAACACATAGCATATGTTACAGATACTAGGAATTGTACTGTGTTGTCCCAACCCTTCTTAGTGGTTGACTACCCCAAATTTTTTACTCCTAATGGTGACGGAACCAATGATACATGGAAAATTATAGGATTGTTAGAAATTGAGAATGCCCAAATTTATATCTACGACCGCTTTGGAAAGCTACACTTTCAATTTAATGATGAAAATGGCTGGAACGGAAATAGCAACGGAAAACTCTTACCGTCCTCAGATTACTGGTTCAAAATTAGTTACACGATGAACGGAGAACAAAAAGAATTTAAAAATCATTTCGCCCTAAAAAGATAGTTATCTTTCTTTATCTTTCACAAAAGTAAATAAAGCATCATGAAAACCTTAAAAATTACAGGAGCAGTAGTCCTTCTATCAGTACTTACAATGTCATTTTATTCATTTGAGACTACTAATAAAAATAATCAGACAACCCATATAAGCGCGGATAGTGTATTAAGACATGTGGTTCTCTTTAAATTCAAGGACGGCACTGCTCCAGAAGATATCAAAAAGGTTGAAGACGCCTTTAGTTCATTACCCAGCAAAATACCACAAATCAAGGGCTACGAATGGGGAGTCAATAACAGTCCGGAAAGCCTTAATAAGGGATTGACCCACTGTTTTTTCTTAACTTTTGAAAGTGAGGAAGACAGAGGTATTTATTTACCACACCCTAATCATAAAGCGTTTGGTGAGGTTTTAGGGCCGCATTTAGATGATGTGCTCGTATTGGACTATTGGACGAAGTAAAATGATTGACTCCTTCTACTAAGCAAAAGGCGAGGGTTAATGTGAGGAAGGTAAACTACCTTGGGGCATTACACCCTTTGGCTGTGCCAATGAAGCAAACCGAAGCACCATTTATAACTTCTTGCAGCGTTGAGATTTAATCTTGGACATCGGCTAAAATAGCCTTGTTTATTTTTTTAATTAAACCCGGACCTTCGTAAACAAATCCAGTCCATAATTGAATTAGGTCCGCACCGGCCTCTAATTTTTCTAGAGCGTCTTCTGGTGAATGTATGCCGCCTACGCCAATTATTGGAAACGCCTTATTACTCTTTTCAGACAGAAAACGAATTACCTCCGTGCTTCTATCTTTTAAAGGTTTTCCACTTAGACCTCCGGCCTGTTCCACTAAAAATAAGTCAGATTTAAGATGGGCTCTAGATATTGTCGTGTTCGTGGCGATGATTCCATCAATTTTAGTGCTTGCCACGATAGTGATGATATCCAGTAATTGGTCATCCGTTAAATCGGGAGCTATTTTTAGTAAAATCGGCTTTCGCTGAACACTTTTTTTAAGTGCATATTTATCGTTCTCTTTTTGAAGTTCCTTGAGTAACGCCGTAAGTGGTTCTTTGTCTTGTAATTCCCGTAAACCTGGGGTATTCGGTGAGCTTACGTTTACAACAAAGTAATCCACATGATCAAATAATGCATCAAAACAAATGAGGTAATCCTTAATGGCTTCATCGTTAGGGGTTACTTTGTTCTTACCTATATTACCCCCAATAAGTACGTTGTGCTCTTTTTTTAATTGCTCAACAGCGTCAAAAACACCATTGTTATTGAAACCCATTCTATTGATAATAGCTTTATCTGCCTTGAGTCTGAATAATCTCTGTTTTGGATTTCCATCTTGGGGCTTGGGTGTTAAGGTTCCTATTTCAATAAAACCGAACCCAAAATCAGACAGCTCATTGTATAACAAGGCATTCTTATCAAAACCTGCGGCCAAACCTACAGGATTTTTAAATTTTAACCCGAATACCTCTCGTTCCAATCGTACATCTTCATGCGTAAAGTGATTTTTTATAAGTCCGGAAAGACCAATTTTTGAAGCAAACTTAATGAGGGAAAAACTTATATAGTGCACCCTCTCAGGGTCCAATAAAAAAAGAATTGGGCGGATAATTAGTTTATACATAAATCATAGTGAACTACAAAAATACAAACTGAAAAGTAAACGAACCTTCTATAGCAATCACAAAAATCAGATGTACATTAGTCTTTTCTTGTAATGCTATCGTTATAAACCGTTGGCACTACTATAAAAGGGGACCGAGAAGCCTCTTTACAGAGTTCCAGGTAAAGCTCGTACTGCTTTTCGTTAAAGAGCCATAGCACTTTTTTATCTATGAACGCCTGTATCATCTGCATACTATCCATGACCGCTTTATATTTATCAGCGAGTTGACCTAATTCTGTTGGTGTGCTTTGTGGATGCCGCTGCATGATATTTGCTAATTGATTATTTAGAATTTCATTTCTATATTTCAATTCCGCACCAAAATTTACCAGATTCTCTTGCTGCATTTCATTCATTTGAAAAATAGTAATCAATGTTTCGTCCTCTGTTATACCTACCCCCAGAACACAATCGGCTTGGCTTCTAAGATCAACAGAAAAAAGCATAATCAATATTAAGTAAATAAGAACATTACATTTTTTGTGTGTCATCTAGGTAATTTAAAACTAAGCTAAAATACGATTTATAACCCTATTTTTGATTAAAACACGACCTATGCAACAACTTATTGACCGTTTTATAAGCTATGTGAAAATTGATACTCAAAGTGATCCTAACTCGGAGACGACACCGAGTACGGAAAAGCAATGGAACCTTGCCCACAAACTAGTTGCCGAGCTTAAAGCAATTGGCATGCAGGACGTAAGCATAGATAATAACGCCTATATCATGGCCACCTTACCCAGCAACATTACGCAGAAGGTACCCGTAATCGGATTCATTTCTCATTTTGACACCACACCCGATTTTTCCGGGACCGATATCAATCCACAGATTATTAGAGATTATGACGGAAAGGACATCATTTTGAACAAAGAAAAAAATATTATACTCTCACCAGATTATTTCGAAGATTTACTTCAATATAAAGGACAAACGTTAATTACAACGGACGGCACCACCCTTTTAGGGGCCGACGACAAAGCGGGGATTACGGAGATAATGACCGCTATGGAATACCTTGTTCAACATCCAGAAATAAAACATGGTACCATTAGGGTAGGTTTTACCCCTGACGAGGAAATAGGTAGAGGCGCGCATAAGTTTGATGTAGCAAAGTTCGGTGCTGCATGGGCCTATACTATGGACGGTAGTCAAATAGGTGAATTGGAGTATGAAAATTTCAATGCCGCTGGCGCGAAAGTAAGTATTACCGGGAAGAGTGTCCACCCTGGTTATGCAAAAGGTAAAATGGTCAATGCCCTAGGAATTGCGAACGAGTTTTTAGGAAGACTACCCAAAAACGAAACTCCTGAAAGAACCTGTGACAGGGAAGGTTTTTTCCATGTTTATGAACTCCATGGAGAGATAGAAAAAGCCAATATTGAACTCATAATTCGTGATCATGACCATGGTAATTTTCTAAAAAGAAAAGAATTACTAAAGGAGGTTACAGATCAATTGAATAAAGATTATAATGACTGTATAGAATTGGAAATAGCCGACCAGTATTTTAACATGCGTGAAAAAATTGAACCTGTGATGCATATTGTAGACATAGCAAAAAAAGCGATGGAGCAAGTTGGTGTTTCGCCCATTATTAAACCCATTCGTGGCGGAACGGATGGGTCACAACTTAGTTTTATGGGCCTCCCCTGTCCCAATATTTTTGCCGGTGGTCATAATTTTCATGGAAAATATGAATACGTTCCTGTGGAAAGTATGCAGAAAGCGGTAGAAGTTATCGTAAAAATTTGCGAACTTACTGCTAAAGAAAAATAAGTGCAGTGGATAAATCCGAAAAAATAGAAGCCTATTACGAGGAAGAACACCTCTTTAAAGAGGCCATAACCCAACTCAGGGAATTGGTAATAAAAACCGATTTAGAGGAAACTTTTAAATGGATGTTTCCTACCTATACGTTAAACGGAAAAAACGTACTGGCGATCTGTAAATTTAAAGGGCATTTTGGTATTTGGTTCTTTAACGGCGTGTTCTTAAGTGACAGCAAGAACGTACTGGAGAATGCCCAAGAAGGCAAGACCCAGGCAATGCGCCATTGGAAATTTAAATCTAGGGACGAGATAAAAGAGAAAATGGTTTCCGCCTACATTAATGAGGCCATTGAAAACGAAAGAAAAGGCATACGATTGGTCCCCAAAAAGAAGCAAGGTATTGTTGTGGTCTTGCCAAAGGAACTTAAGATTGCCTTTGAAAATAATCCAGAACTCAAGAAGGCTTTTCATACGCTATCCTCATCCCGACAAAAAGAATATGCCGAGTATATTAGCGGAGCCAAACGGGAACAGACTAAAGAAGCTCGCTTATCTAAAATACTCCCGATGATTCTAGAAGGAAAAGGACTCAATGATCAGTACCGCTAGTAATGTTAGAAGTAACATCCTAAAAATTATTGTTTGCCTTAGTTTCGTAGGCTCCTACTGATAAACAAACTTATATCTGCAACAGCACTAAAATAAGACATAAAAAAAGCACCAATCTTTCCATCGGTGCTTCACTTCAGCTGCGCTGCAACATTATTTTTTAACGGGAGCAGCTAGTTTTCTGCTCATCTCCATAGATATGGCGGACCTATCGAACTTTAATTTTCCGGCCATTGTTTCAATGACACAGGAAGCATCCTTATCGTTCAAATCTACAACCTTACCGTGTAAACCACTTTTCGTTATTACGCGATCACCACGTTTTAATTCCGCCGAAAATTTCTTCTCGTCCTTTTGTCTTTTCATTTGAGGTCTTATCATAAAGAAATAAGCCACAACGAAAATTAAAATCATTGGAAGAAACTGTCCCATATCACCCATTTGGTAGCTATTAAATTTTAAAATTATTTAACAGGCCCAAGTGGTGCTGCTCCTTTTGGGTTAACAAAAGCTTTGATTCTTAATAGCTCAGAACCCTTTTCTGTATTTGCCATCACTGTAATGGTTTTAGTAACCTGATTTTGACCAGACCCATTAAATTTCACCAATAACTCACTAGATTCACCAGGAGCAATTGGTTCTTTTGGCGGGTTTGGCACTGTACAACCACAGCTACTTTTAGCATCGGTAATGATTAGAGGGGCGTTACCAGTATTGGTAAATTTAAAAGCCGTCTCCTGCGGAGTACCTTGCTCAATAGTACCGAAATCATGCTCGGCTTTTTCAAAGGTCATTACCGGAATAGCTTTAGCAGCCTCATCCCTAACAGCTGCTTCCGCAACATTATCAGTATTAATTTTACTTGAGGCATTTTCTTTACAAGAGGTGAATGCGAACATGGAAATCGTACAAATTGCAACTACTATCTTTTTCATTATTTAAGGTATTTATTTTTTAATTAAACGTAAAATTAGAAAAATATTTTATAAAAGACCTCTACCCATCTTATTCAGTTTTCCTTTGGCCTTATATTCTTTAGTTAGCTTGTCTAGAATACCATTGATAAAAATACTGCTTTTAGGTGTTGAATATTCTTTGGCGATTTCTAAATATTCGTTAATTGTTACCCGCTCCGGTATCGATGGAAAATGGAGTAGTTCGCAAATGGCCATTTTAAGTAGAATGGCATCTACATCCGCAATACGGTCCTTGTCCCAATTGGGTGTTTTACCCTCTATCTCCTTCTCTAAAGCATCGTTCTTAAGCAATGTTTTAGAAAGAAGTTGATTGGCAAAATCCATATCCTCTTTATCTTTCAACAATTTGGGCATAAAGTAATCTGGCTTCTGTTGTGCTTTTGCCTTCTTAAACAACCGAACGATAAAGGTATTAACGATGGGGATATCATCTATCCAAGTAAGTTTATCATCCTCAAAATACTCGTAAATTTTGTCGTTCGGGGCAATGACCTCTTTAAACAATTCTATAATAACTTGCTTATCGGACTCGTAGCTGTTATCGTTAGAGTTCATATAGTTCTTGTAAATGGTACTTTCTAAGATGGCATTATAGATGAGCTTTACATATTCCTCGTTAAGGTACCAGTTATCTAGTTTTCTATTGGTCAATTCTTCCTTTAAAGTCTGGCTCTGAATGAGTTGAAGTAAGAGTTTGTTCTTTGTAAATTTCAACTCGTCCGGGAATGCCGTTTCTTTGGTATTCAAGTATTTTTTGGAAGCTAAATCTATTTGATTTGCAGCACGTTGGTGAAGTTCCATAAAAAGACTTAACCATAACAAGTACAGACTGTAAGTATTAGCTATACTAACTTTTAAAAATTTCTCCTGTTTGGGCAAGGAGTCGTCTTTTGATTGAATTAGGGCATAAATGCATTGCATTACTTTTACCCTAATGTGCCTTCGTGTAAGCATGTGAAAGAACTGTTGTTTATGATTGATTTTCGCAGGGCAAAAGTAAGCATCTATTCAGACTGCCACAAAAGCATTAGCATTTATCTTAGGTATTTTATAACATTCAATTCTTTATCAAAAACTTATCTTTGGCAAATCTTAAATCAGAATTTTGCAACCGTAGGCTTTAATGAAGGAACTTAAGCATCTTAATAAATACTTCAAAAAATATTGGCTTAAACTCCTGGTAGGAATTATAATCACCATTATTGCCCGCCTTTTTCAACTCGTAATGCCTTCTTACGTCAACAAGATTATTTCCGTTGTTGAGCAATTCATAAGAGAAGAACTGGCCACCGCCACCGCAAAGGAGCTTTTACAGGAATACATTCTTATCATTGTTGGAGCCGCATTACTTTCTGGTTTTTTCACTTTCTTAATGCGCCAGACCATTATTAATGTTTCCAGGTATATTGAGTACGACCTGAAAAATGAAATTTTTGATCACTATCAAATTTTAAGCCTCAACTTTTATAAAAAAAATAGGACAGGTGATTTAATGAACCGTATCAGTGAAGATGTTAATCAGGTACGTTTGTATGCCGGTCCTGCAATCATGTACGGGATGCAGACCCTTACGCTTTTCGCCTGCCTTATTCCATTAATGTTCATTAAAGCGCCAACTTTAGCTGCTTATACGCTGTTACCCTTACCTATTCTTTCGGTTCTCATATATCGTATTAGTAAGATTATCCATAAAAGAAGTACTATCGTACAGGAGTACCTATCCTCCCTATCCACGTTTACGCAAGAGGTATTTTCCGGTGTTTCCGTAATTAAGGCCTATGCTTTAGAACCTCAGACGAACCGGGAACTAAGTGATTTGGCCAATGAAGGCAGGGAAAAGAGTATGAGCTTGGCAAAAGTAAACGCATGGTTCTTTCCTCTTATGATATTACTTATCGGCATTAGTAATATTCTGGTCATTTATATCGGTGGTAAGCAATATATAGACGGGGAAATAGGTGTTGGCCTAATCGCAGAATTTATCCTTTATGTAAACATGCTAACATGGCCCGTGGCCATTGTTGGGTGGTTGACCTCTATCGTTCAAAGAGCGGAGGCAAGTCAAAAAAGAATAAATGAATTTTTGAACGAGTCATCAGAGTTAAACACGGACAATGCCATAACACATGAAGTTAAGGGCGATATTGAGTTCAAGGATGTCACCTTCACTTATGAGGATACGGAAATAACAGCGTTAAAAAATCTTTCCTTCCATATAAAGCAAGGAAAAACTACGGCAATTATCGGTAAAACCGGTTCGGGGAAATCAACGATACTAGATTTGGTTGCGCGGTTGTACGATGTAACTTCAGGAGAAGTTCTGATAGACGGTATTCCTATTAAAACAATGAATGTAAGAAATCTCAGGGAGGCCATAGGTGCTGTTCCACAGGATGCCTTTCTATTTTCCGATACCATTAAAAACAATATTAAATTCGGAAAGCATGATGCTATGGACGAAGAAATTATAGCCACGGCCAAAAAAGCGGTCGTACACGATAACATCATCGGTTTTTCCAAACAGTATGAAACGGTATTAGGAGAAAGAGGGATTACCCTAAGTGGTGGACAAAAACAACGCGTGTCCATTGCCCGTGCTTTGATGAAAGACCCCCAGATATATCTTTTTGATGACTGTCTCTCGGCAGTGGACACCGAAACAGAAGAGGAGATATTAGCGAACTTGAAAAAGGCCTCGAAAAACCGAACTACACTGATTGTAAGCCATAGGGTCTCTTCTGCTAAAAACGCTGATAAAATATTGGTTTTGGAAGATGGGAAGCTTTTGCAAGAAGGAACACACGAAGAACTAAATGCTATCGATGGCTACTATAAAGAGCTCTATAATAATCAGCTTTCCGAGAAAGAAAACTAGAAAATTGTTGTTGGATAGCGTTTTTTTTTTCATTTTTGATAGAATAATCAGACATTATAACGACAGGAAATGAGCGACAGAGAATCAATGGACCAAGAGGAAATTCACTCTAAAGTTTTACGTGCGGGCAGAAGAACTTACTTTTTTGATGTGAGAAGCACAAAGGCCGGAGACTACTATTTAACCATTACAGAAAGTAAGAAATTTACTCATGATGATGGTTCTTTTCATTATAAAAAACATAAAATATACCTCTATAAAGAAGATTTTGAAGCCTTCAAAGAAAATTTTGAGGAGATGATGGACTTTATTATAGAGGAAAAAGGTACCGAAGTTATCTCGGAAAGACATCAAAAAGACTTTAAGAAAGAGGAGGATGGCACTGCCGTTAGTGAAGAAAAACCAAGTGGTAGTTTTACCGATGTCAGTTTTGATGACATTTAGATAAAAATACTCTTAAATAAATGATAACGACCCTTGTAATTAAGGGTCGTTTTCTACTTTTATACCATAGCTAAATTCAACCAAAATGAAGAAAATTTTACTTGCCTTTGTACTGACCACTTGCTTTTACTCTAGCGCGCAACAACCATTAGCATTAGATTACTACTTACCACAGGGAATTACCTACGACGCATCTATACCCACACCTAAAGAAGTTATCGGTCACGAAGTAGGAGAATGGCACGTAACACATGATAAGTTAATGTTCTACATGCAGACCCTGGCCAAGTCTAGCGACCGTATCAGCATAGAGAACAGAGGGGAAACTTTTGAAGGCAGACCATTGTTACTACTCACCATTACCACTCCAGAGAACCATCGGAATATAAATAAAATAAGGGAAGACCATATTGCGCTTACCGAGAACGCCGGTAGCGGCGATATTTCTAACATGCCCATTATAGTGTACCAAGGATTTTCTATTCACGGAAACGAACCTAGTGGTGCAAATGCAGGTTTGGCGTATGCGTATTATTTGGCCGCAGCTCAAGGCCCCGAGATTGAAAAGATGTTGAGCGATATGGTAATTTTAATGGACCCATCTTACAATCCTGATGGCTTGCAACGCTTTGCTTATTGGGCGAACACCAATAAAAGCATCAATTTAGTAGCGGATAACAACGAGCGCGAGTACCATGAGGTTTGGCCAGGAGGAAGAACAAATCATTACTGGTTTGACATGAACAGGGACTGGTTACCGGTACAACTTCCCGAAAGTAGGGCCCGTATAGAAAGTTTTCACAAATGGCTACCGAATATCCTTACGGACCACCATGAAATGGGCACGAACTCCACCTTTTTCTTTCAGCCGGGAGAACCTACGAGGGTACATCCACTAACCCCAAAAATTAATCAGGAGTTAACCGCCGAGATTGGTACCTATCATGCAAAAGCGCTAGATAAAATAGGCTCTTTATACTATTCCGAGGAAGGATACGACGATTATTACTACGGAAAAGGCTCTACTTTCCCAGATGTAAATGGTAGTATAGGTATTCTTTTCGAACAAGGAAGCTCTAGAGGTCATGTTCAAGAAAGTGAGAACGGCTTACTGACCTTTCCGTTTACGATTCGCAATCAGTTTACCACCGCTTTGTCTACGATTGAGGCAGCGACGAACATGCGCGAAAAAATCTTGGGCTATCAGAAAAAATTCTATCAAGATGTAAAAAATGAAGCCTCGAGAAGCAAAACCAAAGGAATTGTTTTTGGAGATAATAAAGACGGTGCAAAGGCGTGGCATCTGGCCGAGATATTGGAACGCCACAAAATGAAAATACATGAATTGGCAAATGATGTAACCATCAATGGAAAAACATATGTGAAAGGAAAAAGTTATGTTGTTCCCATGGACCAGAAAAATCCACGACTGGTCAAAGCGATGTTTGAAAAGCGCACCACGTTTACGGACAGTTTGTTCTATGATATCTCTGCTTGGACATTTCCGTTAGCATTTAATGTTGATTACACCGAGCTTGGCTCACTAAGTAATGCAGGACCACAAATTGATAAGCTAGCCGCTTTACAAGGCACTGTTAGTGATAAAAGTAACTATGCCTATCTGTTTGAATGGAACGAGTATTACACTCCAAAGGCCTTACACGCTATAGTAGAAAAAGGCCTTAGGGCCAAAGTGGCCAAATCTCCATTTACCTTGGAAGGCAAAACGTATGATTACGGAACCATCATGGTACCCGTACAGAACCAAGATTTAAGTGCTTCCGAATTACACACATTATTGGTCGACGTGGCCAAGGAAAGTAACGTAACGATTACCGCCGTAGGAACTGGACTTACAAGAGGAATCGATTTGGGAAGTAATGATTTTGACCCCGTTGAGAAACAGAAAATAGCTATTCTTGTCGGCGATGGAATTCGTTCTTATGATGCCGGAGAAATTTGGCACTTGTTCGATACACGCTATAACATGGAGCTCACCAAAATAGATGTGGGTTATTTTTCTTCTGTTGATTTAAGCAAATATACCGATATCATTATTCCCAGTGCTTATGGAAAGGCATTGAACAAGAACAACTCGGAAAAACTGAAAGATTGGGTCAAAGACGGTGGCACTTTAATTGGCTATAGAAATGTGGCAGAGTGGTTCAATACCAATGAATTTATGAAGTTGAAGTTTAGAAAGGATACTTTAGTCGCTAAGAACATCGCATTTGACCAGAAACGAGATTTTAACGGTGCCCAGGTAACCGGAGGGGCTATATTCGAGGCAACATTGGACCGTTCCCATCCCATAAATTTTGGCTACAAGAACGATAAACTTGCTTTATTCAGAAATACCAATGTGTATATCTCTCCCGATGAAGACAGCTACAACAACCCCATCACATACACCAACGATCCTTTATTAAGCGGGTATATCTCAGAAGAAAATCTAGCACTTCTTAAAGGTTCCGTTCCGTTTCAAGTACAAGGATTAGGAAAAGGTCGCGTTATCGCCTTCACGGACAATACCAATTTCAGGGCCTTTTGGTACGGTACCAATAAACTCTTGATGAACGCTATTTTCTTCGGGGAAATGATGTAAAACAGTTTACCTAAGCCGCTATCGATTAAAAGGGGCTTAGGTACTTTACTAAAATCCAATTACATACAAATAGCGCTACCACTATGCCCAAAGCGAGCGAAAATCCGCTATAGAAGTATAGTATGGTAAAAAGCAAAGTGTAGTAGATTAAAAAACCTATTATTGCCGTGGCAAAGCGCAAGGTTCCCGTAAATTCCGGTTCCCAGACCTTCGGTTTCATAATACCTTTCCATAGCAAAACTACTGGTGCGTTCAGTAAAACCAAAACCGTTTGAACAGCTACACTTTTTCGCTTTGGCTTTTTATGCTGAATTTCCGAACTAGCTTCTGCATAGTTGGAAATCATTGTATTAACCTCTCTTGGTCTCAGATAATCCTCGCCTGCTTCATCCAGAAAACGAATCACCTTATCATATTCCGTCTCCGAGGCTACATGCGTAGTTAATTCCTTTAAACGGTCCGAAACTAGGGTCTTTACCCTATTGGTAGATACAATTATATTTTCGCTATCATAATGTGTATTTAAAGGGATACTCTTTCCATAGTAAATAGCCACCTCGTCCGGAAAATTTGTAGCATCCTTATAGTTTAATCCAACAGGTACCAGATGAATATCCAAATCCAAGTATCTGTCCTTTGCCCTAAACAGAATTCTTGTAAATCCTTTACTCAAAGGACGCACCCGTCGCTTTAAATTGTGGTTGGCTTCCGGAAACATTACCAATGCCCCTTTATCCCGAAGTACATCGGCACAGGCATCAAAAATCATATCGTTTTTAGATAATTTATCCTTACCGTCTCTTAACCTGTATATAGGAATCATTCTAAAATATCTGAAAATAGCGTCAAGAAGCGGTTTTCCAAAAACGTCTGAACGTGTCAAGAAAAAGGGCTTTCTATTACATGCGACTACGATAAGAAGCACATCTAACAATGCACTTTGGTGATTTGGCAAGAAAAGAACGGGTTTATCCTTTGGTACGTTTTCTAGTCCGTGTACCTCAATTTTTTTATGATAGGCGTGCAAAGCCAATTTCATTAAGATTTTTATGAAATAATACATCCTATTCTTTAAGCCAAGGTTTCTTTCTTTGTTATACTCTTATTTGACCAATACCCCGCGAGCAACAGGCCTGAGACCAAATGCCAAATACCCCAAAAGGCCGTAAGTAGCGCCATTCCGCCAAGACCATCGAAAAAAGTGAAAATCAGCAATAAACCCAATCCGGAATTCTGTATTCCGGTTTCAATCGTAATGGATTTACTGTTTTTCCGATTCAATTTAAAAATATTACTAATGGAAAACCCTGTGAAAAATGCCAATAAATTATGGAGCACCACAATCCAAAACACATAAAAAATATAGTCCATAAAAATATCGCTATTGTTGTATAATGCAAGAAATACGAGGGCTATAAAAAATAGTAGGGATAAGGGTTTTAAACCTTTTGCGAGTATTAAGGCCAACTTAGGCTTAAAATGATGCAAGGACATTCCAAGCAGTAGTGGCACTCCTAAGAGGAGCGCAACGAGTTTTACCATTTCCAATGGGGAAATAGCAACGGCCTCTAGAATCTTTGCAGTCGGTTGATAGAGTGATCCCCAAAATTCTAAACTTAAGGGCGTCATAATCACGGCTAGAAGCGTGGCTATGGCGGTAAGACAAACAGAAAGCGCACTATTACCTCCTGCCAAATGGGTAATGAAATTAGAAATATTACCCCCGGGACAAGCGGCGACCATTATCATTCCTAAAGCAATACTGGGGTAAGGTTTCAAAATAAGAATCAGGATAAAAGTTGCGACCGGCAATAATACGAACTGACTTAAAACACCTATTAGAATGGGCTTGGGATTGGACCAAAGTTCTTTAAAATCCTTTATGGAAATCTCAAGCGCAACCCCGAACATCACAAATGCCAAGACTACGTTTAAAACCCATAGTGATCCGCTATCAAAATTAATATGTACGTTATCTAAAAGTGCGTCCCTCAAAGTGTATCTAGTTGGTTAGCCTAAGCACATTGATGTTAAAAATATGGTTTATAAGTACAAACAACAATAGAATTACGCTTAACTTTATGACTCCAGAATAAAAGCTATGGCAAGAACAGAGAGCAATATGTTGGCCCTTGGAACACAAGCGCCAGAATTTAGACTGCCGGATACCGTTAGTGGTACAACCATGCACCTTTCGGAGATGGTAGGAAAGAATGGTACCGTTATCCTATTTATATGTAATCATTGTCCGTTTGTGATACATGTGAATCCAGAAATTAGCAAAATGGCCAAGGAGTACCAATCGAAAGGAATTCAGTTCATAGGCATTTCTAGTAACGATGTCGTTAACTATCCCCAGGACAGACCGGAATTAATGCGCGTTAAAGCCATAGAGGCAGGCTACACCTTTCCCTATCTTTATGATGAAACACAAGAAGTGGCTAAAGCCTATGATGCGGCTTGTACGCCAGACTTCTACCTCTTCGATAAGAACTTAAAACTTGTATATCGTGGTCAATTAGACGATTCAAGGCCGGGAAATGGCAAAGAACTAACAGGAAAAGATTTAAGGCAAGCTATGGATGCACTACTACAGAACAAACCTATTTCTCCGGACCAAAAACCGAGCATAGGATGTAATATAAAATGGATCAATTCCTAAAAATGAATGGTCCCTACAATTTTCGGGCAATTCTTCCTGTTTACTTAAAGGATGAGAAATACAACGAAAGTAATTTACCTATTTAAGAGTGACAGTAGTTTAGAAAGACTTAAGCTTATACCCCGTTTGCCCTAGTAGTACTATCATTTATGAAAGATATTGTTCATTTTGAACCGCTGACCCAAGAAAAGTATGCCACTTATATTACCGTAGGAACCAAAGCCTACAATCAGCATTATAGGCACTTATGGCCAAAAGGAGATTCCGCACCGTATATTCAAAGTAGTTTTACCGAGGAAGTATTGCTTCAAGAAGAACAGGATACCAATACCCTATTATTTCTTATTCATCACAATAAAAAAACTGTGGGCATTCTAAAAATATCCTTGAAAAAAGCATTGGATTCTTATTCCAGGGAAGAAGCACTTTACGTTGATAAAATCTATATCATAAAAGAGGCTACTGGGAAAGGTATTGGCAAAAAGGTATTACAATTTGTAGAGCTGAGGGCCAAGGAACTCAAAAAGCGTATCATTTGGTTGGATACCATGCAAAAAGGACCGGCACTACATTTTTACTTAAAAAATGGCTTCAAAAAACACAGCACAACTGAAATACCCTTTCCCCAAGCCATAGAGGAGAAAAAACCGATGTTTATTATGACCAAAACTGTCTCTAAGGTATCGACTCTTCGATAATAGTTTAAAAAGATTACCAACCTTCCCGTTGGGCCAAATTTTTAATATGCGCAAAATGATGATTACCGTGCCATGCATATTTGGCAATATTTTCAGCTACGGAGACTTTAACATTACCTTCCGGATGCAGATAGCATTTCTTCATATCATCTGCAGCAATGCCTTTGAGTAAAAATACCAACTTGGCATGTAGCGCTCTGATATAGTGGAGCGATAGGGAAATTGGTGCCGTACGCGCGTCAAAAAGAATACTCCAATCTTTCTCCTCATAAGCTTTGATTAAAGGCTCATCTTCTGTAAGCGCCCATTTAAAACGGGTATAACTATGATGATGACTGTCTGCGATATGATGTACCACTTGTCTCACGGTCCATCCTCCCGGCCTATAGGGTGTTTCCAATTGATCATTGGAAAAATCCGTGACCAAATCTTCTAAACGACTTGGCAGCGTTTCCAATTCCAGAATATATTCAGAAATCTGTTCTGCAGTAAGCTTATCCGGACAATTGAACTCCCCAATAGGATAACGTAAGTCTTTCATATTTTCCATGCTTTAAAAATACTAAACTTTAATACATTTTTAACCCTTGATAAAACAGAAGCATTAATTAATCTACTAGTTTTGTAGAGTAATTTAAATAGATACTATTATGGCTACGATACGATTAGGAGATACCGCACCGAATTTCACTGCAGAAAGCTCTGTGGGAACTCTAAATTTTTACGATTACTTAGGAGATAGTTGGGGAATATTATTCTCACATCCCGCAGATTTTACACCTGTTTGTACCACAGAATTGGGTACCGCGGCAAAATTTAAGGATGAATTTGACAAGCGAAACGTTAAAATGATTGCCTTGAGTGTGGACAGTGCAGCTTCCCATACAGAATGGATAAAGGATATAAATGAAGTACAGCATACCGTTGTAAATTTCCCCATTATAGCGGATGAGGATAAATCCGTGTCTCACCTTTACGATATGATACATCCAAAGGCGGATAACAATTTAACGGTACGTTCCGTATTTATAATTGCCCCCGATAAAACCGTAAAATTAATCCTTACTTATCCTGCCTCGACAGGACGAAACTTCTATGAGCTATTACGTGTAATAGACTCACTTCAACTCACCGCCTACCATAAAGTAGCCACTCCGGCAAATTGGGATAAAGGACAGGATGTAGTGGTGAGCCCTTCTATTCCTACTGCAGAAGCAAAGACGATTTTTAAAAAAGGTGTAGAAGAAATAAAGCCGTATTTACGAATGACGCCCGATCCTTTGGCATAATTGTTGGTTTACAAGTGGCTGTGAAGATGCAAATAAGATTACTTAACGGTAATATAACTTACTAAAAATCTTACAATTAAATATTTTAATAGTATCTTTGCACTTTAATTAATATATAATTTTTTCTATTATGAGTAAAGGAACAGTAAAATTCTTCAATGATTCCAAAGGATATGGTTTCATCACTGAAGATGGTTCAAACGAAGATCATTTTGTACACATTTCTGGCTTAATCGACGAAGTTCGAGAAGGTGATGTTGTGGAATTTGAACTACAACAAGGTAAAAAAGGATTAAACGCCGTTAATGTGAAAGTAGTTGACTAGGTAAAGATTTAACTTTTTTATAGTATAAGCCTGAACAAATGTTCAGGCTTTTTTTATATTTAAATTTTAAAACCGTAAGAAATAAGTTACTTTTTTCTAATTTTGTTTAACGTTTACGCAACCATTACTATTTTTCGCATCTAAAAAGTAAACATAAGAGTTCCCCAAGAACTTAAACCTAATCCATGAGTACTTTTTTTGCAGTTTTTCTTTTCCTAGTTTTCTTGAATGCCTTAATGCTTATAGGCAGTTTATGGAGCGAAAGAAAATAATTAACCTATTGCTTTTTTTAAAGTAGGGTTTTTCTTCTGAGGGTTGTTACATAACCAATAAGGATTATAAAGCCGTACCTATGAAAACTTTTTTAATTATCGTCTGTATTTTGTTACTGATCAATATTGTTCTTTTTCTGTTCAGTCTAACCAAGGCAAAATAAAAACACCCTGATAAAATCAAGGTGTTTTTTATTATTAAAATGCTACTTTTTAGCTCACTGCCGTTATCCCACGTTCATTAATTCCACATCGAATATCAGTGTTGCATTCGGAGGAATAACTCCACCAGCTCCTGCGCTACCATAGGCTAAATCAGACGGAATCACGAACCGTGCTTTATCGCCTACTTTTAAAAGTCCAATACCTTCATCCCATCCTGGAATTACTTGGCCAACCCCTAATTGAAAATCTATAGGAGAATTTCTTTTATATGAAGAATCAAATACCTGACCGTTCAATAAGGAACCCTCATAATGTACGGACACCTTTTTACCACTTTCGGCTTTTGCGCCACTACCCTTCTGAATCATTTTATAACGTAATCCGGAGTCGGTAGCCTCAAACCCTGCCGCAACTTTATCCAACTCGGCGGCTTGTGCTGCTTTTGCAGCTGCTATACGCTCTTTTCCAGAAGCTTCGAACTTATCAAAAGCTGCTACAGCATCCCAGTTCTTGGCCTCATCACCTACTCTTACAATTTCAACAGTGTCCAAACTATCCCCTTGGGCAATGCTATCCACCACTTCTTGTCCGGATGCCACATGTCCAAAAACGGTATGTTTGTTATCCAACCAAGGTGTAGGAACATGTGTTATAAAGAACTGACTTCCATTAGTTCCTGGACCTGCATTGGCCATGGATAGCACTCCCGGCTTACTGTGGTCTAGCTCTGGATGAAATTCATCATCGAACTTATAACCGGCGTCACCGGTACCGGTTCCCTGCGGGCAACCCCCTTGTATCATAAAATCAGGAATGACCCTGTGAAATTTTAGTCCGTTGTAGTACGGCTCGCCTTTTGCCTTAACCGAATTTTCTTTATCCCCTTCGGCAAGACCAACAAAGTTACCTACTGTTCCCGGAGTTTTATCGTGTGTTAATTTTACTAATATTTCGCCTTTTGATGTGTTGAATTTGGCATAAATTCCATCTTCCATAGTACTAATTTTTAATGAGCGGCAAAGATATGGAAAAGTTGGGAGTTAGGAGTTGAGCTTTATTGAATGGCTCAATATTGATTTTTGATTATTAGAACTTCTCAAAGAACGCATTGTGGTAAAACGTTCTTCATTTTACTCCTTTTTCAAAGTCAACTTTAATTATTTCAAAAATAACCAATGCGACCCAGTTTAGACCATGATTAATAATTGGCCTAAAGAAATAATCGGGATACAAAACTTCGGTAGAGCTTAAGTTATTCTGCCAAGTTCCTTTAGTTAAATGAAAGAATCTATTTCTAAGAATAATGATAAAGTCATAGAAACCTATAAAGGATAGTTTAATTTCTTGATTTAACGTTTGACCTTTCAATCCTTTACCATTCATAGGTTTGCTTTTCACCTTATCTAAGTAGATTTTATAATAAGCTTGCCGCAAATCCGTTTGATTTATACTGCTAAAATCTATATCAATAGTTGACTTGAAAAAATCTTCATTCTTAAATGTTTCTGAAATAAATCGTTTAAAAAAAGCTAGCTCGCCATCTTGCTCATTATTAAAAAATGACTGTAGTTGTTTATATGTTTTATCATAATTTTTATTTTTAGAGACATAGATTTGTAAGCTTCCCCCAATCAGAACTGTTTAGTTTTCCAAAACTTCATTAAAATTATTGTTTTTAATTCTTTTGGGGCTAGCCCTGTAAGCTTCCCCCAATCAGAACTGTTTAGTTTTCCAAAACTTCATTAAAATTATTGTTTTTAATTCTTTTGGGGCTAGCCCCAAAAGAATTAAGTTCTGCGTATTTTATTGGCGGCACTTTGCCAAGTGCGTCATGTGGTCTGTGATGATTATAATCGTCCATCCATATACGTGTTT
>NZ_MDGN01000046.1:0-58711 GCF_002742365.1 Maribacter sp. 4U21
GCCAATTGGTTCTTTTCTTTGGAAGATGCACAGGAAAAGTTCGATATTTGGAGGGAGGACTATAATGGCTTTAGACCGCACAGCTCGTTGGGGGACATGTCCCCCAACGAGTTCATCGGAATTAATGAAAACAGCCCGGATTCTCTAGTTATGACCGGCACCTAAATATGGGAGGAGGTCACTTTAATGAAGTTTTAGAAAACTAAGCAGTTCTAATTGGGGGAAGCTTACAGAGAACATAGTTGAATAGTGTATGAAGAAAGATTATATCATGTGGACACGGGTCGTTACCGTTAGTCTTCTTTTTTTAAGCTGCGGAGTAACGCAGAGCAAATACCAAAAGGAGTATAATAGGGTCTGGAAAGAGATGATTCAGTCCCAGGCATGGAAAGATTCTTTCAAAGATTCTTCAGGGAATGAAAATGCCGTGCTTTACGCGAGTACCGAGGATAATATTATAGCCCCCGAAGAAACAGAGGTCGCTAATAATGAAGCCTTGTTTGAAAAGCGTTACCAGTCCCTTGTCTCTAGAGCATATTTTAAGATTATTACCGAAGCAGAAAAAGCGGATGCACGCATCGCCGCCCAATATAAGTTGGTCACAGAAAACGTTGCCGAAAAAGAATCATTGAGTAAGTCATTCAAAATTAAAAAGGAGGCTATTTCAAAAAGGTTTAAAGCCCACAGGGCCATGCTAGAAGGTCTAAAGTCATGGAACATTTTCAGTGAGAACAGAACAGGAGACCTTTCTTATTTTAAGGCAGAGAACAGGTCGGATATTAAAAGATTGATGACCAATGGTGAGGACAGCGAAAAAATGGTTAATTTCTTGGTCTATAAACTGGCAGACCTCTATCACGTTGAAGAATAAAATACCACTTCTAGAACTAAAACAACAAGCTTTTAATCATTGTCATAGTTTTGTTAAGGGTCGCTTAGAGAGGTTGCAGCATCAGATGAAGGAAATTGAGACAGCGCTTACTTCCGAGACAAAGAGTAGTGCCGGGGACAAGCACGAGACTGGCCGGGCCATGTTGCAGTTAGAGCGTGAGAAGTTGGGAACACAGCTGGTCGAGGCAGAACAAATGCACGGAACATTACAAAAAGTGGCTACCACTACAGAACATAATCGTGCGGGTTTGGGCGCTGTTGTTGTCACGGATAAACAGTCGTACTACATTGCTATTTCTGCCGGAGCGCTCACGTACAAAGAGGTATCACTATTTTGTATTTCTCCAGGCACTCCCATTGGTAAGCTACTGTTGGGCAAACAAACGGGAGACACGATTCAGTTCAATCAAAGTACATCCACGATACTCAATATCAGGTAACTACTATTTTATTTTAATATTTTTTTGGTCTAAAAAGCGATGGACATTTCCTATATTGAATGGTATTAATCAATATAACAGATAATCATGACAACACAAGATGTAGCCAACAAATTAGTTCGTCTGTGCCGTGAAGGCAAATATGACGAGGCGTATGATATGTATGCAGATGATGCCGTAAGCATTGAAATGCATAATTGGTCCATGGGTGAGCAAGTGACAAAAGGCAAGGCTAATATTTCTGAAGGATTTAAACAATGGTCCGATAATATTTAGGAAATGCATGGAGGCGATGTTGGCGAACCAACAGTTGCTGCGAATCATTTTGTAGTGCCCATGAGTAGTGATGTTACCTTTAAGCAGGGCGGTCGCGTAAAAATGGATGAACTATGTGTTTACGAGGTGGCCAATGGTAAAATACAACGCGCTCAGTTTTTCTACGATACGGAGAACATGTAAAAAGGTGCGTAATTAATCTAATTTTGGTTTGGAGCGGTTAACTTTTTTAAGTGCCGCTCTCTTTTTTGCCTGTAGTCGCTTTTCAATAGCACCTTTGGAGGGTTTGGTACGCTTTCTCTCTTTAGGCACTAGCAATGCTCTTTTTAAAAGTTCAAAAAAGCGTTTAATAACTAAATCCTTGTTTTTGTGTTGGCTACGAGATTCGTCGCACTGTAGCGTAAGTACGTTCTCTTTAGAAAGTTTTGATTTGAGTTTAAAAAAAAGACGATTCTTCTCCGCTTCCGATAGCCCTTTAGAATGGGCAATATCAAAAACCAATTCAACTTTAGAAGAGATTTTATTGGCATGCTGGCCGCCAGGGCCACTACTGCGAATAGCCTTAAATTGAAGTTCTTGTAAGATGCTACTATTGTCCAATACGGTTTGTCTTGTAGCAAAAGTAGGAAATCACTAGGCGACCTTACCTGTGATGATGTCTATTATCCTATCTATTTTATAAAAACAGGAAGAAGTAACAATACAAATACGATAAGGGTAAGTGCCAAATGTAAACGTTTCATAACTAATGATTTTAAAATTTCAAATGGTATAACGTACTAGACCTAAAAATAGTTTGTGGGAAATCACTTATTTCGACGAAAGCTCGATTATTTTTGCTCAATGTCATATAAAATATTAATAATCATAAAATTACAGAACAGAAGGTTGTTGTATACGTTGATTGATTGTTTCAATGGAAACATTAAGAAATACCTTTTTTTCGGCAGGTAAATCGCTTTCAGCATTAAAAAAAACGTTCTCACCATTATCCATTAGGCCTTGTACCAGATAATAGTTGCCCATTGGATAGGATGTAATTACCGTTGTCGGAATACCTGAGACTTCTGAAACGCGGAACTCGTGCGCATAGACAATTATTTTTCTCTTGGTATTTCCATAGGATTTAAGCACGTCTATAGCAATGCTCGTAGCTTCTCCAAAAAGGGACGCGATATAAAGGTCTTTAGGATTTTTATACAGCTCCATTGGTTTTCCTTTGGCAATTATGGTCTTGTCGCGCAAAACGAAAACACGATCGGTAAAAGGAAGAACATCATTAAAATCGTGGGTGGCAACGATACAGGTAATTCCGTTTTCTTTTAAATACCTAAAAATATTCCTTCTTAAACTGTTTTTCAAAAAATTGTCTATATGTCCAAAGGGCTCGTCTAGCAGCAGTATATCAGGCTTCTGTGCCAGTACCCTCGCCAAGGCCACCCTTTGTTGTTGTCCGCCACTTAATGTATTTACCTTTTTATGTGCAAATTCAGTGAGTTCTATCATTTCCAGAAGTTCCACCGTGCGCGCTTTTAGTTCTTTGGGGTAGAATACAGAGAGGTATTGGCTAATATTTTCAGCAACCGTGGTAAAGGGCATCAAATCAAAGTCCTGTGATAGGTATTTCATGAAGGACGCTCCGGGAACCAAATGAAAGGCCGGACCAAGGACTGGTTTGTCTTCCCAAAAGACAGCTCCCTGCTCTAAATCCATTAGACCATAAATAATTTTCAATAAGGTGCTTTTCCCGCAGCCGCTTTCACCGATAATGGCAACATGTTCCCTACGTTGTATTCTAAGATGGATATCCTCCAGAACGGGCAATTCATCATAGGTGTAAGAGACGTTTTCTATTCGCAGCATGGGGATATACTCTGTATTGGTTTTAAACGGAAAAATCCATTACTATTACGAACGGATTTTCTTGTAATTTATTGATGTATTCCTATTAATCCTTAAATTCCTTTAATACCGCCTGATTGGGGAGTTCGCTATAGCCCATATTATAAAGTGTAAATCCAAATATATCGGCGTACTGTTCTATGGTTTTACTCACAGGTGTTCCCGCACCATGACCGGCATTGGTCTCTATACGGATAAGGGTTGGGGCCTCCCCGGCCTGTTTTTCTTGTAGTTCCGCAGCAAATTTGAAACTATGGGCAGGGACCACACGATCGTCATGATCTCCTGTGGTGACCAAGGTCGCAGGGTAAGACACACCTTCCTTTACATTGTGTACCGGCGAATATCCTTTGAGGTAGTTGAACATTTCCTCGGTCTCCTCTGCAGTACCATAATCATAGGCCCATCCAGCGCCTGCTGTGAAGGTATGATAGCGAAGCATATCCATAACCCCAACGGCCGGTAAGGCAACTTGCATCAAGTCTGGTCTTTGCGTCATTGTGGCACCTACTAAAAGTCCACCGTTGGAACCTCCTCTAATAGCTAAATATTCGCTAGAAGTATAGTTCTTTTCGATAAGGTATTCCGCAGCAGCTATAAAATCATCGAACACGTTCTGCTTTTTGGTTTTAATGCCCGCGTCATGCCATTTTTTACCGTATTCTCCACCACCTCTAAGATTGGGGACGGCATAGACACCACCTTGCTCCATCCAAACCGCATTTACAATACTGAACGAAGGTGTTAGACTTATATTAAAACCACCATAACCATATAGGATGGTAGGATTTTTACCATTCAACACCAATCCTTTTTTATGCGTAATGATCATGGGTACTTTAGTCCCATCCTTTGAGTTATAAAAGACCTGTGTAGATTCATAATCGGCGGGATTAAAATCTATTTCGGGCTTCCAATATTGTTCGTATTCACCAGTTTCTACATTGTATTTATAGGACGAACCTGGTGTATTGTAATTAGTGAAGGAGAAATAAAATTCATTGTCTTCTTTTTTGCCTCCAAAACCACTGGCGCTACCGACCCCTGGAAGCTGTACTTCTCTAATTAATTTTCCATCATAGTCGTACTGGAGCACTTTTGAAATGGCATCGACCATATATTCTGCGAAGAAATAACCGCCGCCCGTATTAGGGCTTAGTACGTTTTCTGTTTCGGGAATAAAATCTACCCAATTCTCGTGACTTGGATTTGCGGCGTCCACGGTCACAATTTTTTGATTAGGAGCATTTCTGTTGGTGACTACATACAGTTTAGGACCTACATTATCTATGATGTAATTGTCGGAATCGGTGTCCTCTACCATTGGAATTAAAAGTCCATTAGGATCTTCCAAATCCTGTATAAAAAGTTTGTTTCCCGATGTTGAAACGGAAGCGGATATAATGAGAAATCTATCATCCTCGGTAACACTGGCACCAACATAGCGGTGCTTTTCCAAAGGCTTGCCTCCGTAAACAAGTTCATCATCTTTCTGTGAAGTTCCCAGTTTATGATAATATACTTTGTGCTGGTCCGTTTTGGCAGATAATTCGCTTCCTTTTGGCTTATCATAACTGGAATAATAAAAACCATCCTTGCCACGCCAAGAAATTCCGCTGAACTTAATATCAACCAACGTGTCTTCGACAATTTCCCTAGTTTCCGTGTCTATTACGATAGCCTTACGCCAATCACTACCACCTTCGGAAATAAGATAGGTGGCGAGAGAGCCGTCTTTTGTAAAACGTAACCCTGCCAAAGAGGTAGTACCATCTTCGGAAAATGTATTAGGATTCAGGAATATTTCTGGTTCCTCGTCACCTTTTTGTCTGTAGACTACGTATTGGTTTTGTAGACCGTCGTTCTTGTAGAAATACGTATAATCTCCTTCTTTGAAGGGAGAACCCAATTTTTCATAATTCCATAATTTAGACAATCGGTCTTTTAAATCATCTCTGAACGGAATATTATCTAGGTAACCAAAGGTTGTGCTGTTCTGTTCCTTTACCCAAGCCTCGGTCTCCGCACTGCGGTCATCTTCAAGCCAGCGATAGGGGTCCTGAACATCGGTTCCGAAATACGTATCTATGGTATCAACTTTTTTAGTAGTGGGGTAGTTCACAGCGATGGGTTCTCTTTTAGCTTCGTTAGAACAGGCGGCAAGCAATGCGGCTGTCAAAAAACAGGTGATTAAATTTTTCATCTCTTTTAGAAATTAGTCGCATTAAAAATAGCATAAAAAAACCTTCAGGACAGGGATGTTCTGAAGGTTTTAACACTGTTTTACAAATTGTAATCATACCAATTCATGCGCTACCAAATACTCTGCTATTTGCACAGCGTTCGTAGCAGCTCCCTTTCTAAGATTGTCCGCAACGATCCACATATTTAGCGTGTTGCGTTGTGTCTCGTCCCTACGGATACGACCCACAAAAACCTCGTCCTTATCGTGGGCATATATGGGCATGGGGTAGGTATTGGTATCCGGATTATCCTGAACCGTAACGCCAGGGGTTTCGTTCAACAATTGACGAACGTCGTTGAGTTGAAAATCATTCAAGAATTCTATATTAACGGATTCAGAGTGACCGCCAGAAGTAGGAATACGTACTGCGGTGGCAGAGATGGAAAAGCTTCTATCATCCAATATTTTTTGAGGTTCCCGTGCCAGTTTCATTTCCTCTTTGGTATACCCGTTTTTCATAAACACATCGCAATGGGGTAGCGCGTTGCGACCAATGGGATAAGGATAGGCCATTTCTCCCTGAACACCAGCTATCTCGTTCTCTAATTGTTGTACCGCTTTTACGCCGGTTCCCGAAACGGACTGGTAGGTAGAAATTACCACGCGCTTCATTTTATACTTCTCGTGAAGCGGTGCCAATGCCATGACCAATTGTATGGTAGAACAGTTGGGGTTGGCAATAATCTTGTCCGTTTTGGTGAGTTCAGCAGCATTTATTTCAGGTACTACCAGTTTTTTAGTGGGGTCCATACGCCATGCAGAGGAGTTATCGATGACCGTGGTACCAGCTTCTGCAAATTTTGGAGCCCATACTAGAGAAGTATCGCCACCGGCAGAAAAAATTGCGATATTGGGTCTAGCGGCTACCGCATCCGACAAACCGATAATGATATATTCTTTATCCTTATAAGTTAATTTTTTGCCCACAGAACGTTCCGAAGCAACCAATAATAACTCCGTTATCGGAAAATTTCGTTCCGCCAATACTTTCAACATTACCTCGCCCACCATTCCTGTGGCGCCTACTACTGCTACTTTCATCTGAACTTATTAAATTAAAGGGCAAAAATAGGTATTCATGGGAGTTGTACAAGTGAAATAAAATAGAATAATTAAAATATAACAAGAAGTTATATTTAAAACAAATTCAATGGAACGAAGGCTCGACCAGATAGATCAAATAACATTTATGGCACGTACTTTCCATGGGTTAGGGGTCAAAAAAGAACCGTCATCATCGTTTGCGAAACGATAATGACGGTTTAAAGTTAGCTACAGTGCAGCGGCTTGCCCCGAAAACATTTCAGGATATACCTATTTACTTTTTAAGAGCGTCTCTGATCTCCATGAGCAGTTCTTCTTGAGTTGGTCCCGCTGGTTCAGCTGGTGCCTCCTCAACCGGAGTTTTTGTTTTGTTGTAAGCTTTTACAATCATGAACAATACAAAACCTACAATGATTAGATTAATAATCGCATTGACCCATTTGCCATACATAATTGCATTTTCTGGTTTTGAAACGGTACCATCAGCAGCAACGATTGCCTCGTCTAATACAACTTTCATATCAGCAAAATCAACGCCTCCTGCAAAGTGACCGATAATGGGCATCATGATATTGGATACGAAACCGCTAACGACCAAGCCTACCGCCCCTGCAAGTATAACGGCAACGGCCAAATCAATGACATTTCCTGTCATTATGAAATTTTTGAATTCTTTTAACATGATTTAGTGTTTTAAAAATGGTTATTCTTAAGTGGGTGCAATGTATGAAAAAAAACGGATTCTTAAAAAAACGTTAATTCTTTGTAGTTAGTCCAATACTACTCGCTTCACACGCGGAGATATAGCTGTTAACAGCTCGTAAGAGATAGTATTTGCTTTTTCCGCAAAGTTTTGCGCGGATAATTGAGGTCCAAAGACTATGACTTCATCACCTTCCTTACAATCGATATCCGTAATATCTATCATAATCATATCCATACAAACATTACCTACGATAAAGGCTTTTTTACCTTTTACTAGAACATATGTTTTTCCGTTCCCGTATTGGCGGCCAATACCATCTGCATGTCCCAAGGGTAGTGTGGCTATGGTCCTGTATTCTTTTGATGTATAGGCTCTATTGTATCCAACACTTTCATTTGGCTCTATTCTATGAATTTGTGAAATGACCGTCTTAAGTGTTGCTACCGGTTTTAATTCCGAGTCTATTTTTAATTCGTTTCCATAACCGTAAAGGCCAATACCGCTCCGAACCATTTCAAATTGTGCCTCGGTATAATTAATAATGCCAGAGGTATTCAATAGATGCCGAAAAGGCTCATACCCTAGTTTATTATTGAGTTCTAGAGCAATACTCTTAAAATTTTCAATCTGTTTAATTGTAAATGACTTCTCGTTCAGATCTTCTGATGCTGCTAGATGCGAAAAAACGGATACCACGCTTACTTCTGCACGCCTATGGAGTTGTTGTACAATAAAATCCACATCATTTTCCCAAAAACCCAACCGGTTTAACCCCGTATTGAATTTTAGATGTACCGGGTAATCTTTCTGGTTTTCCTCTTTGGCGATTTCTAAGAATTCTTTTAAGACTTTTGGCGAATAAATACTTGGTTCCAAGCAACGCGCTATAACTGTTTTAAAGTTAATAGGTTGAGGATGCAGCACCAATATGGGTTTGGTTATACCAGCATCGCGCAAGGTTACGCCTTCATTTACATAAGCTACGGCAAAATAATCAACCTCTAAATCTTGTAGTTTCAGCGCAATTCTTTCAACGGCACTACCATAACCAAAAGCCTTTACTACGGCCAAGAATTTAGTTTCCCGCATTAATCTGGAACGTAAATAGACGTAGTTATGAGCTAAAGCATTTAGGTCTATTTCTAGAACGGTCTCTCCGTAATTAGACATTGGAATCTTTTTTAGAAGCTTTCACCTCTTCTGAGGCTACGTTCATATCCTTTACCTTTTCCTTAAGCATAGCTTTATAGAACGCCCCCCTACTCAAGGGCTCGTACTCTTCTGTTTCGCCGAGCATTACTAATTTGTTGTTATTGGACTTTCTAAAGCTGTAGTTAGCTAAATTTCCTGTTCTGGTACAAATAGCATGTACTTTGGTCACATATTCTGCAGTTGCCATCAGCGCGGGCATGGGGCCAAAAGGGTTTCCTTTAAAATCCATATCCAGCCCGGCGACAATCACGCGGATGCCTTTATTCGCCAAATCGTTACAGACTGTGACAATCTCATCGTCAAAGAATTGGGCTTCGTCTATTCCAATGACATCACAGGTATCGGCCAGTATTCGAATATTGGCTGCGGCAGGAACCGGTGTAGAACGTATTTCGTTAGCATCGTGGGACACCACCATCTCATCATCATATCGGGTGTCTACCATGGGTTTAAAAATCTCTACGTTGAGTTTGGCGAACTTTGCCCGTTTTAAACGCCTAATCAATTCCTCGGTCTTACCAGAAAACATGGATCCGGCGATAACTTCTATCCAACCGAACTGTTCCTTATGGTTAACCGTATTTTCGAGAAACATTTTGTAATTTTAGAGACTAAATTAGAAAATTACCGTTGAATTTTCCACCGTTTATTTTGATGCGGAACAAGGCAGAAATTCAAAGGACCGTATAGTTGTCGTTCTAAATTTAAACGAAGTTATGTGCAAAAAGAGACATAAAAAAACAAACAGTGAATTTTTAAAAAGTCTCTTGAACTAAAATAAGCTGTTTTTTCGTTCTAGATTATGGAATGCTAAAGTTATTTGAAAAAGGGGGTATAATTATTCGGGAATAGACTAATTTGTATGCTGCAAAGTTCCCCTGAATACGATATCATAAAAAAAGATAAAAGTGGTTACTGATACTAACCGCCAGTAGCAGATAAAAAGTGTTAGATGAAAAGAAAGTTAAAACAGGAATTGGTAAAAATGTCAACGGACATTATCACCTCTCGGGATATAAACGAAATCACGGAACTCTATGAGGCGGCCAAAAAATTATACGAAAAAATAGCCGTACTCAAATTTATTGAGGAAGAGCTTAACGATATACAGGTTGATGTTTCCAAAAGTGTTATTGCGGAAAAATTTGAACAAATAGCCGGCGCCGTTCTCAATGCCAACGCCTCAGTACCGGAAAATAATCCACATGAAGAAGATATCATGACTCCCGGGATGGATACGATTAAGGATATGGTTTCAGAAATGCCAAGTTCGGATAACTTGGAGGAAGTGCTTAGTGAGTTCATGGGAAAGCCAGATTTAATCAAGAACGATAAAGAGTTGTTTATGCCTTCTAAGGAAACTCTTGAAGCTACCCAAGAAACGCCTAAGTCCTTGAACGACCGACTTGGAAATAAAGATTTAAAAGTTGACCTTAACAACAGATTAGCTTTCGTGAAACATCTTTTTAATGATAGGACGGAAGATTACAATAGGGTGTTATCTCAGTTAAATACAATTGATACAGAAGAGCGTTCTGTTGCGTTCATAAAGAATATGGTAAAACCGGACTATAATAATTGGGAAGGAAAAGAAGAGTACGAATTACGTTTTATGGAATTGATAGAACGAAGATTCGCTTAATACGTAGTCAAGATTTAGAATAGAGCCCGACAAAATTGTTGGGTTTTTTTGTTTCACCAATGCAAAAGACAACAATCAATACAAAGTATATGAAAACAACAAAAATCCTGTACTATTCGGCTACTGCGGTCCTAACGGCTATTATGTGCTTCTCGGTGTTCAATTATTTCTTCAATCATGAAATGATCGTGGGATTTTTTGAGAACATGGGGTACCCTACCTATCTGATTTATCCATTGGCTATCGCTAAAATATTGGGTTTAATCGCTATCTGGGGTAATTTTTCCAAATGGCTTAAAGAATGGGCCTATGCAGGATTTTTTTATAATGTGGTCTTAGCTTTTTTTGCCCATTATATGGTGAGTGATGGTCAGCACATGTTTGCGGTCATCGCTTTTTGCGCAGTTATAATTTCATATTTTACAGGAAAGCAAGTAAGGCCTTAACTTTGTGCTATGGGAAAATTATACTTAGTTCCAACGCCTATTGGTAATCTTGAGGATATGACCCTTAGGGCCATTCGTATTTTAAAAGAAGTAGACCTCATACTTGCTGAAGATACCCGGACCAGCGGAAAGCTATTACAACATTTTGAGATTGGCACCCCAATGCATAGTCATCATATGCACAATGAACATAGAAGTATAGCTAATCTTATTACTAAATTAAAAGGAGGAGCCAACTTGGCGCTTATTTCCGACGCGGGAACACCTGCGATTTCCGACCCAGGTTTTTTATTGACCCGAGCTTGTTTGGAAAATGACATTGCCGTAGAATGTTTGCCAGGAGCAACCGCTTTTGTACCCGCCCTGGTCAATAGTGGGCTGCCAAACGACAAATTTGTTTTTGAAGGATTCTTGCCCGTAAAAAAGGGAAGGCAAACCCGGTTGAAGCTGTTGGCGGAAGAAACGAGAACCGTTATTTTTTACGAATCACCTCATAAGTTGGTGAAAACCTTGACCAATTTTGTGGAGTATTTTGGAGCGGACAGACCTATTTCCGTCTCTAGAGAGCTCACTAAATTATACGAAGAGACGGTTCGGGGAACGGCTGAAGAAGTATTAAAGCACTACACTGAAAAACCACCGAAAGGAGAAATCGTTATTGTTGTCGGGGGCAAGAAATAGTTTCTTACATTGAACCCATGTTAGCACCTTGGATTATCTCTACATTTACGGTCATAGCCGTTTATTATCTAGACCGATGGGAGAACAAGCATGTTAAATCCTTGTTTGATTGGGTGCCTGCAATTCTTTTGGCCTATATTATTCCTGCTATCGTCTCGTATATTTTGAATGCCGACTATTCTCTGGAAAGTATCCATAATTTTAGTAAAGACTATTTCATTCCCTTGGCCATTATTGCGGTCATGAGTAGTTTGTCCCTAGGTCAGCTAAAGGCAATTGGTCTAAAACCTATAGTAGTATTTGCCTCCGGTTCATTATTTATTGCCGTGTTTCCCGTGCTGTTAATGTGGGCGTTTTCCGATACGGAACTTATTTCAAAAACCATGGTGTTGGAAGACTATTGGATGGGAATACCCCCTATTGTTGGTAGTTGGATTGGTGGTAGCACCAGTCAATTGGTTTTAAAGGAACTTGTAGAATGCCCTGAGAATATTTTCCTTACGGTTTTGGTAATGGATAATATTCTGGTGAACGTTTGGACCATTCTCATGTTTCAAAGTATCAAGAAAAGTGACCAACTCAATTCATGGTTCAAGATATCCGACATCGCCATTCCTGAAAATATTCGTGCAGAAAAAGGCGCAAAATTGAATCCGTGGTTAAGCACCTGCATACTTCTTGGATTTGTAATATTGTCCAATTTTTTGCTGGAAAGTTTTGTAGTCAAAGTAGTATTGCTTTCGTTCGTAGGTTTGGCACTAAGTAATTTTATATCGCGATGGAATTTTAAATTCGCTTTAAGAGCAGGAGGTATTTTAATTATTATAGTGATGGCCGTTTTGGGATTAAAACTGCAGTTGGCCACTTTGGGCTTTAATGTTCCGTTTCTTGGTTTCTTAACCGTTTGGCTTGTTGGTCATTTTATATTTATGTTACTAATTGCCAAATTACTGAACGTGAATATGGCCTGGGTACCCATTGCCAGTATGGCCAATGTGGGAGGTATTGCAACGGCCCCGGCAGTAACGGCCGCCTATAATATTAAATGGATGCCACATGCTATTGTACTGGCTATCTTAAGTATGGCTACTGGCACATTTTGGGGTATGTTAACGATTTGGTTATTAAGGAATTTTGTGACTTCTTAGAAAAGGTAAATGAAAGAATTACTCTCAGAAATTAGAGCTTGCGAAGTCTGCAAGGAACACTTACCCTTAGGACCCCGACCAATTATTTCTGGAAGCAAAACATCAAAAATCATATTGGTGAGCCAAGCCCCAGGAAGAAAGGCACATGACCATAATAAGGCTTGGGACGATCCTAGCGGAAGAAAATTACGGGAATGGTTGGGCGTTACAGCAGAACAATTTTATAATCCAGATAACTTTGCGGTGCTACCAATGGGTTTTTGTTTTCCAGGTAAGGCCAAAACAGGAGATTTACCTCCGAGAAAGGAATGTGCTCCGCTTTGGCACAATTTGGTTTGGGAGCAATTCAAAAATGTACAGTTAATACTTTTGATCGGGAAGTATGCTCAGGGCGAATATTTAAAGGAAACCGCTAAAAGAAATTTGACCGAAAACGTACGGTCCTTTCAAGAGTTTCTACCTAAATATTTTCTGCTGCCCCACCCTTCCCCTGTGAACCGTTTTTGGATACGTAAAAACCCCTGGTTTGAAGATGAGGTTGTGGAAGAATTAAGGAAATTGATAGGTGAAATTCTAAGTGAAGTGAAGTAAACGGTTTGACAACCCTAGCAGTACTGTGATAATCTTCTTTTTAGAAGTGTAGGGCTAAAGAGCTAAATTAATTTAAGAATCCCCATTAGCCTTTCAGGAAAGAAAAGTAGCAATATAATAAAGGGTATTACGATAGGGAAGATTACCCAAAAAACCCATAAACATATTGATTTGTAAAGACACTTACCTGTCTAATTTGGTAGTATGTTAATATCAAAGTTCATTTTAAGAGGTATCCTATGCAGGTTCCAATAAATCCGTATAAATACTGCCTTAGACTATTTGAAATTGTCTTATCCATTAATAACAGTGCTAAAACGCAAATGATGATTAAAGCGAATGCTATTAACTCTTTATAATTTTGTGTTACAAGTTCTTTCATTTTTTAAAATTTTCCATTGTTTGAATTTTTCAAATCATAGATAAAATCTATGACAAAGATAATAATAATTGTCAAATGCTATTTTTAATAGGTTTGCTATAGATTTTAATTATAAAACACTAGAGACACTTTTCTGTTTGTTTTATATTCTTGTTCTCAGGTCTATATCATATACATTCAAAATTAGTGAGTCAATTCTAATCCATTAGGGGAATAATTTCCAGTATGGCATTTTAAAAGAAAAACCCCGCCAATCGGCAGGGTTTTATTTTTTTATCTAAAAAATCCAGTTATCTAATAACGAGAACCATCATGTTTCCCTTTCTCCCAACCGTGTTTGCCTAAATATTGGTTGGCACTATCCACGGCACCTTCTTCAATATCCGTTCCTTGAGAATCGTTCCAACGGTTAAGGTAACCAAAGAGCGATATTACCCCGAGCATTTCTACAATTTCACCTTCGTCCCAATGTGTATAGAGTCGGGCTTTAATCTCCGCATCAACGGCGTTGGGTACTTGCGATGCCTGTAAAGAAAAATCCAGAGCGGCACGTTCCGCTTCGGAAAAAGCGGGGTGAGTACGGTACTCCCAAATATTATCCAGTTGCTCCTGTTCTGCACCATAACGCTCAGCAGCACGTATGGCATGCGCCTGACAATAGCGGCAACCCGTAGCATTACTGCTTACCCAGGCGATCATCCGTTTTAAGGCCGAAGTTACACGACCTTCATTGGCCATTACTGCCATATTAAGGTTTATAAATGCCTTGGAGATGGCCGGTCTATGTTGCATTGTAAGGATAGAATTTGGGCAGAAACCAAGCGTTTCGTTAAAAAATTTGGCCAATTCTGCAGTTTCGGGGCTGTGACTAGGGTCAAGCGGTTTTACTAAGGGCATATAAAGATTTTATTATACGAAAACCTCTTGTTCCGTTGCGCAGCATCGAGAAGTTTTCTAGTTAGATAATTGTATTATTGTAATCTACAAGAAACAAAAAATTATGGGTACAACAAATCATATCAGCACCAAATGGTTAGGAAATATGGCTTTTGAGAGCAATAATCCTTCCGGACATCATGTAAAGATAGATATCGCCACAGAAGATGGTGGGGATAGTAGTGGGCTGCGACCAAAAGCACTTATGCTTTCTTCTTTAGCGGGTTGTTCAGGATTGGATATTGCAGGACTCATCAAGAAAATGAAGCTAGAGGTCGATGAATTTCATATCGAAACCATTGCGAACCTTACCGATGAGCATCCGAAGTATTATGATAAAGTAGAAATCGAGTACCATTTTCATGGAAGTAACCTAAAAGAGGACAAATTACAACGTGCAGTAGATTTATCCGTAGAGAAATATTGTGGGGTCATGGAAATGTTCAGACGGTTCGCCGAGTTGGAGATTAAAACGGTGTTTCATAACAAGTAAAAAAGTTCAAGCGCAAGTATCAAGTTCAAATTCAAAATATGACGGATAAAAAATTTGATTTAGAAGATAGACTTGTTGATTTTGCGGGAGCTATTGTTATATTTTGTAAAGATTTGCCTTCTGATATGACGGGGCAGTATTATGGAAATCAATTATTAAGGTCTGGTGGTAGTTCTGCCTTAAATTTTGGTGAGGCTCAAGGAACGAATACTAAAAGAGATTACATTAATAAAGCAAGCATTTGTCTTAAAGAACTAAAAGAATCAAGAGTAAACCTGAAAATCTTACATAAAGTTGAATACGGTATTACTAGTAAAAGGGATAACTTACTTGATGAAGTAGAACAACTTATTCGAATTATTGCAACAATAATTAAAAATAAAAAATAAAGTGTTGAGTCGGCTTTTGCATAAATGGACTTGCACTTGATACTTGAACTTGCACTTACAGAATGCGCTGGACCATTAAACCAAAACCAGATTCCGAAGCTATTGACCAATTGGCCAAAGAGCTGCGTGTGGATACCTTGGTAGCGCAGCTACTGTTACAAAGAGGAATTAGCACCTACGAGAAAGCCAAAAACTTTTTTAGACCTCAATTAGAAGATTTACATGACCCGTTCTTGATGAAGGACATGGATGTCGCAGTGGAAAGAATAGCCATCGCCATTGCCAATAACGAGAACATTTTGGTTTTTGGGGATTATGATGTAGATGGAACAACGGCTGTTGCTTTGGTGTCTTCCTATTTGTTAAGTTACTATCCCAATGTGGCAACGTATATTCCCGACCGTTATGATGAGGGCTATGGTGTTTCCTATAAGGGTATCGATTTTGCCGAGGATAATGGTTTCTCACTTATTATAGCCTTGGATTGTGGTGTAAAGGCCATTGAAAAGGTGGCTTATGCAAAAGAAAAGGAAATTGATTTTATTATTTGTGATCACCACAGGCCTGGTAAAAATTTACCGGATGCGGTGGCCATTTTGGACCCGAAAAGAGAAGATTGCAGCTATCCGTATGACGAATTATGCGGTTGTGGCGTGGGTTTTAAATTAATTGAGGCTTTGGGTTCGCGTAGGGGAGAAACCATTTACGACATTACCCAATATCTTGATCTAGTGGCAACTGCAATAGGGGCGGATATCGTACCAATAACTGGGGAAAATAGAATTTTGGCCTATTACGGTCTAAAGGTCATCAACGAACAACCTCGTATAGGTTTTAAGGCCATTATAGACCAAATAAACAAGGCCACGCTAACCATTACAGATGTGGTCTTCATCATTGCTCCAAGAATTAATGCGGCCGGAAGAATGAAACATGGCCAACATGCCGTTAATCTGCTCGTAGAAACCGATTTGAACAAAGCTTCGAAGTTTGCTGCCGAGATTGAAAAATTTAATACGGATAGGAGAGGGTTGGACCAAGAAATTACCCAAGAAGCATTGGTCCAAATTCAAAGAAACGAGGAGCAAGAGGGATTCACTTCCGTAGTGTATAAAGATACTTGGCATAAGGGTGTAATCGGAATAGTGGCATCGCGCTTAACGGAAACGTATTACAGGCCTACCTTGGTATTTACCAAAAGTGGTGATAAATTGGCCGCATCTGCACGTTCCGTTAAAGGCTTTGATGTTTATAATGCTTTGGAAGGCTGTTCGGATTATATAGAACAGTTTGGAGGGCATAAATATGCAGCAGGCCTAACTTTGGCAGCGAACCAATATCAAAATTTTAAACATCAATTTGAGAAAGTGGTGAAAGAGACTATTGACCCGCAGTTACTGACTCCGGAAATCTCGGTAGACGCCGTAATAACATTAAAGGACATTACCCCAAAATTATTACGTATTCTTAACCAGTTCGCCCCTTTTGGACCGGGGAATATGAGTCCGGTTTTTATGGCGGAAAATTTGGTGGATACAGGTTACGCAAAGGGCGTAGGACAAGATGAAGCGCATTTAAAACTTTCGGTTACCCAGCACGGTAGTCATAAAATTGGGGGTATAGGCTTTAATCTTGGCGATAAGCTAAACCTGGTAACTAGCAGAAAACCTTTCAGCGCGGTATTCTCAATTGATGAGAATGAATGGCAGGGAAATGTGAGCCTTCAATTAAAGCTAAGGGATATTAAATGAAGATAGAACACTTGGCCATTTGGGTAACGGATTTGGAGAAGACACGTAGTTTCTACGAACGATATTTCGGGGCCACTGCGGGAGATAGATACCACAACCCTACAAAGAACTTCTCTTCGTATTTCATAAGTTTTAAAGAGGGTGCTAGATTAGAATTGATGCAGAAACCGGAAATACCTGGGCTTGCTAATCCTGCCCAGGAACATCTAGGAATAAGTCACTTTGCAATTGCTGTAGGTTCTAAGGAAAAAGTAGATTCTTTGACTGAAAAATTGAGAACGGATGGTTATAAAGTAGCCGGAGAACCTAGAACAACGGGAGATGGTTATTATGAAAGCGTTGTCCTGGACCCAGAGCAAAATAGAATTGAAATTACGATCTAGCAGATGAGCAAAGAAATAGACCCGTATGCCGCTTTACGTTTCAAGGAATTCAATATATTTTTAGGAGTTCGTTTTGCAATGGTTTTTGCTTGGTCTATGCAGTTTATTGTTATAGAATGGCAAGTGTATTCCATGACCAAAGACCCCTTGTCATTGGGTATCATAGGGTTAATGGAGGTTATCCCTGCGGTGAGTATGGCCTTGTTTGCAGGTCATATCGTAGACCAAAAGGAAAAACGAAATCTTTTGATCAAATGCATTCTTGGTTTTTCTGTAGTTAGTTTTGGTCTTTTTATGCTGAGTTTACCAAGCATGGAATCTGAAATGGAGGCAAAGAACATTTTGTACGGCATCTATTTTTTGGTATTAATAGGTGGTTTGGTCAGGGCTTTTTTAGGTCCCACGATTTTTTCCTTGATCGCTTTAATAGTTCCCAAAAGAATTTACCCAAATGCCGCAACGTGGAGTAGTTCTACATGGCAATTTGCCTCTGTACTGGGTCCGGCATTAGCCGGGTTTTCTATAAGCCTCATAGGGGTACATTGGTCCATGTGTGTCATCTTTGGATTTTCTATTCTGGCCTTATTACTTCTATTAAAGATTCCTAAAAAACCCATATTGAATCCAAAAATAGGAGAACCGGTTTTCCAAAGTTTAAAGGAGGGCTTACAGTTTGTCTTTAGAACAAAAGCAGTCTTTGGAGCCCTTACCTTGGATATGATTGCCGTTCTTTTTGGTGGTGCGGTGGCATTATTACCCGTTTTTGCCCAAGATATCCTTCAAGTGGGTTCAGAAGGATTCGGTATTTTAAGGGCGGCACCGGCAGTTGGGGCATCTATTACCATGTTAGGTTCCACTAGATTTCCACTACATCGAAATGCGGGTAAAAAACTACTCTGGGCAGTAGCTGGTTTTGGAGTATGTATTATTGTTTTTGGCTTATCCCCGTATTTTTGGGTATCTGTTATTGCACTGTTCCTAAGCGGAGCGGTAGATGGGGTGTCCATGATTATACGCCAGACCATACTTCAACTAAAAACACCGGACAATATGCGTGGTAGGGTAGCTTCAGTAAATTCTATGTTCGTTGGTTCTTCCAATGAATTGGGAGCTTTTGAAAGTGGAGTAACCGCAAAACTTATGGGAACGGTAACGGCCGTAGTATTCGGAGGCGCCATGACACTTTTAACCGTAGGGGTCACCGCTTTCGTATCTCCATCCTTTAGAAGATTGGATTTGCAGAAAGATATTGACGAGCACGAGAAGGAAATTTAATCATACGAATCAAAAAAGCCCCTCTTGGGAGAAGGGCTATTTTGTAATGTAGGTAAATTAAGATTTGGGTCATTAAGATCGGTTTCTGTAGGTACTGTGAAGATTTGGGGTCAACACTAAAACTTAATAACACTGTAAAGATATATGCATCCTAGCTACTTTCTAAATTATTGTTGTGAAACCTTCAAAATATGTTGTAAGAAAAAGATTACAAATGGTTTAGACGATGAACTACTCGGTTTCACGCTCATATGCTCTAAGCGATAAGCTATCACCATCAAATACAGCATAGGTATAGTAATTGATCCAATCTCCTAAGTTGGTGTACTTGGACTTTTCGTTTAAATCGATTTCTAAAGGAAGATGTCGGTGTCCAAAAATGAAGTGGTCGTAATGTTGTGTTTCCAATTTTCTTTTGGCGTATTGTACTAACCATTCTTTATCTGCTCCAAGGAACTTGGCGTCATCGTCTCCAGAAATAAGTTTGTTCTTAACAGAGAAGTATTGGGCAAGTTTAACACCTAAATCCGGATGTAACCATCTAAAGAACCATTTTGCAACCGGATTGGTAAATACTTTTTTCATCCGTTTATATCCTTTGTCATGCGGTCCAAGGCCATCTCCATGGCCTATAAAGAAGGAAGTCCCGTTAATGGTGTACTGCTGTGGCCTATGAAAAACGGGAATATTCAATTCTTCTTCAAAATAACCGTTCATCCAAAGATCGTGATTACCCACAAAATAAAAGATAGGAATACCTGCATCTGAGATTTCGGCCAATTTCCCTAGTGTCCGGGTAAAACCTTTAGGGACTACGGTTTTATATTCCATCCAGAAATCAAACAGATCACCAAGTAAAAAGATGGCACCCGCATCTGCCTTTATCTCATCTAACCAAGCGACAAATTTTTTTTCTCTGGGATAGCTTTGCTCCATCGTCGGTGCTCCCAAGTGGTTATCACTGGCAAAATACACTTTCTTTCCTCCGGTTAGCTCTAAAGTTGTCATACGAGTTTACAAATATAACGGAATAGTCTTTTGTGCTATTAAAAGCGTCAACTTTCATTTCTAAAGAGCAAAACAAATGATGAGTTGAGCAATATATTAAGAATGCCAAACGGTAGGCATATAGTTACCGCATTAAAATTAGATATATGAACAACGATATTAAGATAATTGAGAACAAGATTAAAGCGATAATCGAGAAAAACGAAGATTCCGTAAAGGGCTTTGAAAAGGCTTCTGAAAATGCGAAGGAAATAGGAATCAAAGCTTATTTTGAAAAGCGAGCGGACCAACGAAGGCTGTTCGTAAAAACACTGCACAATGCCGTCCCAGAACTTAAAACCCAAAATGCCGACGATGGTACTACAAAAGGAAGTATTCATAGGGCCTGGATGGACGTAAAAGCTTTTTTCTCCGGAGACAACGATGAAGCCATGTTGGAGGAAGCCGTAAGAGGAGACAAATCTGCCATTTCAGAATACAATGAAATATTGGCAGAAACTATGATACCTCATAGGGTGAAGGAAATTATTAGAGAACAAAGGGATGCCATACAAAACGATTTGGAAACCTCTAAAATCCTAGAGGAGATAGCATAGGCCTCATATGTTCATTATATGATGAAATTAAAAAATCGGAGCTTTTGTGGCTCCGATTTTTTTGTTCTAACACGTAAAGTGATTATCTACGAAAAGCTACATTTATCATGTTCCGGCGACTGTGTCCAAATATAATATGAGCTTTCCTTTTAATACATCGTAGGTTTGCCCCGAGTCATTTACTGGTTATCGCTGGCAAACCACTCCGCAAAAGAGGTTTCGGTCTCCTGTAATTTTAAAGAAAATAACTTTATGTTTTCTGGTAGGCGAGCCGTTATTTTGGCTGCAAAATCTATGACCATATTTTCACTGGTGGGCTGGTAATCCGCTAAAATAACATTATGTCCCCTATCAGTCAGTTCCTTGGCCAATTCAACGTGAGGCGTGTTTTTATTAAAGACCGTAGCGTGATCAAACTTATTTACAATTTCCTCTTTGACTATTTTCTTTAAATCACCAAAATCTATGACCATCCCTAATTTCACATGGGCGGTATCCGTAATAGGAGTGCCTATTACCGTTACAGAAAGCTTATAACTATGGCCATGTACATTTCTACATTTACCGTCGTAGCCATATAGGGCATGACCCGTTTCAAAATTGAATTGTTTGGTGATTCTAATAGTTGACATTACGATACAATTAGCTGGCAAAGGTAGGAATTCTTAGGTAAGGGTCCGTGTTTAAATAATAATGCTTAGCTACTGCTGTATAATAAATAAGAGCCGCCAATAATTAAAAAAGGAGTCGCGACCATTAATAGGATAACAGACCATCGATACAATCCTCAGAAAGAGACGGTCCTTGCTTTCTTTGGATTGGTTCTATCATATATAAGTTGTACTTTTTTTCCTATCTCATAAGCAGGAGGGCTAGAACTTATACCACTTTTAAACGTTTGTTTGTTCTGTGACCTATCAGTGAACTCAAAAACAGGTGTATACATGGTGCTACCATCGCTCTGATGCGTAGAGAACTCTGTAACCAGAGCTGTAGTTTTTGTTCCCTTTTCCAGTAGATTTCGAGTTTTCTGAAATTGGTTAAATGCACCATAAGCTAGGAATGCTCCTATAAGAAAGAGAAAAGTATAAAAGATGACCCACAGCATAGTTTTGTTCTTGGACATCTTTTTTAGCGCTTGAACTTGCGGCGGGTCCTTGCTCTATTTACAAAATAGATAACCACAACGAACAAAGCCAAAATTGGAAAGACAAGGTCGCCGTTTAAAAAATTGAAAAACTCCATTATGAATAAATTTAACACTAGAACGAAAATTGCTAACCGTTATTGCGCTATTTCTTGAACTTTGAAATAGCTTTTATGGTAAAGTCGGAAAGCGCTAATTTGCCTGTTAAAGCTGCGCGTTCCAGAAGTAGTTTATCCCAATGGGATGTATCTCTCCATAGCACTTTTTTTAACTCCGTTAACGCCTCTGGGTTATATTCCGATAATTTCTGTGTAAAGAAATCTAACTCCTTATCCATTTCGTTGATATCGTCGAATACCTTTGAAAACAGCCCTTTTTCTTTGGCCCAGTAAGCATTTTTCCACTCCGTAGGGGCAAGGCTCAGCTCAGAAATTGCTGCAACACCTATTTTTCTTTCTACTGCCGGTGCAATGACTAATGGGGCTATACCGATGGAGAGTTCGGAAAGGCGTATGGCAGAAGCTTCCGTAGCAAAAACATAATCACAGGCAGCGGCTAGACCTACTCCGCCGCCAACGGTTTTGCCTTGAACCCGCCCCACGATGACCTTAGAACAATTACGCATCGCATTGATGACATTTGCGAAGCCGCTGAAAAAGGTTTTCCCGTCCTCCAAAGTAGCGACCGCCATAAGTTCGTCGAATGATGCCCCGGCGCAAAAGGCCCTATCCCCCTCCGATTTCAAAAGAATCACTGAAACGATACTATGCTGTGAAAGCTTATCTAGTTCCGCCTTTAGACGACCTAGTAGTTCAGAAGTAAACGAATTACTAGCCGGATGCCCAAACTCCACGATAGCGACCTTACCATCTATTTTGGTATAAAGACTTCCATTCTTCCTATCGGTTCCCATATGTTCAAATTAAGATGTTATTCCGTATGCTCGGCAACCTATTTGAAATAGGCCTTACGCTTTTCAAAATTAGGTGTTTTGCAATAAGGGCCGAAACTTTTTTCTGAACTTCCAAACCAGTGCACCCCCTCTTATCAGCATCCATATTGTAAAAGAAATCCATATTCCCGTTAAGTTCCATCCCAGATATTTTCCTATAAAAAGTGCAGGGACAAAGCCTAAGAACGTTGCGGACAGTAGTGTATTTCTCAAGTATTTCATTTCCCCCAACCCTTTGAATAATCCATCTAAAACAAAAGCCAAGGTATTCATGGGAAGCCCAAGGATAACGATAAAAAATATGGTGTAGAAGGTATCTAGGACAAGTGTTTCTTTGGAAAAGAGACTACCGATGGGATAATAAAATACAAATCCAAGCGCCATTAAAACTAGACTTACCCATAATCCGTACTGGGTTATTTTCTTTGCCAAGTACCACAATCCGTTATAGTCCTTGGCCCCCAAAAGTCTTCCTCCCATAATATTGCCCGCAGCACCATAACCATCAATAAAGAAAGCGGAAAATAGCCAAATGTTTATGGCTATGGTATGGGCGCCAATATAGGCATCACCCAGAGCAGTTGCTTCCCTCACGGCCAGGATGAGCGCAGTATTCAAGGCAATGGCCCTAACGAAGAGATTTAAGCTCATGACCACCAAGCGCCCCAGTTCTGGATGGATGGGAAATTTAAGTTTAAGACTGATATCGGTTTTAGTAAGCAACAGCACAAAAGCCATGATGGCCATAACCGCTTGGGCAATTAAACTAGCGTAGGCCGTACCGTCTAAATATAGCGGTTCTACTATACCGTCTATTCCGTAGACTAGAATTACATCTAAGATTACATTTAAAACGGCCCCCGTAATAGCAATGACCATGGGCCAAAACGTATTTTGAAGCCCTCTGAAAATACCCATGACGGCAAATACAAAAAGTGTCAACGGAAAACCCCAAACCCTAATGGAATAATAGCTGATACAGTATTGTAAAATTTTCCCGGAGGCATTTAGAAGCTGAAAAATTTCTTCAACAATAAAGATGGTAGAAAGTAGGATCAGAATGCTAAGCCCTATATTTAGAAAAATTGCCTGGGCGGGCAGTGTTTTTACTTCCGCTAATTTTCCGGCTCCCAGATACTGGGAAATAATAGCGGAGATGGCACTACTGGTCTGTCCTAGAATCCATATCAACATGGAAAGAAATGAACCAACTATTCCGGCTGCGGCCAAAGATTCAATACCGTCAACGGGAATGTTACCCACAATGGCAGTATCCGTTATTGATAGCAAAGGTTCCGCAATCCCTGCTATGGTTGCGGGAATAGCGAGTTTGTTTATCGTTTTAAAATTGATGGCGGTCTTCAAAAAATAAAATTAAAGAACTAGTTCGTAACAGTAAAAGGGATACTTGCTCTGATTTGGATAATAAATAGCCTCCAATTTTTGATAGCCCCTTGTTTCATAAAATTTTTGATTTCGTTTATTCTGGCTAAAGGTATCTAAACGAACGGATACATAATTGTTGGTACGGGCATATTCTTCGGCAAAATTTATTAATCTTTGCGCAAAGCCTTTTCCTTGCTGATACGGGTGCACCGCAAGTCTATGAATATAGATGTTGTTATTTTTGGTGAGCCATTTTACATTTTCGTACGCATTGTCCATCACCGAAGAAATGACGATGCAACCAATAAGGTTACCATCTTCCTTTACAACATAAAGTTCATTGCGTTCGCAATCGATAAGGAATTGGGAGCTATTAGGATAGTTGGTCGTCCATTGAAATATGGCTTTGGACTCCATATGCAATCTACAGGCGGTTGTTAATTCAAGAATATCCGGAATTTCGGATATCTTTGCATGTTGAATCATAAAACGGATTTGTTTTAATTGTAAATTTAGGGGAATAATCAACAATTGTATTATGACTAATATTCTAGTTCCTATAGGTAATTCTACCGATGCGCACCACACTTTACAGTACGCTGTAGATTTTGCTTCAGATTTTGGAGCGAAGGTCTTTGTGATGGAGGTTTTCAACGCCAAATCAAAAACGGGCACGCTTGCTAACGTTTCGGAGAAAATTGCGGAAAGTAGTAAAGAGCGTTTAAAAGAGGTAATCGCTCAAATTAATGCGAAGCAAATTGATGTTAAAATTGCTTCCTATAATGGGGAGCTCGTAGACGGCTTAAATGAAATAGACAAGGAGCTAGGTATAGATTTAATAATTTTGGCTCCTAGAAGTCATGACATACAGGAAGAATTGTTTTTAGGATATACTTCAGGTAGAATAATAAAACAAACGGATATACCTACATTGGTAGTGCCGAGGGGAACAACGTACGTTCCTTTTAAAAATGTATTGGTGGCCTTTAAATCGGGTATTTTGAAAAGGAAGAGAACCATAGACCCATTGGTTACCATAACCAATAAGCACAGGGCCAAGGTAAATCTATTGCTGGTAAAGACCCCAGGCTATTCCGATGAAGATTTAATGGTAAATACGGCCCTCATGGATATTAGCTCCCAGCTCACGATTACGGAGAACGCCACTACATATCAAGGTGTCTTAGAACATTTTCAGTCGAAACATCCCGACTTACTGTGCGTATTTAGACGTAAGCGAGGCTTTTTCAAGAAGCTATGGGAAAAGAGCACAATTTTAAAAGCGGAATTTTCGGCTCCAGTGCCGGTACTTATCTTGAGTTCTAAGAAAGACTAATCAGGATTTTGATAGCATGTTAAAAAGTATTTCCTTTGCCGCGTTGAAAAAGGGGGATTAGCTCAGTTGGCTAGAGCGCTTGCCTGGCAGGCAAGAGGTCACCGGTTCGACTCCGGTATTCTCCACCAGTAAATACAGGCCTTCACAAATGTGGGGGCTTTTTTGGTTTTAAAAATTCCACACTTTTTGCACACTTTCTTGTTTTTTTTCAAACTTTAACATTTGCAAAGTCATTTAGTATCATTCTTAATCATTTTCTATTGGAAACTGGTATCCAATCTCAAGACAACCATACAATATTTTATACAAACTCCAGAAGCCTTACTCGTTGATCAAGAATGAAAACGCTCCCAAGCTTGGCTCCAAACCATATGCTATTTTCTTGTCCAAAAGCTTATGGCCCAGTCCCACGATAATCTACATTTGAAAGTTAAATCATTGTTAATCAGCGCTTAAAATTTGTGATTGAATGAAATTCCATTATATTATAGGCTATGATAAAATTAGACAAGACAGCTAACGCAGATTTTTTAGAGAAATCCATCAACCATTTAGAAGCCACTGGTTTTGAAAATATCAAGGCAGATTTAGACGGCTATGAAACCCCAAAATCATACACCAGAAAAGGAGCGGACAATAAAATTACCCCAGATATCGTAGCCTTAAAGAATGGTAGAAAATACTTTTTTGATATTAGCCTTAAATCTCAAAAACCAAGGTTGTTAAAAACGAAGTGGCTGTTTTTAGATACTTTAAGTAGAATGAAATCTAACAGGTTTAGAATAATTACCACTAGGGGGCACTATAAGTTTACCGATAACATGTTAGAGGATATTAACTTAAGTAATAAACAACTCATTAAGATATAAATCATAGCGCTTTAAAAGCGCTATGATTTTTAGACTTTATTATAAAATGGTGCTCTAAGCGCCATTTTTAGTTTCTAAGCATAACTATGTGTGGTATGCCATCTTCCAAATATCCCTCTCCATATGCTTTAAAGCCTAGCGAATTATAGAATTTCTTTAAATATGTCTGTGCGGATAGTTTAATGGTATTTTCCTTAAAGACCTCTTCCACGGCCTTAATGGACGCCTCCATGATTACTTTGCCGTAACCATGGGAACGTTCCTGGTCGCTTACCACTACCCTGCCTATACTTGCCTGTTCAAAGTAATCTCCTGCGGTAAACGCTCTCGTATACGCTACAATTCTGTTATCCTTTTTACCTATAATATGAATCGCCTTTTGGTCCTTACCGTCTAAATCTTGGTAAATACAAGCTTGCTCTACTACAAATACCCGACTTCTTAATTGAAGTAACTGATATAACTCGTCTGTATCTATTTCACTAAAACGCTTTACGGTAATATCTAACATTAGTCCTGTACTATTATTTGTTTACTGTCGCATTTCCCAAACTCTGGTTGAATATTCACATGGTTGATTCCATACGTATGAAACATTTGTTCCTCTATTAGCTCCAAAATTACATCAAACTCCGACAGTTTAATATCCGCTACAAAATCTATATGCGCTTCTAAATGCACCTCGTCCTCATTAAGTTGCCAAATATGAACATGATGAACGTTTTTAACGGATTCTATTTCTTTAATGGTAGTAATGATTTCATCTACTTGTAAACTATTTGGGGTAAAAAGCATGAGAACCCTAGTAGACTGCTTTAATAAATCGTAGCCCATATAAATTAAATAAAAGGCAATAACCAAAGTTAGCAATGGGTCCACCCAATAGAACTGATTAAATTTCATTAACAAACCTCCTATGAGTACCGCAACGGAGGCCATCATATCGGTGAGTAAATGTAGGTAGGCAGATTTCATATTCATATTAGTATCCGCATCTCTCTTTAGTAATAAAACACTAATTCCGTTAGCGGCTATTCCCAGTGTTGAAAGCCAAATGACCAAATCCGATGTTACTTCTTGCGGGGCAATAAAACGCTCCACCGCTTCTTTAATTAGCACAAGCGCCACTACGATAAGTGTGGCAGAGTTTACAAAAGCGGCTATTATTTCTGCCCTCTTATAACCAAAAGTCTTATTGGTAGAGGCCTTTCTTCTAGAAAGTACGGTAGCTATATAGCTTACGACCAAAGAAAGAACATCACTAAAATTATGTAAGGCATCGGAAAGCAAAGAAAGACTCCCGGAAATTAGGCCCCCTATAACCTGAGATACGGTAATTACCGTATTCAAAACTATGGAAATAATGAGGTTCTTAGATTTTACCTTAGGATGGGAATGATTATGAGCATGTTTGTGCACCGGATTTAATTTTATCAAAAATAGGAGATTTCTCTGACCGGTCTACATACGTATTCTTTCAAATTAGACACAAGGTATTTTAAGTACCCTACGCTCATGCCTACCGCCCTCAAAATCAGTTTCTAAAAACGTTTTTACCATCTCCAAGGCTTGTGGTAACGAAATATACCTTGCTGGTAAGCTTAAGATATTGGCATCATTGTGTTCTCTCGCCAATTCCACTATTTCTTTTGTCCAACAAAGTGCGCACCTAACTTTTTGATGTTTGTTCGCGGTCATGGAAGCTCCGTTACCGCTACCACAAATAATAATTCCAAAATCCGATTTTTCCGATTCTATATCTTGGGCCACGGGATGAACAAAATCCGGATAATCAACGCTATCCGTTCCATCAGTTCCATAATTAAACACTTCTATATTCTTGGATTTTAAGAGTCCAATAATTGCGAGCTTATACTCTGTGCCGGCATGATCGTTACCAATAGATATTTTCATAGTAGGCGTATTACTTGATTTTAAAATTAGGTCGGGGAAACCGCTTTACTTACTACAAATGTACAACATACATGGAGTTCACCACAAAAAACATAGCTTACACAACATATTTTGGTTATTCATTTTTATTGGTTGTTCATTAGTGAGTTAAATAGTGGAACAACCGCTTTAAAAAATGTTTACAAAAAATAAGTAAAAAATTTGGTTGTGAAACTCCTTTTTCAATTAGCATCTATTTCATTAATAGCCTAAAAATAATGTTAGAAACAGTCATTAGGTTGTGAAGAAATTTATACTCCTAGTTAACACTAATTTTTTATAAACTTATGAATAATTAGTTGTTCAAATTGGTTATCAACTTATAATGATAACTCATTCAAATTTCTGATAATCAATATACATTTGTGTTTTTAATATGTGAACAACTTATGGTATCTCAAAAAGTCAAGGAATACCTAAATAAGTTATCACGTCTATTAACAAACCATTATAATCACCATTTATTTTTAAAAATTTATAAAAGAAATAGTTATTATATAATATATGTTGATAACCTTAGAAAATATGCAAGAGGTTTAAGAATAGAAGAGGTAGTGGATTATAATTCGTAATTTTCAAAAAATTAAAATTTTAATGTCGAAGAGAAATAAGAAGGCGAGAAACCATAGAAGAAATGAAATCACAAAAGGCATTTTCACGGTACTGGAAAAAGAACCAAAGAAAAGCTTTAATTATAAGCAGATTGCAGCAAAGATAGGAGTTACAGAGGCGAACGATAGAAATAATCTTATTAAAAGATTAGTTCAGTTAAAGGAAAAGAAGCGCATCTTAGAAGTAAGTAGAGGTAATTATCAAGTTCTTGAGGATACAAAAACCTATCATGAAGGAATAGTTGATATTACGGGAAAAGGGAATGCCTATATCGTAATCGAGGGTATGGAAGATGATGTCTTTGTGCCTCAAAATAAACTGAACAAGGCTTTTCATAAAGACCGTGTCGAGGTATATATTTATCCTAGAAGGGACAAGAAGAAACTAGAAGGGGACATTCACAAGGTATTAGAACGTAACAAAACTACATTTGTAGGGATTTTGGATATGCAGAAAACGTTTGCTTTTGTGCGTCCAACGGATTTTAGAATGTATACGGATATTTTTGTTTCCTTGGATAAGATAAAGGATGCTAACGATGGTGATAAAGTTGTGGTTGAAATTACCGACTGGCCAGAAGATGTAGATTCTCCTTATGGACAGGTTACCGAAGTTTTAGGAAAACCAGGAGAACATAATACGGAAATACATTCCATATTAGCGGAATATGGTTTGCCCTACGAATTTCCTACAGAGGTTCAACATTTTGCGGATAGCCTGGATACGGCTATCAAACCATCGGAAATAAAGAAAAGAAGGGATATGCGAAATGCATTGACCTTTACTATTGATCCAAAGGATGCAAAGGATTTTGACGATGCGTTATCGTTTACTGTTTTAGAAAACGGTAATTATGAAATAGGTGTTCATATTGCGGACGTTTCCCATTACTTAAAGGAAGGCACCGTTTTGGATGATGAAGCCTATGAAAGGGCCACTTCGGTATATTTAGTAGATAGAGTGGTACCAATGTTACCGGAAGTATTATCCAATAATGCCTGTTCCTTAAGACCTAACGAGGAAAAATACACGTTCTCAGCAATTTTTGAATTGGATAAAAAAGCGAAGATTGTAGACCAGTGGTATGGAAGAACGGTAATTAATTCTAATGAGCGTTTCGCTTATGAAGAAGCACAGCATATCATAGAAACTGGTAATGGAAAGATTCCACAGGATATTTCTATACGCGATGGCGCCTATGAGGTAGACAAGGAAGTCGTAACGGCTACTTTAACTATGGATAGATTAGCCAAGATTATGCGTAGTAAACGTATGGACCAAGGTGCAATTTCCTTTGATAAGGTCGAAGTGCGTTTTAATCTGAATAAGGAAAACGAACCAGTGGGCGTATATTTTAAGGAATCTAAGGACGCTAATAAGCTTATAGAGGAGTTTATGTTGCTTGCCAATAGAAAAGTAGCGGAGTTCATTGGTAAACAGAAGCCAAAAAAGACTTTTGTTTATCGTGTACATGACGATCCAAATGAAGATAAACTCATGGCTCTAAATGGTTTAATTAAGAGATTTGGTCATAAACTAGATTTTACGGATAAAAAATCCATAAGTTCCTCCTTAAATCAATTATTAGAGGATGTAAAAGGGCAGAAAGAACAAAATTTGGTAGATACTTTAGCTATACGTACCATGAGTAAGGCCATATATACAGTAGATAATATAGGGCATTATGGTTTAGCCTTTGATTATTATTCGCATTTTACTTCGCCTATTAGAAGATACCCTGATGTTATGGTACACAGGCTGTTACAACATTATTTAGATAATGGAAAATCACCAAAGGTGGAAATTTATGAGCAAAAATGTCAGCATTCTTCCGACATGGAAGGACTGGCTGCCAGCGCAGAAAGAGACTCTATTAAGTACATGCAGATCAAGTTTATGCAAGACCATGATGACAAGGAGTTCGTTGGCGTTATTAGTGGGGTTACGGAATGGGGAATCTATGTTGAAATAATCGAGAATAAATGTGAGGGAATGGTTCGTATCAGGGACATAAAAGGAGATTATTATATCTTTGATGAAAAGGAGTATGCCGTTGTAGGAGAGCGAACTAAGAAGAGTTACCAGCTTGGTGATGAGGTTGTCGTAATGGTGAAGAATACCGATTTAGAAAAACGGCACTTGGATTTTTCGCTTATAGGTAAACATAATTAGGTTTCATAATGGTATGCTATTTGCTAATAGGGAGCTGTAAAATTATCCTTTTCTAGGATACAAATTAATTGATTATGAAGCATGTTGTTTTGTTATTGTGCTGCTTAAACTTCCTTTTAGGAAATGGACAGGATAATAAGATTACCAAAAGCTTAAGTAAATTTTCTGAGGTTAAAGGTTTTGACGGATTGTCCATCAATCTTATACGGTCTTCTGAAAACAAGGCGATTATTACTGGTGAAAGTACAGATAAGGTAGCTATTGTAATTAATGATGGAGTACTTAAAATCCGAATGCAAATAGGTAAAATATTCAGTGGATATAAAACCTTTGTAGATTTATATTATACCGATGATATTATGGTCATAGATGTTAACGAAGACGCTAGGATTAATTCAGAGGGCACCATTAAACAAGATGTTATAGAATTGAAAGCCCAAGAAGGTGGTGAATTAACGGTATCAGCGGAGGTAGAACAGATGCTTATTAAGTCTGTTTCGGGTGGCGTTATTGAGACTAACGGATTTTCCGAGTTACAAGATGTTCAAATAAATACAGGAGGCGTATACGAAGGGAAGAATTTTAAAACGAAGTTTTCAACCGTAAATGTCAATGCCGGGTCTAAGGCGGAAATATATGCCAGTGAATATGTGAAAGCAGCCGTAAAGGCGGGTGGTGAGGTTTTGGTTCACGGTAATCCTGCTAAATTGGAAGAAAAAACGGTATTCGGAGGAGTGATAAAAAGAATGTAGTAAAGAATGTTAGAAGATATACAGGCTGCGATTCCTTTAGGCTTTTTATTAAGTTTCATGATCGGGCCTGTGTTTTTTGTTCTTTTAGAAACTAGTGCAATCAAAGGTTTTAGAGCCGCATTGAGTTTCGATATTGGCGTTATCATAGCTGATATTATATTTATCCTAGCGGCATACTTTAGTAGTTACCAACTGCTAGAGAATTTAAGTAATCAACCTGGTCTATACGTTTTTGGAGGCGTTATTCTTTTAGTATACGGTATCACTATCTTTTTTAAGCAAGGAACTAAGAGACCAATTGATAAACCTTTAAAGGTGAAGAGCAATGATTACTTCAGTTTGTTCCTCAAAGGATTTTTCTTGAACTTTATAAACATAGGGGTTCTTGTATTTTGGTTGGGTATTATCATTATTGTTGGACCAAGTTTAGATAATGAGCCGGTGCGCATACGAGTGTTTTTCACGACAATGTTGCTTTCATATTTTATTACAGATATTTTTAAAATACTGTTAGCCAAGCAGTTAAAACGGAAACTTACGAATAATCGGATACATCTTATAAAGAAGGGAATAGGATTAATTTTGGTAGTATGTGGTATTGTTTTAATTGTTAAGGGATTTCTTCCTAGGGATCGCTTCACAATAGAAAGTGGTCTAGAGAAAATAGAAGGTATCAGGAAGGCGGATTAAAAAAAGCCGGTCTAAGACCGGCTTGTAATTGATAAATGTAGTATAGTTTACTTTTTGTATTTATCGTTGAGTGCTTTTACTATTTCTGAAGTAAGGTCATTGGCTTCGGTACCATAAAGGACACTACCACCATCACCACCGCCAAGTATATAGCTGTAACCATTGGCTTTACCGTAGGCTTCGATTTCTCTTTTTACATTTTTTACAACGCTGTCCATTTCAACTTGACCTTCTGCTTGAAGTTGTTGATCTTCTTGCTGTAGTTGTTGACCCATGAATTGACCCTTCTGTTGAAAAACGGCATATTCTTCTTGCGCCTTTTGTTGAGACATCTTTTGTGCTTTAGCTTGAAAGGCTTGTGCTTCTATCTGAAAAGCTTGAGAAATACTATCCCTTTTTTTAGTAAGAGCGTCAGCTTTTACTTTAAATTTTGCTTCCACATCAATTTTCTCTTGGTAATCGTTCATCAACTTTACGTTGTCGACATATCCAATTTTTTCTTGTTTGCATGAGGCTAGAACGGTAAGGCAAGAAATTGTAAACAATAGTTTTTTCATCAGTGCTAAAATTTTAGTTGGGCAAAAATAGCAAAGCTTTTCTTATGGTGGGTATAACTTTGTCTTAAAGTAAGAGCAATAGAATAGATGAAATAAGTATAATCTATGAAGTTAAAATATAGTATAAATATTAATGATATTAATGAACTTAAAAGAAGATAAGAGAGGGCTTATCTGAAATTGTTCAAGTATTCTTATATAGGTATTTAATAAAGGGCCGTAGATGGTCTTAAAATAAGTTTTAGTCTTTTTTAAGGATATAAATGAGAGAAGAGTATTGACCGTTGAATGTGGCTTTGATATTTGAATACAATCCTGTAAAAAAAGCATTCATATACTTCGCTTTACCATGTCTGTATTTTTCAGATAGTAAAGACACATAAAATGAATCGAAATACATGGGTAATGTTTTTTTCAAGGTATATCCTTTAGGTTCAAAAAGTAGAGAAATAGAGGTGCGAGAAAAATGCCAAAGGTGTCTGGGGGTATCATATGCCGCCCAATGTTTTTTATATTTTTTCGCGTCATGCGATTTGTAATTGGGAACGGCGATGATGAGATATCCTCCACTCTCCAGGAGATTAGTAATATCAAGTATTTGTTGTTCTAGTTTCGGTAGATGTTCTAGTACATGCCATAGCGTAATGACATGTTGCTTGTTTTGAATCTGGTTCAGGGAGGTTTCTAGAGGTATTTTTTTGGAATGTGCTTTAGTCCTTGCCTGTTCATTGGGTTCTACTCCATTCGTTAGCCAGTTTTGTTTGGACGCCTCTAGAAGAAAGTCACCGGTGCCTGCACCAATATCTAAAATGGTTTTTGTAGGGACATCTAGCTTATTTATTAACTGTACTTTTTTCCGAAGACTGTATTTTTTAATATAGTGGTATATCTTATCGATTAACGTATCGTTGTCGTCAGTATGAGATATGTAATTGGTGCTTTGGTAATATTTAGATAAATTGTTGGGTTGTGGATGTGTAATGAGCATCTCAAATTCTGAATCGTATTTAAGTTCGTATTCTTCTTGAGTTAGAAAGTAATCTTTAGTCTTTAGGTAGGTATACATATTGATGTCTAGAAGGACCGAAGATAGTAATATCGTATGTTTTATAAAGACAAAAGCCGTCTTCGAAGAAGACGGCTTTTTAATGTTCCACGTGGAACGATCGTTATTATCTGCCTAGGAAAACTAGAAGCACACTAATATCGCTTGGCGTAACGCCGCTAATTCTTGAAGCTTGAGATATGGTTACCGGCTGAATATGCGATAGTTTTTCTCTTGCCTCAAAGGATAAAGACTTTAGTTTGGAGTAATCGAAGTTAGCTGGAATTTTGACAGATTCCAAACGGTGAAGTTTGTCTGCATTTAGTTTCTCCTTAGCGATGTATCCAGCGTATTTGACTTGTACTTCCGTTTGCTCAAGGATTTCCCGGTCCAATTCATTTGTTTCAACAAAATTAGAGACGACATCGAGTTGCAGCATATGCTCCATAGTAACCTTAGGTCTTGAGAAGGCTTTGAACATTTTATCAGATTGTTTTACGGTGTTGGAGTCTACACTTTCTAGGATAGGATTTATATCCTTTGGTAGTACGCTGGTGTCTTTGAAGAATTTTACAAACTGATTGGACTTATTCAATTTTTCTTCCATTCGGATAAGTCGTTCTTTGGATGCTAATCCTAAATCATACCCTTTGGGAGTAAGTCGTAAATCAGCATTGTCTTGTCTTAATAGGGTTCTGTATTCTGCCCTAGAGGTAAACATGCGGTAAGGTTCTTCTGTTCCTTTTGTGATAAGGTCGTCTATAAGTACACCGATATAAGCCTCGTCTCTTTGGAGAATAAAAGGTTCCTTTTCATTAATTTTAAGATGTGCATTGATACCTGCCATTAGTCCTTGAGATGCAGCCTCTTCATACCCGGTAGTCCCGTTTATCTGTCCGGCGAAGTATAAATTGTCAATCAACTTAGTTTCTAAGGTATGCTTTAATTGTGTTGGGGGAAAGTAGTCATATTCTATGGCGTAACCTGGTCTAAAGAATTTCACCTTTTCGAAACCTACCACAGAACGTAAAGCCTTGAACTGAACATCCTCTGGCAGGGATGTTGAAAAACCGTTGACATAGACCTCTACTGTGTTCCATCCTTCTGGCTCAATAAACATTTGATGACTGTCCTTATCTGCAAACCTATTTATTTTATCTTCAATGGATGGGCAGTATCTTGGGCCAATGCTTTGAATTCTACCATTGAACATTGGGGAACGGTCAAAGCCTTCGCGGAGGAGGTCATGAACTAGTTTGCTGGTATGGGTCATATGACAGTCCCGTTGAACTTTTAAAGTTTCAGTAGAAGTGTAGGAGAACTTTTCTGGAGTGTCATCACCTGGTTGTAGTATCATTTTAGAATAATCTAAGGAGCGTCCGTCTACACGAGGAGGAGTGCCTGTTTTCATGCGTCCACTATCAAAACCAAGCGAAGTGAGTTGTTCGGTAATGCCTGTCGCGGCCTTTTCACCTGATCGTCCTCCGCCAAACTGTTTTTCGCCAATATGTATCAATCCGTTTAAGAAAGTGCCATTAGTAAGAACCACGGCTTTTCCTTTAATAGGAATTCCTAGAGACGTCTGTACCCCGATAATCTTACCTTTTTCAACTAAAAGACCAGAAACCATTTCCTGATAGAAATCTACGTTGGGGGTATTCTCAAGCGCTAGACGCCACTCCTCCGCGAAGCGCATGCGGTCGTTTTGTGCTCTTGGGCTCCACATCGCAGGGCCTTTTGACTTGTTCAACATTTTAAATTGAATCGCGGATTTATCTGTGACAATACCACTGTACCCGCCAATCGCATCTATCTCTCGTACTATCTGGCCTTTTGCAATGCCGCCCATGGCGGGATTGCAAGACATCTGACCAATAGTTTGTAGGTTCATGGTTACCAATAGGGTTTTTGAACTCATATTCGCAGCTGCGGCGGCTGCCTCTGCGCCAGCATGCCCACCTCCTACTACAATAACGTCGTAATTTTCTCCAAACATAATTTACCGCTGTTCCACGTGGAACAGATTTATTTTTTCTTCTTCCTTTTTTCGCATTATTGCGATATCACTCGCTCCTTTGTCCTTAAAACCCAAGAGATGTAGTATACCGTGTGCCATAACACGAAGTAACTCGTTTTCAAGTGAAACGGCATAGGTTAAACTATTCTCCGCAACACGTTCAATAGAAATGTAGATGTCCCCGGAAACAAATTCATTTTCTGTATAATCGAACGTGATGATGTCCGTATACGAATCATGCTTCAGGTATTTCTGATTAATACCCAGAAGGTAGTCGTCGTCACAAAAAATATAGTTCAGTTCCTTTATTACAGCATCCTCAGAATCACAGATGCGATTTATCCAGGCAATATATTTATCCGGGTCTTTTAATGTGAAGTCTAGCTCGTAGTTAAAATTAATCATCGCCTTTAAAGTACGCTTTTACCTTGTTCTGAAAATTTTGGCGCAAAGGTAAGGCTTGATTATTTAAAATTTCTACTTCGTTACGATAATTATCTAATAATGAGGGCTTAGTAGTTATAGGGTTAGCGAAGTCTTTTAAATTAGTATTGCTTTCGCGTTGGGATTTTTGTCCTTGTTTTAGCGCAGCGTTCTCTAATTTCAATAATTCATACTGAATGGTATTTGCTTTGTTGATAGTGCGCTGGGTTATTCCGTTTTCAAGGAGATCGTTCTCGAAATCTTCCATCTGACGCACTAACTTTTCGCCTAATTTGCGGTCTCCAGAATTGATCATGTTTTCCAACTGTTGTTCCAGTTCTTGGCGGATACGTTGTTGTTCTTGATAAATTTCATAGATTTCCTGCAACTCTCCTTCAGAAAGACCTTGGTTTCCAGAGCCAGTATTCCCTTGGCCGTTTCCTTGTTCGGGACTTCCCTCACCTTGTCCACCGGCACCATCACCATCCTTGCCGTCTTGGCCTTTGCCTTGCTGACCGTCTTTACCTTGCTGTCCTTCACCTTTTTCCCCGTTAGCTCCCTCTTGCCCTTGCTTACCTTGTTGTCCTTCACCTTTTTGGCCACTCTTGCCTTGTTGTCCCGATTTCCCCATTTTTTCTCCAAGCGACTCTTGACCCTTGATGATATCGGGCAACTGGAAACCTCCCTGACTATCTCCCTGTCCTTTTCCCATTTGCATACTCTGATTCATGTTATCCATGACCTTCGCTAGGAAGTCAGCAAGGCTGTTGGAAGCTGTAAGTACGTATTTCTGGTAAGATACCCCTTGGTATATTTGGCCGTCCGCCATACTTTCCAACGACTTGTCAATGTTGTAGTAGACTTCCGTAATCTGCTCATTAACAAACTCTGACAGCTCTGCTTGACGAAGTGATAGTGCAAATAAACTGTCATCCACATGCTCGAATAACCCCCTCAGTTCGTTTTGATTACGTACGGTTTTAGCGTATTGAGACGGATCTTCTTCTTGCTGCTGACTCAATTGGTCAAATAGCGCTTCTTGCTTAAAGGAGAATATAATTAAGTTATCCAGAATTTGACGCAGCATTTCCGCATCCTCCGCAACGGAAGAACCCCCTCCTCCGCCACTTGAGGAAGAGTCGCTAAGCTCTTCGCTCATTTCTTTCATTTTATCCGACGCTGCCTTTTGGTTTTTTTTAGCCTCGGCCGCTGATTTCTTCTTTTCCTCTGTATTAGCTGAAGGATTTTCATCGTTTTTTTGAATTTCTTCGAATGCTTTTTCTTGATTTTCCTGGACCCCCTGTTTTTTGTTTTGGTCTATCTGTAGATCAAGCGGTTTTTTTAGATTGGCGTTGTCTTTTTGTAATTCTTCGAGTTCCTGTGCGATTTTGTCAAATTCCTTGTTCAACTCCTCTTGTTCTCGTGGCGTAGAAGCTTCTGTGATGGCCTCTTCTGCTAATTCTTTTTGTTTTTCCGAAAGCTTTTGAAGATCCGTGGCCAATTGAGCAGCTTTTTCAGTTACATAATATCTTTTGGTAAGTTCCAGAAGTTGTTCTAGACTACGTTCGGAATTTTGTTGCTTTTTACCTAACTCTTCTAAACGTTTAACCAATTCTTCCTTGTTGATTTTTTCGGCGACTTTATTGAGTTCCTCAAGGAGCTTCTGATTCTTTTTAGCCTCTATTTCTTGGCGTTCTAGTCGCTCTTGGAGCAGTTGATTCAACTTGTCGTCCTTGTTTCCTTTATTCAAGTTCTCTTTTAATTCCTTGCTGAATTTCTGCATGAGCTCTTCTTGTCGCTCCTGCTTCTGCAAGAAATCCTTTACTTGATTTTGATCATTGAAGTTGAGACTGCTCTTCTCCTTTTGTTCCTTATTGAGTTCCAGAAGGGCGTCCTTTTGTTCTTTAGCTTTTTCCAAAGACTTGTCCAAGTTGTTTATCAGTGCTTGTTGAAATTCTAAGTCTTTGTTTTTCAACTGGTTATCATCTAATAGCGTCTTACTAAAGACTTGGCTTTTGGTGGACTTACCGTTATGAATGGCATCATTATCCGTTGTTAAAAAGTAATAGTCGTAATTTTTGCCTGCCTCGATTTGTAATCCGGAAGGATAGGTATAGTAGAACTGGTCAAACCCATTGTTGGGTCTGGAAATGGCGATGCTTTTTTGTTCTTTTTCCTTTCCGCGTTCGTAATAAACCAAGTCAACTCTCCTTAATCCGTAATCATCCGTGGCTTCCCCAGAATAATAGGCAATGTTCGGATTTAAGGAATCCAAAACCTGCGTCACTTTAATATTTGGATAGCCGTCCTTGATTATTTTAAAACTGTAATCTAATTTTTCATAATCTGTCCTATTCTCGTTCGATGTGGTTAGTTGATATGGAAAATCACCATATATTCTTTTAGAGAACGTAAAATCATCGATTTTTCTGTTGAAACACAAGACAGTGTCCGATGTCATTAAATTGATTTTTTGGGTATGCTGACCCACTATGTTCCAAGTAACCTTAGTGCCCTCTGGTAAAATGGCGTTCCCCGTGCTTTTTAAAGTCTCGCTATTTTTTTTAAGATAGGAGGGGTAGTCTAGCACCAACTCAAAATCCATTATTGCTGGGGCTTTCAATGCTTCTATAAAATATTCCTTAGAATTCACTTCATTTCCTTTAAAATGGAACGAGCCGGATACTATTGGAGGAGATAGGGTATATTGATGAATTCCTTTTTCTTCCTGCAGCAGTATTTCTTTTCCGTTGAGGACAAGATAAATGTTCTCCGGCTTAATGTCACCCCTGGTGGTTACTTGGAAAGTAAAGGGCTCATTTTCAATCACCCTTAAGTTTGCAGATAAGAGTTCAAAAGAAAAAGGAGCGGGTGGCTCGTACGCCAAGTCGTAATTAACTACACGTTCATAGGACCCAAAAAATGAGCTCCAATTCCCGGAAAGATAGACCGATCCTGCAATTAGTAAGGGAATTACCGCGTATTTTACATACTTCAGGGCATCTTTATGGTGAATAGCGCTGGAAAAGGGAATGCTGCTCAATTGCTGGGAACGTTGGTCTATACTGGCAAGCAATAACTCAGATTTTTCTTTGTTCTCCGCCAAATCCAACAAATTATATAGCTTGTCCCCTACCGTAGTAAAATGTTTACCAATCATTTCTGCAGCATCTTTTACGGAGATACCGCGTTTTATTTTGAACAGGTAAAAAAGAGGCTTAAGGATATAATTAAAAAGCAGAAAAGATTCTACGACTATAAAAAGAAGCAGTAATATAAAGCGCCCGGTGGAGCTAAGCCACAATAGGTATTCCACCCCCATTACCGCCATAAAGAATAGTAAGCCAAAAGCGCAGAAAAGCAGCACTCCTTTTATTAGTTTTTGGGTATAGTGCTTGCGAATAAATTCGTTCAGCTTAGTTAATATCTTGTTGTACGTCTGCAATTGTATGGATATTTAATACCAAGATAGGCGTTATCTAATTTTTTCAATTAGAAAAATTTGTTAAAAACGATAAGATGAATGGTTTAGCAACCCTCACCCCCGCTATGCGTTACTTTAAAAGAGTACAGCCTGGCGGTGTCGATTATATAATTTCTCTTGAGAAATGATTCTAGGGATACGCCGCTTTTTATACCTTTGCCAAATGACAAATAAAGTACGAGTGCGTTTTGCGCCAAGCCCTACAGGACCCTTGCATATTGGTGGTGTTCGCACTGCATTGTTCAATTATCTTTTTGCTAAAAAACATAAAGGCGATTTTATCCTTAGAATCGAGGATACGGATCAGAATAGATATGTAGAAGGCGCGGAAGAATATATTATAGATGCTTTGAACTGGTGCGGAATCCCTTTTGACGAGGGCGTTGGTAAAGAGGGTAATTTCGGACCCTACAGACAAAGCGAAAGAAAGCATTTATATAAGGCTTATGCAGAGGAACTCATTGCAAAAGGCAAAGCGTATTATGCCTTTGATACCGCCGAGAACCTTAATTTTCATCGTAAAGACCATGAATCAAAGGGCAAAACCTTTATTTATAATTGGCATAACAGATTAAAATTGGATAATTCTTTATCAATGATGCCCGAGGCTGTTGAAAAAAGACTCAACTCTGGAGACGAATATGTCATACGATTTTTAACCCCTCCCGACGAAAAACTTCACCTTAAGGACACCATACGTGGAGCTATGGAAATTGACACCAATGTCTTGGATGATAAAGTATTATTTAAAAGTGACGGCATGCCCACGTATCATTTGGCCAATATTGTTGATGACCATTTAATGGAAATCACCCATGTTATAAGGGGCGAAGAATGGTTACCGTCTTTGGCCCTACACCAACAGTTATATGATGCTTTTAAATGGCAGGCCCCAGAATTTGCTCATTTACCCTTAATAATGAAACCTGTAGGAAAGGGAAAACTAAGCAAACGAGATGGTGAGAAAGGGGGCTTTCCGGTATTTCCACTTTCTTGGAAGGATGCAGCGGGGTATAAAGAAGCGGGATATTTTCCTGAAGCCGTTATTAATTTTTTGGCCTTATTGGGATGGAATCCAGGAACGGAACAGGAACTGTTCAGCCTGGACGAGTTGGTCAAATCCTTCTCTTTAGACCGTGTAAACAAATCTGGAGCGCGGTTTGATCCAGATAAAACCAAATGGTATAATCAACAGTACATGCAGGTTATGGAAAATGCAGATCTTGCAATAGCATACAAAGTGGAACTTGATACAAAATTAGCATCGGAGCAAGAGGAATATGGCTTGGATTACATAGAAGAAGTAATTTCCTTGATTAAGGAACGTGCCGTTTTCGTTACGGATTTCTGGGATTTGAGCGACTATTTCTTCCTAGCACCAAATGACTACAACGAGAAAGCGGTGAAGAAGCAATGGAAGGAAGGAACAGGGGCTATAATGGAAGAGCTTGCATTGGTCTTGGAATCCATAGATGATTTCACCACTCAAAATACCGAGGCCATGATAAAGGCATGGATAACTAAAAAAGAACTTCCATTCGGGAAAGTAATGCCGCCGTTGCGCTTAGTACTGGTCGGAGATATGAAAGGGCCACATATTTTTGATATTACAGCAATGATTGGTAAGACTGAAACTATTTCTAGAATACGTAAAGCTATAAAATTGCTCGGTTAGGAAGCTGGTTTTCGGACTCAAGCCATTACTGTTTATTTTTATTCTCTGCTAGATTTGATAAAACAGTCATAGCCCTATCGGCATCCTTTTTTGCTACAAAAATGTGATCATGGTAGTAACCCGCGATAACATTACAACTTATCTCGTGTTTCGCCAATTCCGTAGAAAATAATGCCGTTAAACCAACAGCCTCCAAAGAAGAATGCACGGACAGCGTTATCCATGAGGCAATGTAGTCGTAGGATAAACCTAATTCTCGTGCTTTGCCTCTCTCTAGAATTAGCGTAAAACCTTCTTTTTCTTTAAATTTACCAATAGCCGCGCCATTATTGACAATTGAACTGTCTTTTGTCGTTACAAAAACAAACTCACCTGGGTTAAGGACAGGGCTAAGTTCTTTTTGTAATAATGAGATATTTTTTTTGCCAGCCACTTATAAAGTTTTTGTCTAGATTCTTCTGCTAATTACCTTAGGCAATATTTGGAAGTAGTATTGCTGAAGGAACAATGTAACAAATCCCGAGTAAATACGACACATATACGATAGCGATTTCGTAAATTACCAATATAAACTAAAATCAAGATATTATGGGAAACTTCTTTATTATACCAATTGTTATTTTTGTAGTCTTAGTGATTATTTCGGGTATTTTTATCGTAAAACAGCAAACAGCTGCTATTGTGGAAACCTTCGGTAAATTCAGTAGTATAAGACATTCCGGACTTCAATTTAAAATTCCCTTTGTACAGCGCATCGCGGGAAGGTTGAGTTTAAAAATTCAACAATTGGATGTTATCATCGAGACTAAAACGTTAGATGATGTTTTTGTACGACTGAAAGTTTCTGTGCAGTACAAGGTAATCAAGGACAAAGTTTACGATGCTTTCTACAAGTTAGACTATCCTCATGACCAAATTACTTCATATGTTTTTGACGTGGTACGGGCAGAGGTCCCAAAAATGAAACTAGATGATGTTTTCGTTAAGAAAGATGATATTGCTTTGGCCGTAAAGGCAGAATTGAACGACGCCATGTCAGATTACGGGTTTGATATTATTAAAACCCTGGTAACGGATATTGACCCGGACGCTCAGGTAAAACAGGCCATGAACCGAATTAACGCATCCGAACGCGAGAAGATTGCCGCACAGTTCGAAGGGGATGCCGCAAGAATTCTAATCGTAGAAAAAGCAAAGGCCGAAGCAGAGAGTAAGCGCCTGCAGGGGCAGGGTATTGCAGACCAACGTAGAGAAATTGCCCGTGGCCTAGAGGAATCTGTAGAAGTGTTGAACAAAGTGGGCATCAATAGCCAAGAGGCTTCTGCGCTTATTGTAGTAACACAGCATTACGACACCCTACAAAGCATCGGCGAGGAAACGAACACTAATTTAATTCTACTGCCAAATTCTCCACAAGCTGGGAGCGACATGCTAAATAACATGGTGGCTTCCTTCACCGCCAGTAATATGATCGGTGAGTCTATGAAAAAGACCAATGTCCCAAAGAAGAACAAAGAATAGGTAAGCGCATATCAAAAAAGAAAAGCCCAATCCATACGGACTGGGCCTTTTTCTATTGTTAAAGACCGTATTGCGAACCTCAAAAATATCGGCCTATTTCAAAAACGAGTTCGTTAGTTGCGTTGTTTCCAATACCAAAGCCATAATCCAAGCGAAAGAAGGCATTGAAAATACGCTTGTGAATGAAACGCAGACCTAGGCCAGGATATAATCTTGTAGAAGTACCGTCAAAAAGCTGAGAGAAGTCTTCACCGGCATTTCGCCAGGAGCCCACATCAACAAAGGCGTTACTCTGTATGACGAACCAACCTTTTTCGTAAAGGGTGTGCCTATATTCCGTATTCAGAACTATTGCGGCCGTTCCACGGTCTACTGTATTCCCTACCGTATATTCAGCTGATTATCCAGAGTGAAAGGGGCAAACGGAGAATCCTCATTACCAATCGCTGCAGCTAAGCGTAATCTATTGGCCCAATTGCCGCATTTACCAATTTTTTATAGTAGGTCAGATCATTTCTTAGAGAAAGGAAGCTTTGTAAAAATTCTTCTTCCGGGGCATCACCCTGAAGCAATTGTATGTACTGTCCCATAAATTCACTTTACAATCCATCCAAATATTGTTATTCGATGTCCAGATCAACGTGGCGATAGGCGGCCCTATAAATAAGTTTATCTGCGTTTAGGTTTAAAGGCCTATTGGGAGGAGGAGGGTCGTTACCTTCAAAACTATAACTTTCCTTTACCAGAATGGCACCCATTTCGGCTTCATTGTTGAAATCGAACGAAAAGAGAAGATCGGACTCTAAGTTTCTAGAATTAAAGCGATAATTCTTATCTCCCTCTTCGAAAAAAACGGGTTCTTGGGTCGTTACGTCCTGATAGTTTAAGTCAATCACAAGTTTATCGCTAAAAAGAAAGGCATGTTCCCAAAAAGCTCCATTAGAGTTAAAGACGTTCTTTTCATAAAAAGCACCTAGTAACTGGTTGTTCCCAAAAAGATTGAACTCAAAGGCCGAAATACGATAAGCGGAGCTGCCATCGTTCGCCGTAGCTATACGCAAGCCCGAGATTAAGGTAAAATTTTCTTCTATAGTATAGGTAAGGTCAGTGCCACTAGGCGTTTCTGCAAAGGCATAATTTGCAATGGCAATACCCGGAAGCCGCTTCAGCCGCTCTACATCCCCTATAATTTTCAAGGTGTCCAAAACCGCCCCTTCTTTGGTCCTGATCAGCCGTTTAAGAAAAGTTTCCTTTGTTCGTTTTAAACCTTCGAAGGTTATTTTGTTAATACTGTTTTCTTGGGCATTGATGATTAATCCAATAAACAAAAGCACAAGGGTCAGGGTCTTTTTCATCGCTTAATTTTGATGATAAGACGAAGGCTTTGCAATTTCCCTAAGAAAAAGGAGACTTTTTTTCAATTATTTATGGCGAGCAGCGCTGTGAAGTGAGTTTGGTCGATTGATAAACACAATGTAGTTTTTCTCATCTGAAAAGAGATCAAGCTAAAACCGAAAGCAATAAAACAATCGGTCTTTTTTGAAGCGCTATCCTTTTTGCTGAATCTTGGCCCAAGAATCACGGAGACCTACTGTTCTGTTGAACACCAATTTTTCCGCAGTGCTGTCAGGGTCCAAACAAAAATACCCAATACGCTGAAATTGAAAACGGTCCTCTACCTTGGCGTCTTTTAAACTAGGCTCTAAGAAACCGGTTATTACTTTCAAAGAATCTGGATTAACGAACTTCATAAAATCCTTGTCCTTGTGGGTATCGGGGCTTTCATTGGTAAATAAGCGGTCGTAAAGGCGAATTTCCGCCTCTATGGCGTGCCTTATGGATACCCAGTGCAACGTACCCTTAACGCGTCTTAAACTCTCTTCAGTGCCACTACCACTCTTGCTTTTAGGGTCATAGGTACATTGAACTTCGGTAATATTTCCATCGGTATCTTTGGTGCAACTTTCCGCCTTTATAATGTATCCGTTTTTTAAACGCACTTCTCCTCCTAACTTTAACCGAAAGAATTTCTTGTTGGCCTGTTCTCTAAAATCCGCCTTTTCAATGTAAAGTTCTCCAGAAAAAGGAACCTGTCTTGTTCCTAAGGTTTCATCCTCGGGACTGTTCTCTGCTTCCAGCCATTCTTCCCCACCTTGAGGATAGTTGGTAATAACCAATTTCAATGGGTCTAGAACACCCATTACCCTTGGCGTAATTTTATTTAGATGTTCCCGAATATGAAACTCCAGCAAAGAAACATCGATTAAATTGTCCCGCTTGGCAATACCTATAGTGTCGGCAAAATTTCTAATGGATTCAGGGGTATAGCCTCTTCTGCGTAAACCGGAGATTGTTGGCATTCTTGGGTCGTCCCAGCCATGTACCACATTTTGCTCTACCAATTGAGCAAGCTTACGCTTACTCACTACCGTATGACTTAGATTTCTACGGGCAAATTCGCGTTGTTTCGGGCGAACTTTATTTTCATCATAGACCTGATCTAAAAACCAATCGTACAACTCGCGATGCATGGCAAACTCAAGCGTACAAAAGGAATGTGATACCTGCTCTATATAATCGCTCTCCCCGTGGGTCCAGTCGTACATCGGATAAATACACCAATCGGTATTTGTCCTATGATGGCTTTTGTGCAGAATACGGTACATGATAGGGTCACGCATTAACATATTTGAGGAAGCCATATCAATTTTTGCCCGAAGCACGTGGGTACCTTCATCGAATTTTCCATCTTTCATCGCTTCGAAAAGCGCTAAATTTTCTTCAATGGGTCTATTTCTGTTCGGGCTATCTGTTCCCGGTTCCGTTGGCGTGCCTTTTTGCGCGGCCATCTCTTCTGAAGATTGGTCATCAACATAGGCCTTACCATCCTTAATGAGCTGTACGGCCCAATCATAGAGTTGTTGAAAGTAATCAGAAGCATACCGTTCGGTATCCCATTGATACCCCAGCCATGCTACGTCCCGTTTAATGGCGTCAACAAATTCTTGTTCCTCTTTTGCCGGGTTGGTATCGTCAAATCGAAGATTAACAGGGGCATCATAGCGAAGACCCAGACCAAAATTTAAACAAATTGAACTTGCATGGCCTATGTGCAAATAACCATTGGGCTCTGGTGGAAACCTAAAACGGAGCTCATTTTTTGAATGGGTTTTACCTAGATCCTCCTCAACGATTTGCTCTATAAAATTCAAAGACTTTGTTGTCTCGCTCATGTCATTATTTTTCAGGCTACAAAAGTAGCAAAAATGCCACAATAGCTAAGTTTAAAATGGATAGACCTTGCATACTTCGCATTTCACAACAGAAAAGCTCACCCCTACAACAATAAGTTCAAAATATCCGTTATAAAGACCATATTTGACGTTGAATGCTAGGGTACACAAGAAAATGACCTTGGAAATTCATAACAAGTAGGGGCCCAAAACTACAGATCATTATGAAAACTAATTTCAAAAAGAACGTTTTAAGCGCAATGGTTGTGCTCTTTAGTTGCCTACAACTAACAGCACAGGCCATTGTAATCAATGCACCTGAACCTGCGGACAATCCTAATCTTGCGGGTAACTCCCCATGGACGGCTATTTGTGCCGGTAACGGGGGATTCAACGAATACTTTGTCAACATTACTTGGGCAGGAACCGCCAACGCCGGTAATGAATTTATTCTGGAGCTCTCGGATGCCAATGGTAGTTTTGATGCCCCAACCACCTTGAAAACCATAACCGATCAAAATTCCAATTCGGATTTCAATACAGATTTCGCAATTCCTGTTACTACTCGTGGTCAAAGCTACAAGATGAGAGTGCGGAGTACCGATCCCGTAAAACTTGGGGCCGAATCTAACGCCTACAACATGTACTACATGGACGTCACTTCAAATCTCAATATAAGTGAAGCAGGAGACGGAACACCTCCGGGAAGTATTTGTAGTACAAATGCGATTACCCTGCAAGTTGATAATATAGCCAACCCTGAAACATATCAATACATATGGTTTAGAAGCGGAACTCAAATTTCTGGTGAAACGGGCCATACGATAAACATTTCCCAAAGCGGAATGTATAACGCGTTTATAGACTACGGTCCCATTTGTACCGGTTCCGGTAATACAGATTCTAACATAGTTGATGTTACGATAGGTTCTGGAGGGGCAGGTATCGTGGTTGCACCTCCCTCTAAAACAGCTTTATGCTCAGGAGACACGGAAACTTTGGCTATCAACACTACAGACCCTTCATGGAGCTATCAATGGTATAAAGACGATGTTGCCATAGCCGGGGCCATAGGAACCACGTACACCGTTAATGCGGCAAACGCAGGTTTTGAAGGAGATTATGCTGTTGAGATTTCAGGTTCGGGAACTTGTACCGAACGTTCAGCCGCAATCACGATGACCAATGCGGACAATTTTACGGTAACAAGGGATAATCTGGCGAATGTGGTGGTATTACCGTCTCAAACACAAACGTTAAGCGTTAGCACCGATGCTAGCGGACCAACCTATAAGTGGTTTAGGAACGGTGTAGAACTTACAGGGGAAACAAATAACTCCCTCACTATTACCCAAGAGGGTACTTATTACGCAGAGGTTTCTCAATCAGGAGGCGCCTGTTCCACATCGGCTAGGAACTCAGAGAATACGGTAGCCGTTGCTCCGGATGCTTTTGAAGTAATTGTGGATTATGCGGATGCATACACGTCTTGTGTAAATACCAGTATAATTCTTGATGTAACGACTATTAACGCTGTCGCAGCCGACGGAGCCACCACGAATGTGACGGCAGATTTAGAAGATGCCTTTACCTACCAGTGGCAAAGAAATGGGTCAGACCTTACGGGACAAAATGGAAAATCGATAAGCATAGCTTCCAATTCTGAAAATGGGGATTATAGTTTAAATGCCACCATAGATTCCTATAATGAAAACTCTAATGTATTGTCCGTTCAGTTATTGACTAGTGAAACCATAGCCATTAGCGCTACAAGCAGTATTTATTGCTCGGCCAGTGATGTTGTGACAATCAGCACATCAATCGACCTTTCTTCGGAAAGCTTTGAATGGCAGTTAGAAGGAGCCACCGTAAATACTACAGACGTGCAATACGATATTAATGCACCCGGAACATACCGACTAGTATTGGATAGGGACGGTTGTCCTCTCATTTCAAATGAAGTAACTGTTTCTCCTTTGGATGAGAACTTAATAACCCTAAATCCCTCTGGAGATATTGTTATACCGGAAGGTACTTCACGAACGGTTACTGCTAGTGGCGGTACAGCTTACCGATGGATGAATGCTGCAAACGCGGAAATGAGTAACTCCGACAGTGTAACTTTTACAGAGCCAGGAACTTATACCTTGGTGGCGTCCATAGATAATTGTGACATCATTAGACAAGTAGAGGTTAGTATTTTAGATACCTTTAAAGTACCTAATGTCATTACAGTAAACGGCGATGGTATCAACGATCAATGGGTTATACCAAACTCCTATTCAAACAAGCCAGATGTGAACGTAATTATTTACAACGAACAGGGAGAGGAAGTTGTAAACGAGTTCGACTATAAGAACAATTGGCCGCAAACGTCCACCGCATTTACCAAACAGAACATGGTATTCTATTATAAGATAAGGAATGCCAATGAAGTCCTTAAACAGGGAACTATCACAGTAATACGTTAATTTCACCATGCTAAAGAAAAGTGTTTTATATCTACTAGTATTATTTCTCGGCACCGTAAAAGTCGGAGCTCAGGAGGACAACCCTTTTGTGGCTTACGATGTGCCTGCACAAAACCTTTTAAAGTATAACAGGTTCTTAATAAATCCAACGTTCTCAACTGTTCGAGAAGATAAATCCTATGTAAACCTTCTACATAGAAACCAATCGGTACAATTTAATGATAATAACCAGAACTATTTTCTAAGTTACAGTGGTCGTATAAGCGACCGTACTGGTCTTGGACTTAGCTTGTATACGCAACGCTTAGGAGCCTTGAGCAACTATGGTGTTTTGGCCAACTACGCATATGGTATAAAGTTGAGCGATAAAAGTAATTTTACCTTTGGAGCAAACCTTTCTTACTACAATAGCGGGTTTGATGAAGGAAGAGCTACTACAGTTGAGGAAGACCCTTTTCTTGCAGGATTACAGGATCAGAATTTATTATCCTTTCAGCCAGGTTTCAATTTATCTTATGGCAAGTTTGATGTGGGTGTATTCGCTGAGAACCTGTTTGATTACAATATAAAGACTAGCGAATCCTTAACGGAATTCAAGGATAAAACATTTTCGGGACACTTACAATATACCCATCAGTTTGAAAACCAGTCCGGGGTATTGCAACAAGGTAGACTAATGCCTTTAGCGAGAGTAAGGAAAGTAGGGGAGGAGGAACTCACCTTAGGAGGTAGTCTAATTTTGGACTTGCCCAAATTGGGTTGGGTACAAGGTGGGTACGATAGTTTTTACGGTGCTTCAGCTGGGGTCGGTTTTAACCTCAACCAAAGAATCTCTTTAGGATATACCATGGAGAAGGGACTATCCAACAATTTTGACAATTTTGGACTTACACATGAGATATCATTTGCGTATTCTTTTACGCCTAATCTTACGGAAGACCGGGTAATGTTGGAGGATGATACGGACGACCTTGTCGAAAATTCGATAGAACCCGAAAATTTGGCCTCGTCGGAAGAGATTGCTGAACTGAAAAGAAAATTAGCTGAGAACGATGCCATAATCGAAGAGCTGATGTTTAGACAGGATTCTTTAGAATCAACAAGGCAGCAAGATCTGGAAAGACGATTCAATATGGTCATGCGCATGGTTAGAAACGAAACTAGTGGCGAACGCCCCGATTTAGAAAGAAAGGCCGAGGCGCTATTTAAAGGGAACGATGAAAGTAGTATTGCAGCTACAGCAAGAAATAATAGTAATGATGGAGGAGTGTCCAAGAATATCCGCAGGCAAACCGAGAACGATGCCATCGTAAACAATAGCGCAGCCAGAAAAGAGCCCGCTACCGCAGCACCGAAAATTACCCCGAGCGTATCTGAGGAAAGTGTAGCTGTTATAGACAAAGTAAGTACATCGGAATCTGAAGAAAAAAATGGGGTGGCCCGGCCCAACAGTAGAACAACCGTTACGCCAACAGAAATTGTTGCCACCAAAAAAACCGGTCAGGATAAATACAGGGAACCAGCTAGCACATACACCAAAGAAAAAGATGCGATCGCCGTTACTAGACCAAAAGGAAATACCAGTCAACGGTCTGGTACATCAACGATTGTACAAGACAAAGTAAAAAGCAGAAAGTTCAGGGACCTACCTAATGTTAAAGACGGCTATTATGTGGTAGCTAACGTTTATAAGGGAGGGAAATATATGGATAACTTTTTGAACACGCTTAACGATAAAGGTATTGATGCCAATTACATAGACAACCCAAACAACGGCTTAAAGTATGTTTACTTAGAGCGTTATGACACATGGGGCGAAGCTGTATCGGCCCATGAAAGCCAGTTTAATGGCGCTTACAATGACGCTACGTGGATTATGAACGTAGCCAATAGATATACCAATAGGGAATATGCCGCCAACGTTGACAAACTCAAGGAGAAGTCTTCCAAATATGATACAAGCGTATTACAGAAGAATGTAGTAGCACAAGATAAAGTAGCCGCTAAGGAAATTGACCCTCAAACGTATAAAATAAATGGAATAGGTTCAGGGTATTATATCATTGCTAACGTATTTGCAAACCCGAAAAACGCTAATCGTTTTGTAAAACTTTTAAACTCTTACGGTTTAAATGCAAGTTATTTTATCAACCCGGAGAACAAGTACCGGTACGTTTACTTAAAGCGCCACGATTCTTGGAGCAATGCGCTGATTTCCTATTACTCTAGATTGAACGATGCCTATGATGATAAAATGTGGATTATGCGGGTAAATTCAAATCAAATCGCTTAAAAATTAAGCTGAAATTCCACAGTAAATCCCGATGTTTTTCATTGGGGTTTTTTAATTTTTATCATCAACATTCGGTCAAATCGTATTTCAAAAATACCCTATTCCAAGTAAAAATAGACCGTTATTTTTAGTTTAAGAAATAGCCTTTTTACCATTTTTTTATCGTTATTGAAGCATTCATTCTCAGCAAAAATCGTTCATCTGCTTAAGATGTTGCATATCGATGAATAGCAATAAATAGAGTTCTTGTAGACCGGTCACCTAAGGTAATGCCGCTTTCACAACAATATAGTCGCATACCACAACATTAAATTCTGCACATCGTCACTATAATTCATATTTGTTATTGGAGTACTCTTTTTTTGGCCAATGCACAAGATTGAGCTTTAAGGAGAATAAGTCCATTTGAATAATACCGGATGATTATTATGTCTATTTACTTTCTCAATATTAAAACTGTGGTTACGGTTAGTTCCCGACGAGCTTCCCGTATCTTTTTTTTGACGGTTTTGTTTTGCCTTCTCGCATTCACTGGTTTTGCTCAGGAATATCAATCCTTTACAAGAACCTATCCTTCAGGCGATACTTTTAGATATCAAGCCAATATGAAGGGCGATTTGACTTTTGTGGGCAATAGTATCATGAACAGAGACGGCGGAACCGGTGATACCGAGCCTATTGATCCTTATAACAACCTCAACAACAATACTAGTTTTAACCCTAGAAGTAATCGGGATACTGAAACAGGAGGTTATTATAACTATAACGACTACAAGAACATGCGTTACATTGATGTGGACAATGATGTAACTACATTTAGTTCTAGTACTGCCAACCTCACTTTTGCAGATGCTTCCTGCAGCCGAATTAGATATGCGGCACTCTATTGGTCCGCAACCTACCCCAGAGATCATACTACTGATGCCTCCGGCACTGTCAGAACACATCCAATTGACCAAGTAAAGCTAATGGTTCCCGGCGGGACCTATGTAGACATTACAGCGGATGAAATCCTTTATGATGGACTTACCAATACGGCCTTATCCAGTAATGCACCCTACGCTTGTTACGCAGATATTACCGCATTGATAACCGCACAGGCAAATCCAGAAGGCGATTATACCGTAGCAAATATACCGGCCGCCCAAGGTGTGGGATATGATTTAAGTACCCGAACTAGCCATATGCCCGGTGGTAGCGCAGGTGGCTGGACCTTGGTGGTTGCCTACGAAAACCCTAACTTAAGTGGAAAGCTCATAACAACATTTGATGGTTTTGCTCGCGTTACCGGTTCAAACTCTATTACTATCGATTATAACGGCTTTACGACCATTCCAACGGGTCCCGTGAACGCTAATATAGGAGCAGCGGCGTTGGAAGGTGATTTCGCTATTACGGGCGACAGAATGGAAATTAGGGCAGCATTGAATTCAGGTTCCGGTTTCTACAGAATGCGAAACACTGTTAACCCCCAAAATAATTTCTTTAATAGTAATATTACACTGAACGGGGTTGACCTTGCAGGCAGGGTACCCTCCAGTTTAAATACACTTGGTTTTGATGCTGATTTTTTAAACCTGCCTACCAATACTATTCCTAATAATGAAACTGCGGCAACATTTCGTTTTCGTACGAATGGTGATCAATTTTATCCCTTTTTCAACTCCTTTAACATTGAGATTATTGAACCCAACATTGTTCTAGAAAAAAGAGTTGAAGATATTGCGGGTAACGACATTACGGGATTAGGCGTTAACCTTGGTCAAACACTGGATTATGTCCTGTCTTTTGATAACATTGGAAACGATGACGCGGATAATTATACGATAAGAGATATTTTACCCATCAACGTAACCTTGGACGAAGCATATTTCACGACTCCAGGGTCACTGCCAACAGGAGTTACATACACGTATGACCCAGCAACAAGAATAGTTCTTTTTACGATTCCAAATAACTTGGTTACCGATACTAGTCCTGTTTCGTCCATTAGAATGAGGGTGCGAGTGGCAGAAAATTGTTTTGATTTTGTTGATGCTTGTACAGACTTAATACAGAATTTAGCATATTCTACCTATCAAGGTATTGAAAATGACAACCAGATTACAGATGACCCTAGTGTTACGGATTTTGATAATTGTGGCTTTACTACTCCCGGAGCGACCAACTTTCTTTTGGACGATTTATCGGCCTGTAATTTTAGAAGAACCACTCAATTATGTGGAGATAATGTAATACTTGACGCAGGGGATAATTTTGACAATTATGTATGGGTAAGAGATGATAACAACAATGGTGTAATAGATGCCACGGATACCCCTATAAACGATGGTGACCCGGATAATGACCCCAGCACAGTGGTTGTAAACCAAGTTGGAACATATCTGGTAGACAAACAAATAGCAGACCCTTGTAAAGGATTTATGGAAATAATTGATGTTGAGCTTTTTGGTTCAACTCAGACTAATCCTATTCTAGACTATTTCAACGATTTAAATAGCGATGCTAATGCCTCTAACGATATACAGGGGGAAATTGTCGTGGACTGTAATGATGGTACAACACAATTTCCCAAGATATTCTTGTGTGGAACAAACGACAGCCAGCTTTTACAGGTAAATATTAGCGATGCGGAAGACCTTTTTTGGGAACGTCTAGACGAATCTAGCTGTACCGTGGAACCGGAGAACTGTTTGAACAGAAACCTAAGTTGTACTTGGAACCGGGTAGAGACGGGAAGTGATTTTACGGTCGGGACTGAAGGCAAATACAGATTATCCATTACGTACCTAAACGGATGCGTAAGCCGCTTTTATTTTGATGTTTTTCAGAATAACCTGGATATAGATTATACTAGTAGAGATGTAGTTTGTAATACCGATGGAAATATTACCATAACAAATCTGGGAAGTGGTTATGGCTATCAATTGGTCGATGTTGCCGCTAACACCATAGCGATTCCTTTTAGCGCTAACAACGGACCTAGTTTTGATTTTACCACTAATGGGGCTTTTAGAGTAGAAGTAACACCATTAGACCCATTTACAGGAGATCCAATTGTTGGCGCATGTGTGTTCAGTACTCCGGATATTGGTATTTTGAACAGGGACATGCAAGTAAACCTCACCACGACGGAAGCTAATTGTAACGCCCAAGGATCAATTCAAATAGACGCTTTAAATGTGTTCCCTAACTATTCTTACGAGCTAAGACTGGATGATGGTACCGCTGCGCCGGTTGCCCCTGCAAACGACCCTTATCAAGGATTACACCCAGGAGGCACTTTTATTGACGATGAAACCGCACAACCTAATAATTCACATACCTTCAATGTAAACGAGGGCGATTATTTTATCATTACAAGATCTGATGATGGTTGTATAGATGTGCAATCCATAACCGTTAATCGCATTCCAGACCCAACAGTTTCAGCACTGACCACTGCCAACATAGGCTGTTCGGCAGGTACAATTGAACTTAGTAGAACCGGAGGTCAGGGTAATCCAGATTTCCAGTACGCCATTTGGAGCAAGGACGGAACAGTATTGCACAGCCCAGGAGGTTCGCCAACCGAACAACAAATCGTAGATAATATTGATCCTAATGCCTATCAAACAGAGACAACGTTTACTTTTGGCTGGAGAGATACCGACAACGATTTAATCGACGAATACTTCCCAGGAGAAGACGGAACGTATCAATTTATAGTTTTAGATGCGAATGGATGTTATGGAATTTCGGCTCCGGTCACGATAGCTGATAATGGCGGACTTACCATTGATTCTATCAGCGAAGTGCAGCCATCTTGTTCAGGTGATGCTGATGGAGAATTGACCATTAACATTACAGGCGGAGCAGCCCCTTTTCAATACAGTATCGATAACGGAGCTAATTACCAACCTACCCATAATTTTGTTGGGTTATCCGCTGGAAATTATGATATCCGAGTACTTGACAGTAGCGGGTGTGATATTACACAACAGTACGTACTGAATCAGCCATTTCCATTAAGTGCATCGGCAGGAGTATCTAGAGATGCCACTTGTGACCCTAATGGAGGGGAAGTACGTATTACGAACGTGGTTGGAGGTAATGCGCCCTATGAGTATAGTTTTGACGGTGGTAGCACATGGGGGACGTCTTCAATCGCTGTACTGCCTTCTGGAGACTATACTGTTTTAGTTCGAGACAACGCATGTTCGTTCCCTATGAACGTTACTGTCGAGGATTTACCCGCACCTCCCAATGTGGCCTTGATCCCTGAGGTAAACTACAACTGTGATGGAACGGGTACGATTGCTGCTTCGCCGAGCATAAGTGGGTACGATTACAGATATGAGTTAGACGGTGTCCCAAATGCCCCAGACCCTACTAGCAATGTTTTTAATAACGTAGCTCCTGGCACCTATACCGTTACCACTTATTATACCTCCCAGACTCCACCAACTCCTAGTTTGCTTTTATCAGAAGATTTTGGTGTTGGAAATGGTACCATACCAAGTCCGGACACAAGAGGATATGCATATGAGGACCAAACGACAAGTACAGCTGGTGGTGGAGATACCAATAGAAATATTAACGATTTTCAGTACAGTGTTACCAATCGAATAGTAGAGCCTTTCGGACCTTGGATAAGCCCTAATGACCACACAAATCCTTCAGATCCAGACGGAAGATTTTTAGTAATCAACGTAGGAACACCAAGTCCAGGACAAATTATTTACACCAAACCTATAAATGATATTATTCCCAATAGACCTTTAAGGATATCACTTCACATTTTTAACCTCGTTGTTTCTACGAGGACTATACTAGATCCGGATTTAACCATTGAAATAGTGGATACCGGAGGAACGGTAATCCAATCCATAAGAACTGGTGATATTGCTAAGAACACAGGCCCTGACGATTGGGTTCTGTTTACTGCGGATTTAGATCCAGGAGCAAACACGAATCTGGATTTCGTTATCAGAACCGAAAAAATAGGGAATAATGGAAACGATTTAGCTTTAGATGACATAGAAATTTTTCAAATACCGGAGGTTTGTGAACTATCTGTTGAAACGCCGGTAACCGTGGCTGCCGGTCAAGTTTTCGGAAGTACTTTGCAAAGTTCTACGAATGCATCCTGTAACGGGTTGAGTGATGGAACAATCAGCTTTCAAGTAGCGAATTTTGATTCGGTTGCCGGGTTTGAATATTCTGAGGACGGAGGTACGAATTGGATTTTATCTACAAGTTCACCAGTAACTACAAATGCGGTTTTTGGAGCGGGTAACCAAACGGTTTTAATCAGAAAAGCGAACGAAATTACATGTACTACATCCGTATCCGCATTAATCACGGAGCCAACTGCCGTTGAGGTTAATGCAAATGTTACGACAGCACTAACATGTACGAATGGGGCAACGATTACGGCGAACGCCTCGGGCGGTACAGCTGTTTATAACTATCAACTTGAGGATGCTGGTGGTACACCTGTAGCTTCTTATGATTTTGCTACGAATGGTACTAACCGGGTATTTTCAGGTTTAGCCGATGGCACTTATGTTGTACGAGTTAGGGATGCAAATAATTGTGAGGATGTTATCGATACATCAATAATCATTAATCCATTGAACCCATTAGTGTTCAATGCCGTTCCGATGACTTGTTACGACGGAGGAAACAACGCCACTATTCAAGTAAACGTTACGGATGGTAATGGAGGATATCAATTTAGAATTGATGGAGGACCATGGTTAACGCCTACTCCGGCATCATCAACGACCTACACTTTCCAAAACTTATCAGATGGTTCTTTTGATATAGATGTACGAGACCAAAATGGATGCCCGTTGGCTTTGGCCACACAAACAGTTACAATAGAACCTGATTTAACAGTATCTGCTGTGGCTCCGAACATAGCTGCCTGTGATACATCAGCTGAGGTAACGATTACCGCCAATGGTGGTGACGGGAACTATACCTATGCCATTGTTGCTAGTGGTGCCACCCCTGTCAATGGAGATTTTAGCACAACAAACCCAGTGGCTGGTTTTGCGGCAGGGAATTACGATGTTTATGTAAGAGACAATAGTGGAAACACAGGTTATTGTTCAGAAAGTTTTGCTTTGACAATTACACAGGATGCGCCAATTAACTTTACCCCAACACCAACTGACGTTACATGCTTTGGGGACAGTAATGGGTCAATAGCCATCTTGGTCAATTCTGGAGGACAAGCTCCGTTTACCTATAGTATTGATAATGGGGTAACGTATGGTACAGATATCAATTTTCCGAATTTAAGCGCAGGTACGTATCAAGTAAGAGTAAGGGATGCAAACTTATGCGAATCAACGACCATACCTGTTACTGTTAATCAACCAGACCAATTAGTTGCAGAGGCAGTACAAACACAAGACTATACCTGTGCTCAACTTGGCCAAATCACTGTTGGAAGTATTACGCCAACGGCGGGTGGCTCTGGGGACTATCAATATCGTTTAAATAGTGGTTCGTGGACAACCACTACTACAGGCGGCCATACGTTCACGGATTTATCCAATGGCACGTATACCATAAGCGTTAGAGACGCCAATGCGATAGGATGTGAAATTACGTTAAGCGATGTTACCATTGCTCCTTTACCAGTAGCGCCTACAGTAGATTATACTGTTGTGTATAATTGTGATGGGACCGGCAATGTAAGTGTTACACCGTTTGATAGTTCGTTCATTTATATTTTAGATGGTGCAGCCCAAGGGCCAGGAGTTTCAGCCAATATTTTCAATAATATTGTAGTAGGAACGCACACGTTAAGGGTTACTTATAGTCCAGATTGCCATGTAGATACCACGGTGATTATTGCAGATGGCAACGCTTTTGAAGCTACCGTCACGGCTTTTGAAAATTTAGATTGTAACGGTGATGCTTCTGGTAGCATTACCATTGATGCCGACAATTACGGAGCTGGTGGTTTTGAATATAGTATAAACGGAGGTGGTTTTGTAGGCCCATTTACAACGGCCCAAACAATCGCCGGACTTAATGCACAGACGCATAATATTGTAGTTCAAGATGTAAATGACCCAACCGGATGTACAGTTTCCTTAAATCAAGTTTTAACCGAGCCAACGGCACTTGATGTCAGCGCTGCGATAACAACAGATTTTACTTGTAATAATTCGGGAGCAACAATAACAGCGAGTACTACAGGAGGTACACCGGCGTATCAATATCAATTGGAAATCAGTGACGACGCAGATCTTGCCGCGCCTTATGCATCTATTATTTCCGTAGAAAGACCTTATCAGAATTCACCTATCTTCAATAATGTTCCAGTAAGTAACCCAGGGGAGAGCTATGTAGTTCGGGTTAGGGATAGTAATAATTGTGAAGACGTCATAGATAACGCAATCACGGTAGCAGGTCCAGAACTCATTGTGTTTAATGCAGTACCTACCGCATGTTATACTGGCAATAACGACGGGTCTATTGTAGTGAATGTTACGGGAGGCAACGGAGGATATCAATTTCGAATAGACGGAGGGCCATGGAGAACACCTGCCATTGCAACGGATGTTACCTATACATTTACGGGATTATCCAACGGTAGCTATGATGTTGAAGTTACGGATGCATTTGGTTGTATATCTGCCGTAGCATCCACTACTATACAGCCCAATCTTAATGCCACCGTAG
>NZ_MDGN01000047.1:0-15784 GCF_002742365.1 Maribacter sp. 4U21
GAAAACGGACCTTAATCAAGTCTCAATAGAGAGAATCAAAGAAGTGGAATTATTACTAAATTACAGACCTATTAGAAAGCTTAACTATTACAACCCTATTGAAGTCCTAAAAAATAAGTGTGTTGCACTTATGGATTGAACACAGCAATACCCTTAAAACGAAAATTAATACTACGATAAAAACAAAAAGGCCTTGATTGCATTTCAGCAAATAATGAAATGGATACAGCAAAGACGGGATTAGCTGTGCTATTAGCTTTGCAACAGACAAAATTTTAACCTAAAATATTATGAAATGAAAAATTAATTACCATTGTTACCATAGCAGCTCTCATAGCTAGCTGTATAGCTAGCTGTAATGTGAAGAAGGAAGAAAAAGGAGAATTACTCGATTTATATTGATGTCACGACTGATACCTGAAAATTACCAGAATACGAGGTAAACTGGATGGACGTGAATGTCGGTACGATCACAAAAACGGTAAAAATACCGAAAGTAGTCATCGTTATGGAAGAGGAAGATGATGAGGTGTCATACATAGACGTAGATATGCCTGATGGTGATGATGCCGATGTAGAGGAACGCACCATTATGGTGGAAGCAGAGGTTACGGATACCGAGCATACCATTGATATCCGAAAAATTTTTGCTTCTGGAGAAAAGCTATTTGTGGTAGCTGAATTGTCCAAAACGGAAAAAAGCATAGGGGATAAAAAAATGCGCGTTTCTGACCAAGTTGTACTCAATGTACCTAATATGGATGTAAAATATTATATAGTTGGTGAAAAACCAGACCGCATCTTTAATTCAAAATATACCTATGTCTCTGATATGAGCGAATTGGAAGCGGATATGAACGATTACAGTGTTATCTATCAGCAATAGATTTCACTAGAGTTGGTTGGTTAGTTTATGGTCCTGATAACTCATTGTTAGGATCATATTTTTGATTAGATAATTTACTTGTACATTAAAACATAAGACTTTCGACAATACTAAAATTATATATCAATTCATCAATGAACCTGAGGATGCCGTTGCACACCTGAACTTAAAATATGTGCATAAGGATGAGTTACCCATTCTACGCCTAAAAAATGGTAAGACCTTTGAGTACCTTCTTAACAACCGTCCGCTGGCAAAACAAGATGAACTTCAACGTATTAAAGAATTGGTGATTCCACCAGCTTGGGAAAATGTTCAGATTTCTGATTTGAGCAATGCGCACTTACAGGCTTTTGGATACGATTTAAAAAAACGAATACAATACCGGTATCATCCGCTTTGGTTAAGAATAAGGAATAGGACCAAATTCTATAGAATGTCCGCCTTTGGCAACGTCTTACCCCAACTAAGATCAAAAGTAGATGCGCACCTAGCTCTCCCAGGTTGGCCCAGGAATAAAGTCTTGGCATTAGTCGTAAGACTTATGGAGGAGACACATATTAGGGTAGGTAGCAGACAGTACGCCAAAAGAAATAAAACCTACGGCCTCTCTACACTTAGAAACAAACATGTCTCCGTCCATAAAGAGAAAGTCCGATTTAAGTTTACCGGAAAGAAAGGCAAGAAGCACGACATAACACTGAGGAATAAAAAGCTAACTAAACTTGTAAGTAAATGCGAGGAAATCCCTGGTTGGGAGCTATTCCAATTTTTTGATAAAGCCGGAAAGAAAACGGCCATAGACAGTGGTATGGTCAATGATTATATAAAACAGGTCGTTGGAGACGCCTTTACTGCAAAAGATTTCAGAACTTGGGCAGGAACAGTAATTTTCTTTGACTCACTTAGGTCGTTCCCAAAGACTTGTAATCCTAAAATATTGCATTCCAATACGCTAAGGGCTTACGACGTGGTAGCCAAGGAGCTCGGAAATACAAGAAATGTTTGCCGCAAGTATTACGTACACCCGCTACTTCCTTTGGAATATGAAAAGGGAAACTTGACTGAAGTTTTCGAGAACGTCGATACAACGACCCATATTCCCAATCAATCGGCATCAGAAGCCGTTTTGCTGAAGTTAATACAAGAGTATAGTCCATTACAGAATATTAAGAAAAATATAGTATGACAAATCAATTTTCAGAAGCCTGGTCTGGAATGATCGAGAAGTTAGACGCTTGGTTCAACGCCCTTGTGGTAAACTTGCCCAATATCATTATTGCGGTGGTAGTTTTTACCATAAGTCTAATTGTATCGCGATACGTAAGCAAGGTGGTCACTAAAATTCTGTCGAACACAAAGCTACAGGCTTCCGTGCGAAGCTTACTTTCCAAAATAGCATCTATAGTAGTGTTCCTATTGGGCCTCTTTCTGGTATTGGGTATCCTTAACCTAAGTAAGGCCCTGAACACCATTTTGGCCGGTGCAGGTGTAGTTGGCTTGGCAGTAGGCCTGGCATTGCAAGGAGCCTTGGCAAATACCTATTCTGGTATAGTCCTCTCTTTCATAAAGCACATTAAATTTGGAGATTGGATAGAGAGCAATGGTTTTGAAGGCGAAGTAGTCGATTTAGATCTGCGCTCGGTAACCTTAAAACAACCTGATAATAATTTGGTGTACCTCCCTAATAAAATGGTAGTGGAAAACCCTATTAAAAATTACTCTACAACGGCACAGTCCCGAGTTATATTACAATGTGGGGTGGGTTATTCTTCCGATTTAGAGTTTGTGCGAAAATTAGTAAAGAAAACCATTCTGGAAAACTTTGATGCGGTAGAAAATAAGGAGGACATTATTTTCCTTTACCAAGAATTTGGAGACAGCTCCATTAACTTTGAAACTAGATTCTGGATTAATTCCACCTCAGCGTTAGAGGTTGCCAAGGCTAAAACCGATGCTATGATCGCTATCAAAAAAGTGTTCGATACAAACGAAATTAATATCCCGTTCCCAATACGGACGTTAAACCTTCCGGAAAGTCTTAAAATAGAAAAAAACAAATCCGAATAGGAATTGGTCTCGTTATATCAGTTTTTAAAGTATTAGTCTACGCGTTCTACTTCACTTTCGCTTTTAAGAACGTAATCTCCATCCTCTTGAGAGATATATAGGGCTTTGTCGCCAGAACTGCCATTTCTGGTCACCTCAGTGCCCTTTATAGTCTTTGTCACCTTTGAGCTAAACGTTTCCTCGACAGTGCCTTCTGCACTTCCGTGGCCCCATTTCCATGAAACCTTTGTACCTTTTCTTATCATAATAATGTACTCGTTAAAATTTGTGTTTCCCATCACATCTAATTTTTGGAGAACTGTGTGATGGGAAAATCATTTTGCAGTACAAAATGCACAAATTTAGAAACTATGTGAATAACCAACGGTGTAAATATCTTTAAAATAAAAATTTTTTTCAAAAACTAAAGCCCTCATTTTTAGCCCTATCGCTTTTAAAAATTAATCCAAAAGGATATGGGTTAACAGTGACGTTTTTTTTGACAATCCTTTTCACCTTACCGCGGTAATTTTAGTTAAAAACACCAAGCTATGATTACAACAATTCAAATTTTATCGGGTTTAGCCATACTCTTGGCCATCGGATTTATAGCGCTCATCTTAAAAAACGCAGTATTTGAAAAATCGAATTCAGCGATACAGGTTTTTGAAGAAGAGCCGATTGAGGAGTCCTTTATAAGTGTTGACACGGAAGTGCTTCTTGCCAAAGAACCCAAAAACACTCACGGCATTCCTCAACTGAAAGAAAAATTAAGACAGTTCAAGAACAGAAATCGGTTTTACGATATACAATAAGGAGATGAAAATTGACCGGCATCTTTAAAGTAAACGGTCATTCACTTAAAACTTTACCTATTATGAGCACATACACAGAAGAAGTGGGAGAAAAATTAAACGACCTTTTAGAGAAAACCTATGATGCAGAAAAAGGTTTCAAGAAGGCTGCAGAAAATACGGAGCACAGTGCCCTAAAATCATATTTTCAGGGAAAAGCACAACAGTGTTATGATTTTGGCCATGAGCTGAAATCGGAAATTAAATCCTTTGGACAAGAAGTGGACAAGGGCGATAGCCTAACCGGAAAAGCACACAGAGCATGGATGGACGTTAAAGCATTATTTTCTTCTGATAATGAGGAAGCTATGCTAGAAGAGGCTATACGTGGGGAAAAAGCTTCAATAGAGGAATATGACGATATTCTAGGGGATACGTCCCTACCCTCTACTACATCCGCTATTTTAAGAAATCAAAAAGAGGCCATTGAAAAAGGGCTTTCTACCATTAAATCTTTAGAAGATATAAGCTAATAAACAGTTATATCAATAACTAAGAAGGAGGCCTTTGTCAAGACCTCCTTCTTAATTTATAATTTGTAGCGCTTCATTTGTTTTCCTCTTATACACTTTTGGACTACAACCATATTTCTTTTTAAAGATCTTACAAAAATAGCTTCTACTGGTAAACCCTATGGAGTATACGACCTGAGAGATATTTAAATCCGTAGTTCTTATGAGCTCTTCGGCTTTTTCAAGCCTTACCATTCTTATATATTCGCCCAATGTTTTTGCGTGCATGAATTTAAAACCCAATTGTAATTTGGAGGGAGAAAGTCCCGACTTAGAAGATATGCTACTAATGCTATGAGGTATTTCAGGATAGTTACGGATAAAGTCACTAATATCACTTATGGTCTCTAATTCTATTTTCAGCAAGGAGGTAGAAGGTGAAATTCCCTGTTGAATGTCCTTCTTAAACTGCTCCAGTTGTTTCGCCAATATCATATGGCACAGCCCGTGAAAATGAATCAGGGATGAAACAGAATTTACAAACTTGGCATTTTCCAACTGTTTGATCAATTCCCCAATTTCAAGATTGAATTTTCCGTAATGAAAGTATCCTAAACGCTTATTGTAGGAATTTAATAAGGCGATAAGACCCCTGCCGGACTCAATAGTGTCGTCCTTGTATAAATCAAAGTCTATTTTAATACAATTAAGCACCACGTGCTCCTCTTTTTTAAAAAGGAATTTACTACGGTGATCACGGTCATTAAACAGTACCACGGTTTGCAACTCCTCTAATTTTGTTACCTGTGCCCTTCCTTTGAACTTATGAAAGCAATTGCCCTTTAAACAATAAAACAGATATGCACAATTACTATTATCGGGACCTAGAACTACTTCTTGGTCCTGTCCCAAGGTCACATCAAACTCCATAGCCATTAGACCCCTGTCCATGGTAACACAATGTATCTGTCCACTGCCTATTTCAGCACTTAATTCTAGGTAAGGAATTGCATTTTTATCGGTAATGGTACCTGATAAATATTCATTCAAAAGCGATAGCTCTTGTTGCGAAATTTTCTTTCTTGCTTCCATAACAGTTGTTTTAAGGTTGAACACATTGCTATTTTCACCAAAATTAGACCGCTTTTAAGCGGAGGCTTGCCGAAATAGAATAAATGTTTAACAATATCGCTCCTGTAGCACCTATTTGCCCATATGCATTAAACAACTTATTCTTAACGAGTTATAATTTTTACGATATGAAACAATAGCTCATATACAAATTTCCGACCTTGCAACATGTAAAAAGAGAGTAGATGTATTTTAAAATTTCAAATACGGCGAAGCGGGAGCAAATGGAAAAGTGGACGGATACCTCTTTTAAATACCCACATCTTTATGAACCACAAGTGGTTATAAACGGATTAAACGAGGTATCCATACCTATTATCACGATAGATAAACCAGATGAAATGAATTTAGCCATTTGGGGTATGTTACCAGAGCGGTACGAAGAGGATTGGACTATTTTTCAGAATACCACCAATACGCTAAACCTGCATGAAGCCTCCATGAATTCTGATTTGTGGTATGTTGATGCCCTTAAATATAGAAGATGTCTTATTCCGGTAACCGGGTTCTTTACGTCTTACCTAAGCGAAGGAAAAGCATATCCCTACTACATTAGTCTCAAAAATAATGAAACGTTTTACCTGGCCGGTGTTTATAATACGCTAGAGGATGGATTTATTACCTGTTCTTTATTGGTTGGTAAGGCGAACAAATTCATTAAAAAATATCAAAACCTAGTGGACTGTATGCCGCTGATAGTTACACCCAACGAAAAAGACGCTTGGTTAGACAAAAGCATCCCTTTAAAGGATATTAAACAGTTTCTAAAAAGTCCGGTAGCTAACAAATACCAAGCCAATCCTATTGCTAAAGAACTGTTTAATAATGATATTACCTACGATAGTATGTTGCTACCCTACCAATATGACAATTCCTAACGATCAACACCTATCTTCCCCACAGATTTTAATTGCTTTCTATAATCCGTAGGTAAAATACCATAAGCATCATTAAAGATTTTAGAGAAGTAACTTCTACTCTTAATACCTATAGCGTATACTATCTCGGAAACCGAAAGATCTGTGTTTTTCAAATAATCCCTAGATATTTCCAATTTTAACTGTCTTACATATTCGTTCACGGTCTTAGAATACAAGACTTTGAAACCAAGTTGTAATTTCTTTGGGCTTAAACCGGATTCCTTGGCAAGCGCTTCTACCGAGAGATGACCGGAAATATTATCCAAGATATATTCGGACAAGGTATTTATCTTTTTAATATCCGCTCTGGAAAGAGCATCCGGCAGTGATTTGTTCGTTTCAAAATCATGATGCTCCAATAATTGAAGTGAAAGAATCAGGTAAATTCTTCCTTCTATGGACAGGGACCTAATGATACCGTTATCATGAACATTATCCAGGGCCTTTACCTGATCTTCGATTTTAAGACTAAAACTACCTCCATGCGTGTAAGGAAAACTACCTTCTTCATCATTGAAGACCGACAGTAAAAGCTCGTTCAAATACGTAACGTTATTGTTCTTCTTTTTCAAATAATCCTTGCGCAAAATCCTGATAAAATTCACCTTTAAATCTCTCCCTTTTGGAAAAACAAAGGTCTTCTTAGCATAGCGCTTGGGTGAAATAATGATATTCTGGTACTGTTCAAGGTCTAAGTACTCTTCATTATCATCTTCACTATATTTAAAGGACCCTTTGGAAATAAAAATGAACTCTATAGGCGATACACTGGTAGTCCCGAATATCAATTTAATATTTTGATGAAAGGTAACGTTGCAATCTAAAAGGGATACACCCCAATCAAATCCAATATTTCGTATGGTTCCTTTTCCAATCTCATTATCAAACTCTAAAATACGCTCTCCCCACTCCTCTGTCAGCTTTCCTGCTAGGCAAGAATTCAATTGATTTAGGATATGCTCATCCTTTATACTCGTTATTATAATTTCTCGCATTTCTTTGACTATAACACAATTAATTATTGTGCTACAAAGAAATCCCAATACCTAAAAAGTGATTAACAATATTGAAACGTTAATTAACACTAATGGGCAGTTTTACGATTAAAGAATATGTTAAAAAGTTAAACAAAACATTCTTTTCCAAGGGTTTAAGCTGATTGTGGAGGTTCATTTTTTGGTTGGCTAAGCTTCTTTAGGTATTGCTTTGGGGTCATGGCGTACCGTTCCTTGAAAAGTTTTGAAAAGTAGCTCCTGGAGTTAATTCCTATCTTGTAAGTGATTTCGGTGATATTCAACCCTGTGGTCTCCATTAGATTTTTTGCCATTTCCAATCTGGCATTCTTGATGTATTGATTTACGGACAAACCAAACAAATGCTGAAACCCACTTTGTAAGGTATTCTGGTTTAGACCTACTCTTCTTGCCAGGGCCAAGATATTATCCATATGCTCTAGCTCGGAATTTATGATCTCCGCGGCCGCTTCTATTTTTTCTACAGTGGCCTGTCTTAAAATTTTTCGTTTATCAGGATCGGTAAGGTCATCGAGGTACTGCCGTAAATGATGTGCAAGTATCTCATAACACTTGCCTTCTATAAATACACTTTTGGTAAACCCCGTGTGTTCACAATCATTACTTTCATCAATACATTTTGCGATATCCAAACTATAGTGCCCTCTGTAAAAAAATAGATTCACCCCATTTACATCCCTAAAAAGGGCCTCTAGTTCCGCATTCATATCCGGTAAGAAAGATTCTATTTTTTCTTCAAAGCGTTTACGATTGATCTCCAGGTTAAAAAAGCAGATAGGTTCGTTTGCGGGAAGCGTAATGACATTACCATGTCTACTGTTACAACTTAGTATGGCACTCTCCAAATGGCGTATTTCCTGTACTTTTCCCTTACCATCGAATTCGTGCGTAAAAGCGGATTCGCTATTGAAAATAATTTCAAGTGGCTGCACAAGGGACTGGTTAAGCTCAAACCGTACCTCTTCCTTTAACCTCATATCCAAATTGATCATCCCCATGCCGTGAGAAAATGCAATAGCCTTTATATTGCCCGTGCCAATGTGTTCTGGAATATCAACACACACTTCATTATTCTCTTGTTCATAATCCACACCCAATCGCTTGGCAATGTCCTTTACTACGTCTATAACACTAAGTTCTCTTAGCTCTTTTTTGTTTCCCATGTTCTGTTAAATACGATAGGTAATATACTATTTTTTAGAATCAGTTAGATTGAAAAAATCGATGGAGTTAAAAATAGAGTCTTCTTCCACTATCCTAGTGAAATACAGGTATATGAGTCAATCATTACTGTAATACAACAAAGAAACCAGCCCGAATCCTAGCATCTTTGTATTGTAAATAAAAGGGATAGACCCCAAAACACACAAACCATAAAAACAATTATATATGTTACGTTGGACAATAACTTTTGTAGTATTAGCATTAGTCGCCGGAGTATTAGGCTTTGGAGGAATAGCGGCAGGAGCTGCAGGAATCGCAAAAATTTTATTTTTCTTGTTCATAATTCTTTTTATAGTATCCTTATTAAGAGGAAAAAAGGTCTTATAAATCTGAGGCAAGACAATCATAGAAGAACTATTAACTTAAAACCATAAAAATGAAAAGGTCATTATATTTATTTGTTCTCACGCTGTTTACCATAGGACTTGCGATGAGTTGCAGGGAAGAAAAGACAGCCGGGGAAAAGATTGAAGATGGAATAGAAAAAGTAGGTGATGGTATTGAAGACGGAGCAGAAGAAGTAGAAGATGCTGTAGAAGACGCCGCAGACGATAATTAAACAATTACACTAGCCTGAATTAAAGGATAAACTATATAGTTTATCCTTTTTTTGTACTGCTACCCAATCGTAGAACCTAAGCGACCAATTTGCATTGGCAATGGATTGTCCAAAAGTTAACGGGTCTCTTTTTTTCCGTTTCCGGAAAGCACATCTAACATTCCATCCTGTAGAGAAATCCATAAATAGTTGAAAAAAGATTTGTTCTGATGTCTCTCTACTTGTAAAGTGCCGTATCTATAACCGTTTTCATCTGCTCTGGAACCATCGTCAACAAATAAATTTCCTATTAAGGTAATCAGTTTATTCACCCTTAACTTATCCCGCTCCATAACACTAAACTTAAAGTCATGATACCGCATTTTAACGTCTCCAACGGCGGTATGTTCATCTCCATCAATGGTGAAATAAAGATTTTGGATGTCTCCCTCTGTGCGAACCCTTAAATTTGGCTCCAAAAAATCATTTAAACTAGAGATATCAAAGTCCAATAGACTCCCTGATGCCACAAATCGTTGATTAGGATTATTGACGTTAAAAGCCCAATTAAGCGCTAGTCTACCCTTTCCCATTAGACTACTGACCAATGAAATTTCTAAATCTTTTTCTTGAGAAGAAAAATTGGAAACGTTGGTAATTTGACCACCAACATTCTCAAATCGAAGCTCCCCAGCTTTGGTCTTATGCCGCGCCTCCTCCTCATACACGACCGTACTTTTGGAGATAGCGATAGTATCGAGCATTATTCTGAGCGGTAGATTTCGTAACACTTTGGCGTATAAAGGCTTATAGGTCATGTCATCCGGTAAGTTCTTATCCCGAAAAATATCCACGGAAAGACCGTTTATATCAGTATTTGGAACATTTATAAAAAGGCTATCTTGTTCGTAATACAATATCGGATTTGTCATGTGCAACATGGGAAGTTTCAACCCAATATGGTCACGTTCAAAACTGATTTGTGTGCTTAATTGGTCTTTAGATAATTTTGTATTTAAACTAAGGTCAGCCAAGGTGAATTTTTGATCAGAAAAGGTAGTTTCCTTGATTTTCAATTCTTCGAATTTATTGATGGTACTCCTAAGGTTTTTGAAACCATAGTATAGGAAAGCAAAACGAAATGGAATTTTGGCATTGATTATTTCTGGATCAGTCTCTCCACCAGTTAACTTTAGATGTAAGGAGTCTATCTGAAGATTTCTTTTTCCATTGCGCCATTTCGCCTTTATACTGCCGTTTTTTATACGGATAGTCTCGATGCCAGTTGTTTTCAGTAATTGCACATCCTTAATATCTTTCTCCGCTACCGCCTCAGACTTTTCAAATACAATTTGCGGTCTACTAAAGATAACCTCAGCTATATCCAGCTTTTGATTTACAATCAGATTCCAATAATCAATATCATTTATTTCAACTTCTTCCAAATCTATGGTCAGTGCCCCTGAATGCTGATTTTCTTTCGAAATGGATATCGATGGTGTAGAAAAAAATATACTACCCGTGAAAATATTTACTTCCACGCTAGAGTAATCAAGGTTAACGTGCCCGGGCAATTTCTTTTCCAATATATCTTCCAGGTAAGGTTTTACCATTAATTGCAGCATAAAAGCGAGCACTAGTGTTAACTACACGATGGTGAGTAAAATAGTTCTTATACCCTTTTTCGACATTATACAGTACTTCTGATTTTTACCTATCTATTCATCTTCAGTTTTCACCAATGGGTGGTCATCTAGTCCAAGACCTACTATTTTTATAATGTTTACAATGGTATTGTATAGCATTAAGACTACCACAATAAGTGCGGCACTTAGTATACTGGATATAAATATTGAAAGATAATAAACTATACTGAACCAATCATTTGGGAGAGCTTCTGACTGGGTTACTGGCAAATTGAACAATAAAAAGCTGATTAGCGAGCTTACAAAGACCACGGTATCCAGTTTGGCTATTTGTAGAATATGGAGGTAATGGTCCTTCTTTAATTTGGACTTTGCACCGGAACTTATTCCCAATACTGTTAACAACAGGGCAAGAATGGTCGCTGAAGCCAAACCAATGGTATTACATAAAGTATTGATACCAGAAACAGAGTTTTTAATCAAGGCTTTTGCCTCGTAGCCACTTAATTCACCTAACAGAAAAGTACCCAAGAGCATGACCATCATTGAAATTGCCCCACCCGTTACGGCTCGCTTTGTATACCTGCTTAATTTCAAAATACCTAATTTTTCTCTAGGCCTGCACTATCGGGTTCAATGTACTTCTTAAATGCAGCTGCGGAATCCAAGTTCATGTGTTGGTTGCCATTTATTGCAATTGGATTTTTAAGAACTTTGGGATTCTTTTCCAGCAACTGCAACCATGTTTTTTCGTCAAGATCAACACTATCCTCTCCATATTCTGATTTAAAATCAGGATGGTCCTGGTCAATTAGCTCTGAAATTTTTTTCTCTAGTCCGTCAGCGATTTCTGCCCATTGTTTTGCTGTGACCTTGGTTTTACTAACATCAACGCCAAGCACTTCTTTCTCCGCTGAGTTTACGTAGGCATTGATCTGTTTACCCAAGGAACTCTCCGAATTATAAAAAAATGTAATTTGTCTACTATCTTTTGCTATGCTTCCCATAATTTGTTTTTATAGTAAACTAAGGTTTAAGAAGGGAATTTATTAACTCTTTTCAAATCAATACTGACCAGAATGCTATTTAAGAAAAATGTATGTCCAAAAAGACCTATATTGGCTTTAGATACCCGTAAACATGAATACTTATATTCTTATTGCATACCTATTTATTTCTGTATGGAGTGCCATAAATATTATATTCTACGGTTCTCGCCCAACTAAAATGGTTAGTTGGATCTTGGCCGTTTTCACCCTACCTTTTGCAGGGGCCTTGTTGTACTACCTCTTCGGAGTAAACAGAAGAAAGTTTAAACTTTTCAAACTGCGTCAGACGGAAAAAAGAAAGCATTATTCCGAAACCTACAAAGAACTCAAAAATGGCAAACATAGCGTTCACGAGTTTAATAGTTCCGCCAATGATAGAATCGCGAATCTCATCCGTAAGAACAGCTACTTTGCCCCCTATGAAGGCAATAAAATTACCTTGCTCAATACTGGCGAGGAAACTTTTAAATCTATCTTCGAAGCTATCGAGCATGCCAAAGAATCCATACATATTCAATATTACATCCTAGAACAAGGTGAACTTCTGGACACCTTCTATGAGCTGTTTAAAAAGAAACGAAAAGAAGGAGTTGAAATAAGAATGATCTACGACTCCTTTGGAAGCTCAAAAATGCGCGGAAAGATGGTCAAGAGATTCAGGGACCTTGGGGTGAAGGCCAGTTCTACGATGCCTATTCGTTTTGGGAATTTATTGTTCACCCTGAACTATAGAAATCATAGAAAAATTATAGTCATCGATGGCAGCATTGGTTTTACAGGTGGTTACAATGTATCCGACAAGTATATAAAACCTATTTCAGATTTAGGCGTTTGGCAAGATTTACATCTTAAAATCGAGGGGCCTGCGGTGAATAGCCTTCAACGCGTATTTGTTAAAGACTTTCATTTTGCCACCAAGGAGAAACTAATGGCAGAGGATGCTTGTTTTCCTAAAATTGCTGTCAAAGGTGAACATGTCGCCCAAATTATCTCCAGCGGCCCGGACTCCAAGTATCCTTCTATAATGCAGCAATATTTGGCTATGATCAATGCTGCTGAAAAAAGCATCTGTATTGCCAATCCCTATTTTATACCCGGGGCACCAGTCTTAGAAGCTTTGCGCATTGCTGCGCTAAGTGGAATAGAAGTAAATTTATTGGCACCAAAAAAATCTGACTCCCTCTTGGCAAAATATAGTATGTTTTCAAGATTTGAAGAACTGCTTCAAGTAGGGGTAAATATTTACCTGCGCCCAGATTTTTCCCATAGCAAGGTCATTGTAATAGATAATAGAATGGCTTCAGTAGGTTCGGGAAATTTTGACTATAGAAGTTTTGAGCATAATTTTGAAACCAATGCCCTAGTTTATGACAATGTAATAGCTAAAACCATTGCAGAATTATTTAAATCACATTGTAAAAAAGAGATACAGTTAGAATATGTTGCTTTTAAAAATAGACCTATCCTTACAAAGTTCGTAGAAGGCTTGGCTAAATTTTTTAGTCCACTGTTATGACGTATCGTTCAACTATCCTAGTACTATTTAAACTTTTTTTTACTTTTCTTTTTACTATGAAAACGCAAGCGCAACACATCATACCCCAAGAAATATACGAAGAAGCAAAGGTTGCTCTTTCTCATTATCCAGAATTGGCAAATACACCCATAGAATTTAAGTTTAAGAGAAAAATAAGGAAGTCCACAATGCAAGCGCAACCTGTTTTTGGACAGCTATTCAAATCCAGGAAAAAGCGTGGATATAAAATATTGATCAGCGAGGAAATAGTCATTAATGGAAAGGTCATAAAAACTGCGGAAATGCCTGCTGATATCATGATTGGTTGGCTGGGTCATGAGCTAGGGCATGTGTTGGATTTTAAAGAAAGAAGCGGACTGAATTTAATCGGTTTTGGTATAGGATATCTTTTTTCAAAAAATTACATAAGAGGAGCGGAGCGCAGAGCCGATACTTTTGCGGTAGCTCACGGTATGGAAAAATATATTCTCGCCACTAAAGAATTCATACTCAAAAAAGCCGGACTCTCTAAAAAATATGTGGAGCGCATTAAGGATTTATACCTATCTCCCGAGGAGATAATGACGCTTGTGGAAGAACGCGATTTACCTCTAGAAGGCTCATCGTAGTTTATTGATTAGCTACAAATTCCCCCCATTCACCAAACTTTTCTTCGCCCATTACCCGCTCCATTTTAACCTGGCCTCCCTTTTTCTTACTTGCATCGTTCCAAGCATAAAAAACTTCAGGATGTACCAAGTGTACCTTAACTCCTTCTAAGGCCTTAGACCGTGCTACCTTATAGTTCTTGTTCGCCTCTTTTAGAGCGCCATCAAGAGCTTCAACAACTGCTGTCTCATTCAACTTAGCGGTAGTCCCAAGATACCACGTATGATAGAAACCATCGTCGTACTTTTTAGCGCATAAGGTGTACTCAGGTATAGTACAATTAAACTCCTTTTCCAGATGCTGCACGGCATCATCCATCTTGTTCACGGGTAACTGTGAGCCAACCGTGTTCAGGAAAAACTTTGTTCTGCCCGTTATCCTAATTTCTGCTCTGGACACATCAGTAAATTCAATTGTATCCCCTATCATGTAGCGCCATGCGCCCGAAACAGTACTCATGATTAGGACATAATCCTGATTTTCTTCAACATCTGACAGCATTACTGCTGGCGCGTCCTGGATTAGCGAACCATCTTCATTAATATATTCCGCTTTAAAAGGGACGAACTCAAAGAAAATACCATTATCCGTCACAAGCTTCATAGCATCCGTTTCTGGCCTATTTTGAAAAGCGATAAATCCCTCCGAGGCCAAATACGTGTCAATAACGGTTATAGGCCTACCCAAAAGGGCCTTAAAACTTTTTTCATAGGGGCCAAAAGCCACGCCTCCAGAGGTATAGACTTCAAGATTGGGCCATATCTCATGGATATGGTTTAAACCATGTCCTTTAATAACTTCTTTCAACATCAATTCTATCCAAGAGGGTATTCCGCTAAGTGCGCCGATATCCCAATTGGGTGCCTCTTCTACAATCTTTTTTACTCGCTTATCCCAATCTTGTATTTCCGCAATCTCCTTACCGGGTTTGTAATACCCTTGGAACCAAGAAGGAATATTACTAGCACTGATTCCACTAATCTCGCCTTCCAAATGGTCGTCTTTTTCTATTAAGTCCGTAGAGCTCCCTAGCATAAGGATACCTTTTTCAAAAAAATCTGCAGGAATATCAAAGTTACTTAGGGCAAGTACTTGCTTAATTCCGGCATTTTTGATAGCATTAATCATATCCTCGGTTACAGGAATACGTTTACTGGTCTTTCCCGTGGTACCTGAACTTAGCGCAAAATAATTTGGAATTCCTGGCCAAGTAACATCTTCCACATCGTCGTGAAGTCTACTCCACCACCTTTGGTTTATAGAATTATAGTCAAAATAAGGCACCTTACTTTTAAAAACTTCATAAGTATTGTCCTCGCTGAAGATGCCATTAAAATTGTAATATCTTCCAAAGTCGGTATCAATCGCTTTTTTTAACAAAGAGGTTAGAACATCTTCCTGCTCTTGTACCGGATTAGAATCTCCAGTGACCCTATCCGCTACATCAATGATTCCTTTAATAAGACTTCCAATAACAGGCATACGAGTGTTTTTATGATTGCTCAAAATTACCATTTGGTAGTTATAGTACTTTACTCTAAAGAAGTAAAGCTTAACTGTAATGAAACCAAAGACTAAAAAGACTGGACTTTAAGCCACTGCAATTAATTGATTAAAAAAAGGTATTGGTTTATTGCTGTGTTCAATCCATAAGTGCAACACACTTATTTTTTAGGACTTCAATAGGGTTGTAATAGTTAAACTTTCTAATAGGTCTGTAATTTAGTAATAATTCCACTTCTTTGATTCTCTCTATTGAGACTTGATTAAGGTCCGTTTTCTTAGGGAAGAATCGTCTAATAACTCCTATTCTATT
>NZ_MDGN01000048.1:0-943 GCF_002742365.1 Maribacter sp. 4U21
CACGGACGACGATATCTCCGCGGTCACCTTTGACGGTACCAACCTGAACGTTACCGAAAGCGGAACCACGTTATCGGCGGATATTTCCGCTCTCGATGATTCCGCAGCTATCGCTGCCGTACAGGCGGATGTGGATTCAAACGAAAGTGATGCGGATGCGGCCATTGCAGCGGTACAGGCCGATGTGGATTCAAACGAAAGTGACGCCGATGCAGCCATCGCTTTAAAAGAGGACAGTGCCAACAAGTCCACCGACGTTACCCTGGCGGACGGTACCAACACCCTCTTCCCTACGGAACTTGCGGTCAAAACCTATGTCGATACACAGGTGGGAACCATCACCACGGACGACGATATCTCCGCGGTCACCTTTGACGGTACCAACCTGAACGTTACCGAAAGTGGAACCACCTTATCCGCGGATATCTCCGCTCTTGATGATTCCGCAGCCATTGCGGCCGTTCAAGCGGATGTGGACCTGAATGAATCCGATGCCGATGCGGCCATCGCAGCGGTGCAAGCTGATGTAGATTTAAATGAAAGTGATGCCGACGCGGCCATTGCAGCAGTACAGACCGATGTGGATGCAAACGAATCCGATGCTGATGCGGCTATCGCCCTTAAAGAGGACAGTACCAACAAGTCAACCGACGTTACCCTAGCGGACGGTACCAACACCCTCTTCCCTACGGAACTCGCGGTTAAAACCTATGTCGATACCCAAGTGGCAACCATCACAACGGACGACGATATCTCCGCGGTCACCTTTGACGGTACCAACCTGAACGTTACCGAAAGTGGAACCACGTTATCCGCGGATATCTCCGCTCTCGATGACTCCGCAGCTATCGCCGCGGTACAGGCAGATGTGGACCTGAACGAATCCGATGCCGATGCGGCCATCGCAGCGGTGCAAGCCGATGTAGATTTAAATGAAAGTGAT